>CAXTNU010000234.1:0-6489 GCA_964245595.1 uncultured bacterium | reverse complement strand
GTGGGACCTCAAGCCGTGGGACGTCGCGGCCGGCGCGCTGCTGGTCGAGGAGGCGGGCGGGCGGGTGAGCGGGCTGCCGGACGGCCCGCTCGACCTGGCGACGGGCTCGATCCTGGTCAGCAACGGGCGCGTGCACGACGAGGTGCAGAGCTTGCTGGCGGCGGTCCCGAAGACCTGACGATGGAATCCAACGGCCCGCCGCCCGGCGACGAGATGGTGGTCGTCTCGCGCGCGGCGCTCGAGCAGCTCCAGAGCCAGATCGACGGTTTGCCCGAAGTCTTCGCCCGCAGCACCCGCGAGCTGGGCCAGGCCCTCGCCAAGCGGCTCTCGAGGGCGCTCGACGACCTCTCCGCGCAACTGCTCGACACGACCGACGACGCGCTGCGCGCGATCCGCGACGCGATCCCGATCGTCGTCGCCCAGCACGCGCCCGAGATTCCGCCCGCCGCGCTGGACGCGATCACCGAAGCGATCTACACCCGCGCCGCCGAGCAGTTCGCGACCCTCCACGCCGCCCAGCGCCTGCTGAGCAAAGGCTTCTCGGACCGGGCGGAGTAGGGCATCGATGCGGGCATTACGCAGGGCAGCCTTCGTGAGCTTCGTTGTCGTAGCATCGACGTTGCTACAACAAGATGCGGCACAGCCGCAGGAACAGCGCTTCGAAGTTCGGCACGGAAAAATCTCTGTGGAAGTCCGCATTTCAAGTCAGCCGGTTGCGATAAAAACGATCAGCAGCCGAGATTGGCGCAGCCAGGCGGCGCCCGTGATGGTTCGCGTGCGAGGAACGGCGCCCCCAGTGACCTTGTGGGCCACCCCGGCGTACGGCCTCGTCGATCTTCCCGGCCGTCATGTCGACGTCACGTTGTTGACGCGGTACCGCGCCGACGGGGATCGCGGTGATGCAGAACCCCGCTACGCCGGCGTTCCCCTTCGGCCCGACCCCCGCAGTCCAAACGGGACGGCAAACGTCGATCTTCCGTTACCGGCCGGTGCACGTCTGGAGCTCACCGTGACCGTGAAGAATGGCGTCGCCACGACGACGCTTCGCGCGCGGAGCGATCCGGCGAGAAACGTCGTCTTTGCTCCTTAGACCCTATACGCCGCAGCCGCTATGGAGATACCAGTTCGCAATGGTTCGCAGGATTAGCCGTCACCCCACTGCGCACCAGCCCTCCCGTTGCCAGTAGTTTGCTGTTTTCCCGACCGAACGACCAGCGGATCAGCGCCGAGTGAGGTCAAGCACGTCGGTGTGCCCCGTCGATCATTGAGGCATATCAAGAAAGCAGTAGCCGCGAGCGGCGTGTGGAAGGCGGGCTCGATGGATTTCGAAACTCAGGACGAGCTGGAGCCGGAAGCGTTGCTGCTGGCGCTCGAGCGCGAGGCGCACGGCGGCAACCTGCAGGCGGCGTTCACGGTGCTGGCGGACGGTCTCCCGCGCACCGTCGACGAGCTGGTGAAGGCCGCCGTAGCCGCGAAGCTGCTGCACGCCGGTACGAACCCGCGCGTGGTCTACGTGTCGCTGCTGGCATACCTCAACCGCGTTGAGGCGGCGCACCGTGTGCCGCGCATCGTTCAGCTCGCGGATCGCCGGTTTCGCATCAACCAAAGCCCTGACGACTGGCCGCCCGGGCCGCCGCTGCCCGGGCCCGCGGCACATCCCGACGCAGCCGCGCTCGCCAAGCGGCTGCGCGAAACCAGCCCGGGCCCCGATCCGACCGCGTTCGAAGTGGCCGTGTGCGACGCATTCTCGGCGCTTGGGTTCAACGCGCGTCACATCGGTGGGAAAGGCGCCCCGGATGCCGTGCTGGACGCGCCGCTCGGACCGTTGGGCTATCGGGTGATGGTGGAGTGCAAGACGACGCAGGGCACGGCGGTTCCCAGTCCTCACGTTGCCGAGGCGGCGAAGTTCCGGGCGGGTTTCAAGGCCGACTACTGCATCATGGTCGGGCCGGCGTTCGCGGTCGAAGACAGCGAGTTCGTCGGCGAGCTGCACCTGCACGAAGTGAGCGCGTGGACCGTCGCCGACATCGTCGCGCTGCTGGAACTGGGCTCGGATCCGTTTGAGTGCCGGCCGCTGTTCGAGCAGACCTTCGCCGCGGACCGGGTGGACAGCATCGGCTGGGAGCGCGCACACGGTCGCGCGAAACGCGTCTCCTCCATCGCGGCGGCGATCTGCGCCGAAGGCTGGAACGTGCAACGGAGTACCGCCGGCGCTCCGGCCGAGGCCGCGCATCTGACCGAGGATGCGGCGATGATGCTCGTCGATGCCGTGCTGCGTGCGGCGAACACGCCGGCGGTCTGCGAGCGCGCCGACGTTCGCGAGGCGTTCGCCTACCTCACCTCGCCGCTGGTGCGGGCGGCGGAATGGCTCGACGCCGAACGGTCGGCCGTCATCGTACGACGGTCTCGGCCGTGATCGCGGTGCCCTTTTATGTGCGCCGATGCCATTGAGTTGTCCGCTGGTCGAATCCGTCGAGACCGCAACGTCGCGCCCAAGAAGCTGTCCGTGTCCGGCATATGAACGCCGGGCGTCACTGCTTGGTAGTAGCGCGTGTCGTTAACGGAACCGATGGATTGTACGCGGTGATCGTGCGACGCTGGCGATCCGTACGCCGTGTAAACGACCTGGCTCACTAGCGGATTTTTGGTGAGGGTATTGCGGCCCGTCTTCAGAGGTCCGCATGGGGCCGCTTTTCGTGCGGTGGGCGTAGGATGCTGAATCAACCTGTCCCCGTGTCAACGCCGCGAGGCCACGCTAGAAATGTCATGCGATATAATGCCTTCGTGGGCCTTGCGCCCCTAGCAAAACACCGCCGAGCGCGGAGAAAGAGCGAAATTCAATGGCAAACTATAACTCTCTCGATTCGTTCGACCCCAACGCCCCGGACACTGGAGACGAGGGCTACTCGCCCGAAGATGATGCGTGGGATCCTACGGACGCCTCAACTCCCGAATCTTCAGACATGCGAGACCAGGAGGAGCTACCCAAGAGGGACGGCTCTTACTAAGCTAACTCGCACAGATCACTCGCGTCCCTCCAACCGCGCGAGTGAGATGCGCTCGCAACGAGGGGGATGGCGTTCGATGGCTGCCGCGCGATCCACAAGGTCGGACGCGGTCACCCGGACCTATTCGTCTCGAAGGAAATGGAGCCGTTGGAAGACGTGATGACGCGGAGGAGCCGCTGACGCTGTTCGACACCTGCGCTGACGGGGGCGCATGCGGAACGTGATCGCGCTGGAGACCCGCGACCTCGGCGAGCTCGCCGGCGCGCTCTGCCCGCGCTGCACCCGGCTGACCTCGGCCGCGCGCTGCTGCGGCGCCGAGCCGGTCCCGCTCGACTGGGCCGACCCGGCGGCGGTGATCCTTTCTTACCTTCATCCCTTATGACCCAATACAAGCGTTCGTCGTGCAGTTTACGTATCCTGGCTTCCGCTGCGACGCCGTGTCTGCCGCGGCGAGAGCGTGCGCAACATCATCTACCTGCGCGTCCGCTAGCCGACGGGCGTTGTGCGCGGCGCAGCGCGTCGGCAAGCCGATAGACTTCGCCGAGCGTAACGATGCGACGCCGTAGGCACTCGCGCATCAGGTCGAAGTCGTTACGGGCACCCAGCTGCTTGCGGACGGTGCGAACGGTGTTGAAAATCGTCGAAGGCTTGCGGCCCGTCGCTGAGGCGATCTCGTCGATATGGCTTCCGGCGAAGAGCTGCAGGAGAATCTGGCGTTGGTTGTCGGTGAGCGTGACGGCGGCGTTGGAATCCATCGGATCAGTTCGTTTTGCAGTGGGCATCGGCTTGGCGAGGGCGATAAGTACGTGCGTCTTCATCGAAGCGCACGGCATGGCGCCGTGGCGATGGCCAGGGTCGTCCTGGCGCGACGCAGCGCGGATAACGGACGCGTGGGATAGGGGGCCTGCTGCCGTGCACCTCGCAATCATCGTTGCCACGCGTGAGCCAGTCCATACTCCCCTGAGTGTAGAAATGCCCGCTTTGCCACGCCGTGTTTCGGCCGCAAGGCCGCCAGCATGCATAATTGCGATGGAGCGCGCTCGCACGTCAGTTCGCGAGACGCATCGTGCACGACCACGGGAGAACGAGCCCGCGACACTCACACGCTACCGGCCACCCACCGATCAGCCGCCCGAGCGCATGAAAGGCACACGTTCGGCTACGGCTGGACCGATCATGGCGCTGCGGGGACGGCGGGCCCATACTCCATTGGGTGTAGAAATCAAGGAAGCGTGAAATGTCCGATTTTGGGAACGTAGGCGGAGCCACGCAGGGTGCTAACGGCAACATTTGGCGCATTTCCGGCGGTGAGGACGGGCTTCGCGTACCATAGGGGCTAGTGGAAATTACTATCCACCAACCTCTAAAAGGAGCATCCTCGCAAATGAGCATCCCCACGATTCTGCTGGCCGCGTTTCTGGCCGGCTTGGGCAGCTTGAACGCGCATCTCACGACCATCAGCGGCAGCGGACCCGCCAGCACGTCAACTTCGGCAACGTCTGGCTCAAACAATCCTTTGCCGGTCCCTTCGCCCTCGAATGTCGTCGGGGGCGGGCCCACATCGTGACGGCCGGCGGAAGCGCTCGTAGCGCCGGCGTGCACGCGTAGAGCTTCGCATTGGAGGGAAGGACGTCACCGAGGCGAGCGGTAAAGCAAGAGCACCAAATACCAGGGCGGTCATTGGCCGCCCTTGCTGAGGTGTATCGCGCTCGGGTGACGCTCAAGAAACGCTCCGTCATGGACGGCATCGGTGACGTCCTTCCCTCTACCACCCCGCACGTGCCGGCCGGGGCATCTTTGCTGACGTCTGCGCGAGAGGCGTTTCTGCGGGGTGATTTTGTCAAGTGCGTAACGGAGCTCCAGGGCCGAACATTTGCAGATGTTCGTCTGGGCGCCGAAGCGCTTCTTGTTCTTTCTCGTGGTCTTCTGCGGCTTCAACGGCCAGCCGAAGTCGTCGAGTTATTAGGCCCAGATCTGGCCAAGTTCTCAAGCGTGGACGATTCCTGCACAGCACGCATGTTGCATGGGTACGCGGTCGCCCTGTCGCAGGGCGCCGACCACGGCCTCGAGTTACTTGCCGATGCCGACGAAGCGGCCAATCTCAGACGCGCTGACCGCTCGATCAAAGCGGAGATCGCATATTATCGTGGTGTCGCCCACTGGCTGAAACACGAGTACAACGATGCGTCCCGATGCGCGACAATGGCCGAACGAGCGAAGCTCGACGTAATATCCGTCCGGGCGATAGAGCTACGTGCCTTCATCGCCATAGCCAATGCGCAGTTCCCAAAGGCTCTTCGACTCTTCTACCTCGCCCAGCAAGCCTACGCTCAGTGCCGGGGGCGAGACCTCGGTCTAGCCACGCAGATCATATGTCAGATTGCGGCACTGGAGATGAACCTACGCTCGGCAAAGATTCTTGGCACCCATACGATGCCCCATGGCCGTACGATTCCTGGTACCTCGTTCGGTCCTGCCATACCGACCTCGACCCGAGTCCAGTTGCTTTCGTTGGACGCATGGCTATATGCGCATGACGGTAACCGATTTAAAGCATTCCGCAAAGCCTACGATGCTCTTAGCATTGCTCCGACGCCGGCATGGCGGGTCTGGGCGCTGACTTGGGGAGCCGGTCTATTCCAGGCCTTCGGTGAGCTTGGTAGCGCACATATCTTCGCGGAGGATGCGTCGAAACTCGCTGAGTCCGTTGACTGGAACGCAACCGGCAATGAGGAGCGCATCGCCCTTCTGTATCTCGCCGAAATCCTCGCTATGGATAGCCCCGCCGCTGCTCCGGCCATGCTGCAACGGTACGATACGGTAACGTCGAAAATGGACCCCACGCGTGTGTTGCGCGATCGAGACGCCGATCCACGCTTGGCGGGCTGGGATGCGCATGTCCGCGGCATGGTCGCCCGCGCCGTTGGCGACCACGAGCGTGCGGGGGAGTGGTTCCGCAAAGCGGTCAGCCTCTTCAACTCGTGCGGCTACCTGTGGCGGGAGGCGCTCGCGCTCATCGAGCTGGATGCCACCTCGGTCGACACGCGCGGGGAGATTCCGCTCGAGCGCGCGGCGCTCATCATCCGCGACAACTTTCCGAACTCGTTCCTTGCCGCACGCCTGGGATCGCGCATGCGAGCGTACGTCGATCCCGTTGCCCGCGAGCTCACGCCGGCCGAGCGGGACGTCTTGCGCCGGCTGCTCGAGGGCAAGAACACGGTGCAGATCGCCACCGAGACGAACCGCGCACCCACGACGGTCCGAAAACACGTGCACCACATCCATGCAGCGTTCGGAACTCGCTCGACCGGTCAGCTGCTGGCTGAATGCCAGCGTCGCGGCCTCGGGTCCGCGGGGCTAACCTATCGGATCGAGCGCGAAGCACTGGACCGTACGTCGTAGCCGGCGGCCTCAGCAAAACCTGAGCGAACCAGTGAGCTGCACGTCGGCAGATCGAGCGAACCGCACGGCGCCCGTGAAA
>CAXTNU010000233.1:0-6521 GCA_964245595.1 uncultured bacterium | reverse complement strand
GCACCAGCACCGGGCCCGCGGCGCCGCTCGGCGCCGCCGGCGTCCAGCCGGCGACGGCGCGCGTGAGCTCGAGGGTTCGGCCCTGCTTGGCCGCGACGGAGAGCACTTGGCCCTGCAGCATGGCGATGGCACTCATCGGATCGATACCTCGTCGGTGACGTTATGCTTCCATTGGGGCGGCTCGGCCGAAGGCCGAACGCGAAGGATCGCGCGCAGCGCGATCCACTAGCACTTCAGGCAGCAGCGGGTCGAGGTGTCCTGGGGCATGGTGGCGCGGATGCCTTCGAAGACTTGCTCGACCGCCGGATCGGCGTGCTTCCACTCGTAGTTGAAGCCGTTCTCGACCGTGATCTGGTTCTGCACTTCGACGTTCTGCAGCAGCGGCGAGCCCTTGTAGAGCCACAGCCGCGTTTGGAACTGGATCGCCTCGACGTCGTCCTCCAAGCCGTTCGCGGCGATGAAGTCCGAGAACGTGCCCAGGTCCTCCAGCGAGATCCAGGGGTTGAACATCAGGAAGGTCGGGTTGAGCGTGATGCCCGCCTTGCGGCAGACCACGATCGCCGCGGCGATCGTCTCGACCCCGAAGCCCTTGTTGACGGCCTCGAGCACGCGGTCCGACGGAAACTCGAGCGCGCTGGTCAGGAACTGCGCGCCGTACGAAACCAGCCGCTCGATGCGCGACGGGTCCTCGATGATGAGGTCGCAGCGGGTGGTGAAGTCGAAGGTCAGCTCGGGGTGCTTCTCGTGCATCTTCTGCGCGATCTCGAGCGCGTGCTTGGGCGCGTTGAGGAAGTCCGCGTCGATGAAGCAGATGTGCTGCGCTCCGGCCGCGACGACGTTGTCGATGTCTTGCAGCACCACGTCGACCGGGAACGGGACGACCTTGTTCTTGTAGGCGGCGAAGACCGAGCAGTACTTGCACGAGAAGCGGCAGCCGCGCGCCGTCTCGACGTTGCCCACCACGACGTCGCGCTTCATGCGCGCCTTGGCCTCGGCATAGCCGTACGAGGTCAGCGGCGGCAGGATCGAGCGATCCGGCACGAGCCGCCCGGTGCGCAGGTAGGTCGGAAGCGCCTTCTTGCCGGTGGTCGAAATGCCCGGCGCGTCGGCGAACGCTTCGCCGCGGTCCAGCCGGCCGGCCACGTCCACCAGCACGTGCTCCCAGTCGCCCTCGATCACGGCGTCGGCCGCGGTCGACAGCACGTGCTCGCTGTTGAGCATCGCGTACGACCCGTAGAACACGATCTTGGCCGGCAGCTCGCGGCGGCGAATCTCCTGCGCGATCTCGATCGCCTGCGCGGTCGAGTCGAACAGCGGCACGCTGAACGTGACCAGTCCCGAGCGCTCGACGGCGGCCCAGTCCAGCTCTTCGAGGGTCAGGTCTTGCGCGCGGACCGTGTGCCCGGCGTGAGCGAGGTGAGCGGCAGCGCCGGCGATGCCGAGCGGCTGCATTCCGCCCTCGTAGGTGGAGATCAGTGTGACTTGCATGCGATCGCTTTCAGCAGCAGCCGGTCTTGGCGGAGCCAGGACTGTCTGCGACGGCTTGGGAGGTGGTGTCGCTCAGCGGTTCGGTCTGCAGCCGAAGGAGCGATCGGATCTTGCGCGCGGTCGACCACGCGGTGGTCGCGTCGTCGCCGAAGGCCAGGATGCGGCCGAAGATGCGGCCGCGGGGGTCGTTGACGGGATGGACGGTGCTGCCGGACGGGACGTCGAGCTCCAGGATCGGCGCGGGCCAGACGCCGTCCAGCTCGATCGGGTCCTGGCCGTAGCGCACCACCGACGGCACCTCGACGGTCAGGCAGTGGTACACGCCGACCTTCGTCTCGGGCGTCCGGGGCGCGCGGACCGGCCGGCCCAGGGCGAGATCGAGCTCGACCGCGGGCAGGTCCCAGCCGGTGACGGTGGCGACCAGATCGGCCAGCTTGCCGCCCGCGACGCGCAGGTTGACTTCGATCACGTACGCCTGCTCGCGGCGCACGCGCAGCTCGACGTGCGCGACGCAGTTGTCGGCGCCGAGCGCGGCGACGGCGGCCGTCGCGGTCGCTTTCAGCTCGGCGGCGAGCTTGTCGCTCACCGCGGCCGGAACGGCGTGCGCGATCTCGACGAAGAACGGCGGCGGGCCGAGCGCCTTGGAGCAGATCGCGACGACGGTCGCGGCACCGCGCTCGACGAACAGCTCGACGCTGTACTCGGGGCCGTTGACGAACTCTTCGATCAGAACTTCGGGCAGCAGCGGCTGGCCGCCGGCGTTGAACTCGGCCTGGTGGACCGCGGCCAGCGCGGCTTCGACGTCGTCGCGGTTGCGGCAGAGCCGCACGAAGCGGCTGTTCTGGTCGTTGAGCGGCTTGACCACGACCGGCCAGCCGATCCGCTCCGCGGCGGCGACCGCCTCGCGCGCCGAGCCGGTGGCATGGTAGCGCGGGCCGCGCACGCCGGCCGCGTCGTAGCGGCGCCTGGCGAGCAGCTTGTTCTCGCCCCGCTCGGCGGCTTCGACCGAAAGCGCGTGCGGCACGCCCAGGATCGCGGCGCACTCCGCCGCGGCCCGCACGAAGGGGCCTTCGCTGGTGGTGACGCCCGCGATGTCGTGGCTGGCGGCCAGTTCCGCGAGCAGTTCCCGGACCGCGGCCCCGTCGGCGAGGTCGACGGGATAAAAGGGACAATCGCTCGGCCTGTTACCGTCGGGGCCGATGATCGCGACGCTCAAGCCCAGCGCGGTCGCCGCGGCGACCGTCTCGGCCGCCGGCGCGATCGTGACCAGGAGCGCACGGGCCAGTTCCGGCTCGCGTTCGCGGACGAGTTCGTTCGTGTCCAAGGAGTACACCCTGCGCTGGCAGATGGCCCGCTCGCAGCGAGCGGGCCGAGAAAGCAGTGAGGAGAGCTGGGGGTCAGCCCTTCGGGTTGCGGACGCAGCAGATGGCCGGCCCGTGACCGCTCCCGGTCGTGCTCGGCTTGCCGTCGGTAACCTCAGTGTCGGATACCTTGCCGTCGGCAACGGTCGCGTAGGCCGACTTGATGCCGGCCGGTGCGGTATACGGCATTCTTGCCATGCGGGATCTCCTTGGTGGGTTCACCAGTCCGGATACCCGAGAATCGATTCTCTTCGATCCAACCCTAGTATAGATCAGAATCAATATGCGGCACAAGTAGCCGGCGCGGTAATTATGCGGCTGAGTCCAGCGGCACCCTATATGTTGCGACTTCGTCGGACACGATGCCGCCGGCTACACGCCGGCGGCTGGTCTCGTCAGTCGGGATTCGATCTGACACTCGGGCCGTGTCGGGCCTCGCTCAGACCGCGGCGCGCAGGGCGAGCAGCGAGCGGGTCGTCGCCTCGACGTGCTCGAGCGCATCGGGTGCAAGCCGGTAGTACACCCAGGTGCCGCGCCGCTCGGACGTTACCAGACCGGCCTCGCGCAGCACCTTGAGGTGGTGCGAGACGGTGGGCTGATTGAGCGGCAAGGCCGAGGTGAATTCGCAGACGCAGACTTCGCCCGCCGAGCTCGCCAGGGTTGCCAAGATCGTAAGCCGGTGCGGGTCCGCGAGCGCCTTGTACAGGCTCGCGGCCGCAAAACGGTCGCTCGCGTCAATCGGCGCCAGTTCGCACTCTTGCTGCATCGCCATGAAGTTCGATGACGATCGAGCATCGGCCCTCGTCCCGGCCCGGCTCGGCGATTTCACCCCCGTTGATCGAGTCAATGGGGCGCCCGATACATCCTCGCTCGCCCAGCGACTACATCGATTAATTTCAATAATAAGTGCTGGATTGATAGCCGTCAAAGTATTTGTTAACGATACCTTGTATTTTGCCTAACGACTGGTTATCATGCGCTGACGATGGCTATGGGTGTACTGATCTTCATCCTCATCGCCGTGCTCGCGGCGGTGAACGGGGCGAACGACGTCTCCAAAGGCGTCGCGACGCTGCGCGGCAGCGGTTTGGCCGGGTATCGCACGGCGATATTCTGGGGTGCCATAACGACGCTGGCGGGCTGTCTTCTATCGGCCGCGCTGGCGCACAGCATGCTCAAGGTCTTCACCGGCGGCGCGATCACGCAGCCGCCGACGATGGTCTTCGAGGCCGCCGCGCTGATCGGCGTCATCGCTTGGGTGGTCGTCGCGACGGTGCTGCGCTTGCCTGTTTCGACCACGCACGGCTTGATCGGCGCGCTGATCGGCGCGGCCTTGCTGTGGGCTCCCCACGCGATCGGCTGGGGCGTCATCGCGCAGCGGCTCGTCGTCCCGCTCCTGGTCAGCATCTTCGTCGCGTACGGTGTGTCCGCGCTGGCGAATTATTTCGCGCGCCGCGTGCAAAAAGCCGGGCCGCGGCCCGCCCCGGCGGCCGGCGAGCGCCGCTCGCTGTGGGGCATGGACGGCCTGCACTGGCTGTCCGCCGGCGGGGTCGGTTTCGCGCGCGGTCTGAACGACACGCCCAAGATCGTATCGCTCGGCGTCGCCGTGCAGAGCGTCGACGTGATCTGGCTGTTCGTGCTCGTCGCGGCCGCCATGTTCGTGGGCAGCCTCGTGGCCGGTTCGCGGGTCGCCAAAGTACTGGCCGAAGATCTCGTCAAGATGAACCCGGCCGAAGGCTTCACCGCCAACGTCACCACCGCGCTGCTGGTCGGGTTCGGCGCGAACCTCGGCTTGCCGATGTCGACCACGCAGGTTTCCACCGGAGCCATCGCCGGCATCAGCGGCGGGAGAAAAACGGCATGAGCCAAGAACGCACGATCGACGCATCGTTCGCGACGGCACCGAGCGCGGGTGAGCTGGCGGAACGCCGCGGCGGCTTGAACCGCGACACGGTGGTCAAGCTGCTGATCGCGTGGACCGTGACGCCGGTCTTCGCCGGCGTGGTCGCGGCGCTCGCGTACTTCGTTCTCAGCAAGTTCTGAGCCGGTCCGGACGGGGCTGCCGTTCGGACGTTGACACACAGCGGTGCCCGGCATACCATCGATATATGTCGATAGAACGCTGCGGCCCGCTCGCACCCGTGGACGCGACGGACCGCACGGCCGAGGCCGGGGTCTTCAAGGCGCTGGCCGACCCGCACCGGCTGGTCGTCCTGGCCACGCTGGCGCGCGCCGACGACGAGTACTGCGTGTGCGATTTCACCGCCGCGCTGCCGCTCAACCAGCCCACCGTATCGCATCACCTCAAGCTGCTGCGCACGGCGGGCCTGGTGACGTGCGAGCGGCGCGGCACGTGGGTCTACTACCGGCTCGCCCCCGACGCCCGGCGGCGAATCGAGGACATGCTCGGCGCGGTCCTTCCGCTCGCCGTGCCGGCATGAGCGCGGCGCCGGACACACCGGGCCGCGAACCGGTGCTGACCGTGCGGGACGCGGCGCTCGCCGACGCCCCGGCCATCACCGCGATCTACAACGAGGGCATCGCGAGCCGCCAGGCGACGTTCGACACCGAACCTTGCTCGGTCGCCGAGATCGCCGGCGATCTGCGGGCCGACATGGCGACCCACCCGACCGTCGTCGTGCTCGACGGCGCGCGCGTGGTCGGCTTCGCCTGGACCTCGGCATACCGCACGCGCGCCTGTTACGAAGGCGTCGCCGAGTTCTCGGTCTACGTCGCCGGCGACGCGCGCAGGCGCGGGGTTGGACGGCGAGCCATGACGGCCCTGATCGAGCGCTGCGAGCAGCGGGGCTTCTGGAAGCTGCTCTCGCGCATCTTCACCGACAACCCGGCCAGCCGCGCACTGTGCGCGGAGCTGGGCTTTCGCGAGGTCGGGGTGTATCGCCGGCACGGCCGGTTGGACGGCATCTGGAAGGACTGCACGATCGTGGAACTGCTCCTGGGCGAGGCCGCGCACGGCGCGGCGCGTGACGCGACGTGACCGCCGCGGACTCGGCGCAAACGGTGCTCTTCGTGTGCATCCACAACAGCGCGCGCAGCCAGATGGCCGAAGCGTTCGTCAACGCGCGCTGCGCCGGCACGCTGCGCGCCTACAGCGCGGGATTGGAAGCGGGCCGGCTCAACCCGGTCGTGGTCGAGGCGATGCGCGAGCTCGGCCACGACCTGAGCGGAAACGCGGCCAAGGACTGCGCCGATCCGGCGATCGCCGTGCGCGCGTACGACTACGTCGTCACCGTCTGCGACGAGGCCAGCGCGGAAGCGTGCCCGGTCCATCCCGCGCGCGGGGAACGGCTGCACTGGGGCTTTCCCGATCCGTCCTCGTTTCGCGGTGAGCCGGCCGAGGTGCTAGAGCGCACCCGCGAGGTGCGCGACGCCATCGCGGAGCGGGTGCGCCGCTGGTGCGAGGACGAGCACGCCTGCCGCTGAAGGCGGCAGCTCGGCGAGCGCGCAGGCGTCGTCGCTGCTGACGACGTGATCGGCGCGCCGCCGGTGGCGCTCCGCCCACGGTTTCCACGCACCCGCGCCGGCGACGAACCACGAGTCGTCGACCCGCCGCAGCTCGATCCCGGCCGAGGTCGACTCGAACACGATCGTCGCCGGGCGCAGCCGGCGCGCCGCGGCGGTCCCGACGGCGAGGTATGCCATCAGCACGAG
>CAXTNU010000232.1:0-6538 GCA_964245595.1 uncultured bacterium | reverse complement strand
GGCCTTCCGGGCCCTCGAGCTGGCGGCGCAGCTTGCCGACCCGGAAGCGCAGGCGGGTCAGCTCGCGCGTCTCGGGCAGGGCCCGCAGCCCGCGCACGATCTGCGGCTCGAGGAACACCAGCTGGGCCGACCAGGCAGACGAGCCGGTCAGCACGATCAGCGTGTCGCGCTCGATCGCGACCGGCTGGGCGGCTCGGGCCACGTCCGCTCCGACCAGGTCGGCCCAAGCCGCCCGCACCGCGACCAGCGGGTCGGAGCCCGGACTGGGCTTGGGCCGCCAGCCGTCGAGGATCCCGCCCAGCGCGACTAGCACGCCGCGACCGCCGCGGCGCGGATCTCCCACACTGCCGCCGGGCCGAGCTCGGCCGGCCGCTCGGTCGTCGTGAGGAAGGCCTGCTCGAAGCCCCGGACCGCGCCGAGGAAGCCGCCCGCGCGCTCGGCGTCCAGCTCGGAGAGGACGTCGTCGAGCAACAGGATCGGAGCGTCTCCGGAACGGGCGCGCATGACGTCGTATTCGGCGACCTTGAGCGCGAGTACCGCCGTGCGCTGCTGGCCCTGCGAGCCGAATGCCGCCAGCGGCCTTCCGCCGATCGTCAGCCGCAGGTCGTCGCGGTGCGGGCCGACCAAGGTCGTGCGGCGCCGCAGCTCGGCTTCGGTCTGCGCGGCGAGCGCCTCGCCCACGTCGCCGGCCGGGTTGGGCACGTAGCTCACCTCCAGCCGCTCGGCGGCCCCGCGCCAGCGCCCGTAGATCGCGCCGGTCGCCGCGGCCAGCTCGTCGACGAACGCGCGCCGGGCGGCGATCAGGGCCCCGGCCGGCCGGACCAGCTCGTCGTTGTAAGCCAGCAGCAGGTCGCGGTCGGGCGCGACCAAACCGCGCAGCAGAGCCGACTTCTGCTGCACGACCTTGCCGTAGAGCGCGAGGTCGCGGTAGTAGGTGGGCGAGAGCTGGGCCAGCGCGCCGTTGAGAAACGCCCGGCGCAGCGCCGGCCCGCCGCCGACGAGCTGCAGATCCGCCGGCACGAACGTGACTACCCGCGTGCGCCCGAGAAAGCGCGCGAAGCCGACCGCGCCGCCGTTGACTTCGAACGTCTTGCGCGTCCCGGCCGGCGTTTTTGCGATCGTGCAGCGGACGCTGATCGTGCCGGCCGCGATGCGCGCCTCGCCCCCGATCTGCGCCCGCTCGGTGCCCTCCCGAACCAGCTCGCTCTCGCGATGAGCGCGAAACGACTTGCCCGTCGCGAGCATCGCCAGCGCTTCGAGCAAGTTGGACTTGCCCTGCGCGTTCGGCCCGACCAGAAGGTTCAATCCCGGCCGCGGTTCGTAGTCCAGGCTTTCATAGTTGCGAAAGTCGGCGAGGCGCAAGCGCTCGATCCGCATTCAACGCCGCAGGGCGAGACGCCGTCCGTCCGAGCGCAGCACTTCCAGTGCGTTCGTGCGCGTGCTCGCGTGCGCGAGCGCTCGCGCGATACGCCCGAGCACGAGCGGGCCTACTGCCGCAGCGGCATCAGGACGTAGAGCTGCTCGGAGCCCTCGATGCTCTCCAGCGGCTTGATCGCCGCCGGCGAGAGCGGGCCCAGAAACTCCAGCACCGTCTGGGGCGAGTCGACGTGGTTGAGGATCTCGACCAGGTAGCGCGCGTTGAACGCGATCGCCAGGTCCTCGCCGGTCTGCTCGACCTCGAGCTCCTCGTAGGCGTTGCCGGTGACCTCGGACTTGGCGGTGATCATCAGGGTCTGGTTGGACACCTCGAGCTTGACCATCGAGGCGCGGTCGCCGGCGACCAGCTCGGCCCGGCGCAGGCCGCCGATCAGGCCTTGCGTGTTGACCACGACGCGGCGGTCGAACTTGGCCGGGATCACTTGCCCGTAGTTGGGGTACTGGCCGTCGACCAGGCGGACCACGATCGAGGTCGTGCCGGCGGTGAACTGGAGCTGGTTGGCCTGCGCGCCCAGCGCCGTGATCTCGACCAGCTCGGCGCCGCCCAGATTGCGCGCCGCCTCGGCCAGCGCGCGCGAGGGCACGATGTACTTGGCGCTGCCCTCGATCGGGCGCTCCAGGCCCGCGCTCCAGCGCGCCAGGCGGTAGCCGTCCGTCGCGACCATCGTGATGCGGTCGGTCTCGATCTCGAGCAGGGTGCCCATCAGCACCGCGCCGCGCGCCTCCTCGTTCGATGCGGCGAAGATCGTCGCCCCGACGCCCTCGCGGAAGCGCTTGGCGTTGAGCGCGAACGACTGCCCCTTCTGGGCGGCGGGCAGCGGCGGGTACTCGTCGGCCGGCAGGGCGTGGAAGTCGTAGTTCGAGCGCTCGGCCTTGACCGAGGCCCGCGAGGGCGAGCCGGTCAGCTCGAGCAGCCCCGCCGGCAGGTTGCCGAGGTAGCCGCTGAACAGCCGGGCCGGGACGGTGACCGAGCCCTCCTCGGCGATCTCGGCCGGGAACGACTGCTCCAGGGTCAGCTCGAGGTCGGTCGCGCGGACCCGGATCGCGCCCTCGTCGGCCGAGAGCAGGACGTTCGAGAGGATCGGCACCGTCGTGTGCGCGTTGACGACCTTGCTCGCCGCGCCGACCGCGGAGGCGATGTCTTTCGTACTACACGTGAACTTCACTGATCCACCGTTCCGACGGCCCTGCGTCGTGGGTCTGTAAGTAAAAGAAGGATCGTCGTACTAGCAGTAAGGCGGTGAGCAGCGGGGATAACCGCTGAAACCCGCTCGTACCGCCGTCCCGCGCCCCGCGGAGCCTGTGCACGGGGCCGGCCGTCCATCCCCGCCGTCCCCGTCCTACGCGCGCATCCCGTTTTTCCACGGCGTCGAGCCGACCCTGTGAGCGAACGCCTGGGGAACCCAAAGAGGTCGCCTCTCCAGGTTCGCGGCTCGGTCCGCTGCCTGGCCGGTCGACTCGAAAGCCCGTCTGCGCATGACGGTGCCCAGGGCATCCGCGCGCAGTCGCACCGGCCGCCAATGTCCCGGTTGGGCGGCGCGAGCGTTTCGGCGCGGTCGGCGAATGTGCGCAGCTGGTGCGGCGTCCGCCACGACGAAAAAGCCGGGGTACTCCCCGGCCTCGCAAAGCGCGTGCGCACGCGCGAGATCACTCGGATTGGATCTGCGCCACGATCGAACGGATCTTGTTGCGGAAGGCTTCGTCGGCTTCCATCATGTCGGCGATCTTGTCGCGCGCGTACATCGCTGTGGTGTGGTCCTTCTTGCCGAACTCGCGCGCGATCTGGGGCAGCGACGCGCCGGTGAGCTGCCACGCGATGTACATCGCGATCTGGCGCGGCAAGGTGACCCGCTGATCGCGCCGCTGGGCCTCCATCTCCTTGACCGAGATGGCATAGTTGCGCGCGACGCGCTCCTTGATGCCGGGAATCGTCACCCGGTGCAGGGGCGCGGCCGCGACCGCGTTCTTGAGCACCTCGGCGGCCAGCTCCACGGTGATCTGCGACTTGGTCAGCGAGGCGAACGCGACGACCCGGATCAGCGAGCCTTCCAGCTCGCGGATGTTCGAGGGGATGACCTTGGCGATGAAGGCCAGCACGTCGTCGGGCACCGGGACCTTCTCGGTCTCGGCCTTCTTGCGCAGGATCGCCTCGCGGGTCTCGAAGTCGGGCGGCTGGATGTCGGTCAGCAAGCCCCATTCGAAGCGCGAGCGGAGGCGGTTCTCCAGCGTCTGGATCTCCTTGGGCGGGCGGTCGCTGGAGATCACGAGCTGCTTCTGCGCCTCGTGGAGCGAGTTGAAGGTGTGGAAGAACTCCTCCTGAGTCTGCTCCTTGCCTTCCAAGAACTGGATGTCGTCGATCAGCAGCACGTCGACGTGCCGGTAGCGGTTGCGGAACTCGACGGTCTGGTTGTTCTTGATCGCGATGATGAACTCGTTGGTGAACTTCTCCGACGAGACGTAGACGATGTTGGCGTTGGAGTTGCGGGCCAGCACCCGGTGCCCGATCGCGTGCATCAAATGAGTCTTGCCCAGCCCTACGCCGCCGTACAGGAAGAGCGGGTTGTAGGCCATCGCGGGCGCCTCGGCGACCGCTTGCGCGGCCGCGTGGGCGAAGCGGTTGCTGTTGCCGATCACGAAGTCGTCGAAGGTGTAGCGCGGGTTGAGGTGGCCGATGCGCAGCTCGTCGACCGGCGCGGCCGGCTTGGCGGCGGGCACGGCGGTGGCCGGGGTCTGCGTGCCGGCGCCCGGGTCGACCACCACGCGCAGCGCGATCTCGGCCCCGAGCAGCTCGTGCAGCACGCTCGTGATGTCGCTCTTGAGCCGGTTCTCGACCCAATCGCGCGCGAACGTCGTCTGCACCGCGAGCACGATCTCGGAAGGGGTCAGGTCGACCAGCCGCATCGGCTTGAGCCACATCTCGAAGACCGGTTTGTTGTAACGCGGCTCGAGCCGTTCGAGCGCCGCGGACCAGAGATCGTGGGGGGCCGCCGTGCTGGTTTGCATTCGTTACCTGCCGCATAGTCCAGGCCGGCGAGAGAGTACTCGTCGGCGGATAATGAGGGTGGGGTGTTGGCCCGGCGCAGGTGCCTTCCTGCGCTGTTTTCCCCCGGAGTTGTCCACTTCTCCACAGGTGCGGAGCACGCGCTCCGCCGAGGTTGGGACGACGTATCCACGACCTTCCCGCACCGCGAAAAGACGGCAGGAACCCGGCGCCTGCGCGGGTCGGCGAGGCACTCGGCCACCCCGTTATGCACAGCTGTCTCCACAGGTGTGCATAAACCAGGAATGGTTCGCATCTGCCGCGTTTCCCTTGACGGCGGCGGGGGCGGGCCCGTATACTTGGCTGTCGCACCCGGCACGTTTGGGCTGCGCGCACCCTCGTCCCAGGAGAACTCGCTCGTGAAGCGGACCTATCAGCCGCACAACCGGCGCCGTAAACGCGTCCACGGCTTCCTCGCCCGTATGCAGACGAAGAACGGCCGCCGTGTCCTCGCCGCGCGCCGCAAGAAGGGCCGCCACCGCCTCAGCGTTTAGCCGCATGCGAGCGTTCGAGTCCCTCAAGAAGCGGGGGGACTTCGCTCGGGTGACGCGGCGCGGCAAGCGGTTCGCCGGGACGTACCTGACCTGCCTCGTCGCCGACGGCCGGGGGCGGACCCGGGTCGGGATCACGGTCGCCGGCACGGTCGGCAAAGCGGTCGCTCGCAACAAGCTGCGGCGGCGGATCAAGGCCCTCCTGGACGGGTACCCGCTGCAGACGCCGCCCTGGCGCGACATCGTCTTCATCGCCCGGCCCGGCGCCGGCGAGCTCGCCTTCCCCGCCCTCGCGGCCGAGCTGGGGCGCGTTTTCGGACCGAGGCCCTGACCCTGCGAACCGTTCTGCTCGTCCTTCTGCGCCTGTACAAGCGCCTCGTCTCGCCGCTGTTGCCCCCGGCCTGCCGCTTCGCCCCGACCTGTTCCGAGTACGCGGCCGAAGCGATCGAGAAACACGGGGTCCTGCGCGGTGGTACACTTGCCGCGCGCCGTCTGTCACGCTGCGGACCCTGGCACCCGGGCGGCTTCGACCCGGTCCCCTCCCGAAAGGCCCTCTGACGCGTGCTCGCCGCGAACTTCTTCGACCCGATCGTCCACGCGCTCGCCGTTGCGCTCGCCGGCCTGCACTCGATCATCCCGAACTACGGCTGGACCCTGATCGTCCTGGCCCTGGTGGTTCGCCTGGCCCTGTGGCCGCTGACCAACATCCAGTTCAAGTCGATGGCCGAGATGCAGAAGGTCCAGCCGCTGGTCAAGGCGCTGCAGGCCAAGTACAAGGGCGAGCCCCAGGTCCTCAACGCCAAGATGATGGAGCTGTACAAGGAGCACAAGGTCAACCCGCTCGCGGGCTGCGTGCCGATGCTCGTCCAGTTCCCGATCCTGATCGGCCTGTTCTGGGCCATCCAAGGCCAGATCAACGAGTTCAAGAACGAGCACTTCCTGTGGATCGGGTCGCCCGTCTCGCTGCACTTCCCGCAGTTCCTGGCCACCAGCCTGGCCGTGCCCGACCTGATCCTGCTCGCGCTCTACGTCGTCTCGATGTACTTCACGGTTCGCTACGGCAGCCCGCCGTCGACCGACCCGCAGCAGGCCCAGACCCAGAAGATCATGGCTTTCATCTCGCCCGCGATGATCGCGTACTTCGGCTTCCGCTACCGCTGGGCGTCGGCGCTGTACATCTACTGGCTGGCGACCAACGTCTTCACCGTGGCCCAGCAGTACCTGATGTTCCGCCGCTACGGCCTGATCGGGGCGGGCGCCGGCGGCGCGAGCGTGCCGCTCGGCGTCACCCCGCCCAAGCGCGGCGGCCACAACGCCGAGCAGCCGGGCAAGCAAAAGGGTCTCAAGCCCGCCGCGGCCGACGATGCCGTCGCCGGCGCCGGCGCCGAGGGCAACGGCAAACCGGGCGCCAAGCCGGGCAACGGCAAGCCGGGCGCGAACGGGAAGCAGCAGTACGCCCGCCGCTCCAAGCGGCGCGCCGGTCGATAGAGAGAGGCACGTGGACGAGTTCGAAGGCGGGCGCAGGCGCGCCCACGGTCAGCGGCGCCAGGCGGGGCGCAGCCTCGAGAAG
>CAXTNU010000231.1:5369-6558 GCA_964245595.1 uncultured bacterium | reverse complement strand
GCGGCGGCGGCGGCCGGCGCGGCGGCGCTCACGCCGTACTTGTCTTCGAGCGTGTGGACGAGCTCCGCGAGCTCGAGGACGGTGAGCTTGTCGATCTGTTCGACGATTTCTGCGAGTGCCATGATTCCGGGATGCTCCTATTGCGCGGGGGCGGGCTGATCCGCGTTCTTCTGCTCGCGGATCGCGTTGAGGACGCGGACGAGGCCGCTCTGGTTGCCGCTGAGGACCCGGACGAGACCGGACAGCGGCGAGCTGAGCGTGCCGACGAGTCGTGCGAGCAGCTCTTGCTTGGGGGGAAGTGCGGCGAGCGCTTGGACTTGGCCGGCGCCGACGAGCTTGCCGTCGATCCAGGCCGCCTTGACGTCGACCTTCTTGGTCGCGTCGGTGAACGTCTTGAGGGCTTTGGCCGGTGCGACGGGGTCTTCGCCGGCGAAGACGACGCCGGTCGGGCCCGCGAGGATCGCGTCGAGCTGCGCGGCGAGGTCGTCGCCCGCGGCCCGCTTGAAGAGCGTGTTCTTCACCACGCCGTAGGTGCTGCCGTCCTTGCGGAGCTCGACGCGCAGGCGCGTGATCTCCTCGACGGTCAGCCCTTGGTAGTTGGTGAAGAACAGGTTCTTCGAGCCGGCGATCCGCTCGCGGAGTTCTTCGATCGTCGCTTCTTTTTTCGCGGTCGGCATCGGTGCTCCGAAAGGGGAAAGAAAAACGCCTCCGCCGACGGGGCGAGGCGCACGGACCAACGAGCGCGGTCCGCTCGCCGGGAGAGTTCTTCTCGATTCCGCGTCCTCGGCAGGCGTGCGTTCGTGGGAGCGCACATTATCGACACGGAGGTCGACCTGCGGTCATTGGAGCCAACGAACCTTATACCATACGGCCGGGCGGCGCGTCAACGGTGAACGCCAGTCGCGCCGAGGCCGCGTTTTGGGCCGCCTTCCTGCGCAACCGCAACGTGGGGGCCGAGACCGCGGCCAACGGGGCGGTCCCGGTGGCCGGCGGCTTCGCCCTGTACGGGGCCGGGACGTTCCTCGACATCGCCATCGGCATCGGCACCACCCGCCCGCTGCGGCCCGACGACCTGACCGTGCTGAGCGAGTTCTACGGCCGGCGCGGCCTGCCGGTCCGGGTCCAGCTCGACCGGGCGGTGTTCGAGCGCGACCGCCCCCTGCTCGAAGCGGCCGGCTACGCCGAGGAC
>CAXTNU010000231.1:0-5359 GCA_964245595.1 uncultured bacterium | reverse complement strand
GACCGCGCCCCGCTCGCGGTTCTCGAGGCGCCGACCGCCGGCCCGGAGCCGGCCGCCGGCGCGGAGATCGCCGTGCGGACCGTGACCGACCGGCGGGCCTGGACGGAGCTGAACCTGCGCGGCGAGGACCGGATCGCCGAGGCCGACCGCGAGCGCCTGCGGCGCACCATGCAGGCCGTCGCCGCCGCCGCCCACGGCCTGTTCGTCGCCAGCGTGGACGGAGCCGACGCGGGCACCGGAGCGCTGGGCATCAGCGGCGACATCGCGTTTCTGTTCGGCGGCGCGGTGCTGCCGGCGTACCGCCGCCGCGGCGTCCACCGCGCGCTGATCGCGGCGCGAACGGCGTTCGCGCACGGGCGCGGCGCGGCGCAGGCGGCTCTCAAGACCCGGCCCGGATCGTTCTCCGAGCGCTCGGCGCTGGGGCTGGGCTTCGTCCCCACCGGCGAGCTGCACCGGCTGCTTCGGGCACCGTGAGCGCGGAACGGTCTTCGCGGAAACCCTCGAAGCCGCCCGCGCCGCGTTCGCCTAGCCCGTATAGGGCGTGCAGGTCGACAGCACGCTCTGGTAGAGGGTGCTCAGCGCGTTGACGATCGCCGGCGTGGTGATGTCCATGCCCCAATCGATCTGGTACGGGTTGCCGGTGGTCGAGTTGGACGAGCCGAACCACGCGCCGCTGCCGATCAGCGACATCTTCTCGCTGCCCGAACCCGGGTTGAGCTCGACGTCGGCCCCGGCTTGCTGCAGTTGGGTCAGGGTCGTCTTCTCGGTCGCGTCGACGTAGCTCTCGAGCACGATGACGTGCACCGTGCGGCCGGCCTGCGCGGCGGCGATCAGGGCGTTGGCGACGTTGCCCGCCCCGAACGACTCGCTCATGTAGTCGATCGTGCCGCCGTGCGCTTGGATGAACGACGTCTCTTGCGCGAGCGCGTCCTGCTTGACGGTATCGAGCGTGCTGTCGTCGACCGGGTGGAGCGCCAGGGCGCTGGCCATCGTCGCCAAGTTGGCGGCGACGGTGTCCTGGATGATCACGTCGCCGTCGTCCCAGTTGCGGCCGTCGAGATAGCCGATCCCGTCGACGATCGCGAGCTTGGCGTGCAGCGGCATCGCGTTGGGTGTTTGCGTGCCGTCGTCCCAGACCACCGTCGCGCCGGCGGCCTGCAACTGGGTCGCCGCCGACTGATTGGTCGAGTACACGCCGCTGGTCTTGGTGAACGCGTCGTCGGGCAGGTCGACGGTCACGCTGCCGCCCGCCTTGGCCGCGGCGATCAGCGCGTTCAAGAGCGAGCCCGCCGGCAGCACGTAGGTGCTCAAACGGACGTTGTGCCCGTTCTGCACGGTGGTCACGAACGCCGGCTGCTGCACGATGGTCAGCGCGCCCGACGGCGTCGGCGTCGCGCTGGGCGTCGCGGTCGGCTTGGGCGTCGCGGTCGGCTTGGCGGTCGGCGACGGGGTGGGCGTCGGCGCGCCGGTCGGCGTCGGTTTGGGCGTCGGCGTCGCCGTGCCGCCGGTCAGGCTGACGTCGTCGACGTACTGGACGATGTGGTAACCGCTCGTGCCGACCGCGGTGACGCCGAAGTAGACCGTCACGGTTTGGCCCGCGTACGCCGCGAGGCTGTAGCTGCGCTGCACCCACGCGCCGCCGTTGCCGACGTCCTTGTAGAGGTTGAGCAGCACGTTGCCGCTGGCGTCGAGCAGATCGGCTTCCTGATCGGCGTACTTGGTCGACGTCTCGTTGCTGAGCTCGTAGATCCAGGCCGTCAGCACGCCGTTGGCCGGCACGGTGACCTGCTGGCAGACGCCCTCGGTGCCGTTGGGCTCGGTGGTCGTGCCGCCGGCCTTGAGCGCCCACGTGCCGGTGTGCACCACGCTCTTCTGGATCGAGGCGCTGACGCTGCCGCACTGCTTCCACGACGTGTAGCTGTCGCTCTCGAAGCCTCCGTCGACCAGCGCCCCGGTCGCGTCGAGCGGCCGCATCGCGGCAGCGCCGGGCTGCACGCCGGCGGCGGCCGGAACGGCGACGGCCGGCGCGGCGGTCGTGCCGGTACCGGAGCCCGCGCCGCACGCGCAAAGAGCGGCCGCGGTGAGCGCGGCGAGCCAGAGTCTCGTCTTCATGGTAGAACCCGCATCCTAGGGCGAGAGGCTGATACAGCCGACTATCGGCCTGCGAACCGGCGACCTCCTCCGTCGAGCCGCCACGATTCGCCGGCCCGGCCGGCGGCGGAAACTCGCGCCGCGGCGCGAAGCCCTAGGCAGGGTGGCGTACTTCGAAGAACCGGCGATCGTTCGAATCGCCGAGGGCGAGTTGGACATCACGACACGCGGCCGCTTGCGCGCCACGTTTCAGCAGGTCGCGGCGAACCCGCACGTCGTCGTCGACCTGACCCGCACCCAGTCCATGGACTCGGGCGCCATCGACGAGCTGTACCGGGCCGACCACAACGCGCGCCGGCTGGGCGGCAAGCTGGTCATCGTCGCGCGCAACCAGCGCATCGTGCGGCTGATGAGCATCGCCGGGCTGACCGCGCACGTGACGATCGTCGACACCCTCGAAGCGGCGCTCGAGGCGTTCGGCTAGCCCGCCGCGGCGTCGCGGCCGTTTCCGGGCGGACTCGAAAGAGCGGCGCAGCGCAGCGCGCTCCGCCACTCTTCGTGCACCGAGCGAATGAAGCTAGGCGGTCGAGGCGGTGGCGCGGACGCGGGTCGGGTCGACCTTGACGCCCGGGCCCATGGTCGAGGTCAGGGTGATCGAGCGCAGGTAGGTGCCCTTCGAAGCGGACGGCTTCGCGCGCACGATCGCGTCGATGAGCGTCGCGACGTTCTCGGTCAGCTCGGTCTCGCCGAACGAGGCCTTGCCGACGATGGTGTGGACGATCCCGGTCTTGTCCAGGCGGTACTCGACCTTGCCGGACTTGATCTCGCGCACGGCGTTGGCGGGGTTCGGGGTGACGGTGCCGGACTTCGGGTTGGGCATCTTCTGGGCCAGGATGCGGCCCAGCTCCTTGCCGATCGAGGGCATCATGTCCGGCGTCGCGACCGCGACGTCGAAGTCGCCGAAGCCGCCCTTGACCCGTTCGATCAAGTCCGCCTCGCCGACCACGTCGGCGCCCGCTTCGGCCGCCGCCCGGCCCGCGTCGCCGCGGGCGAACACGATGACCCGGACCGTCCGGCCCGTGCCGTGCGGCAGGTTGACCGTGCCGCGCACGTTCTGGTCGGACTTCTTGGGATCGACGCCGAGCTTGATGTGGATCTCGACCGTCTCGTTGAACTTCGCGGTCGCGTTCTTCTTGACCAGCGCCATCGCTTCGCCGGGCGCGAAGAGCGCCTCGCGGTCGAAGGCCGCGGCCAGGTTCTTGAAGCGCTTGCCGTGCGTGCGCATCAGGCGACCTCGACGCCCATCGAGCGCGCCGTGCCGGCCACGATCTTCATCGCCTGCTCGACCGAGTTGGCGTTGAGGTCGGGCATCTTGGTGGTCGCGATCTCGCGGACCTGATCCGCGGTCAGCTTGCCGACCTTGGTGCGGTTGGGCTCCTTGGAGCCCGACTCCAGGCCCAGCGCGCGCTTGATCAGGAACGACGCGGGCGGCGTCTTCGTGATGAAGGTGAACGTGCGGTCCTCGAAGACCGAGATCTCGACCGGGATGATGAAGCCCTCTTGGGCCTTCGTCCGCTCGTTGTACTGCTTGCAGAAGTCCATGATGTTGAGCGAGTAGGGGCCCAGCGCCGGACCGACCGGAGGGGCGGGCGTCGCCTTCCCGGCGGGAAGCGCGAGCCCGATCTTCCCAACAAGTTTCTTAGCCATGTGATTCCTTCGTTGACCGCCGCGCTGAAGCGCGGTTGGGTCTCCCCCGAGGTGGAACGGCGCCGGCCGCCGGGGTGGCACGGCCGGGCGCAACGCCCCAGTTTACCACGCCGGCCCTCTAGCGGCAAGGTGGAACGCGCGGGTCGGCGTGTTAGCTGGAGCGCCGGCCAGGCGTTCGCGGAGCCCGGCCGAGGCGCCTACGGGCGCTCGGATTTCACGGGCGCGACCGAATACGAGGGTGACATCATGGAGATTCAGCACCGCTTCGACTTCGACGATCTCGACCTGCGCATCGAGCCCGCGCACGACGACGAGAGGCCGCCCAGCGATTGCACGGGCCAGCAGTACGGCACCACCGCCGGCGACAGTATTCGCACCTACACCACAGCTTGCTCGCCCGGCTGCCGGATATAACCGCGAAGCTGACGGGGCTCGGCGGCCCCGTCACACCCGGTCCGACCGCCTCGCGATCCAGCGGTACAGGGCCGCGACCAGCGCCACGAAGATCAGGCCGCCGAGCAGCTTGCCGATGCCGGCGAAGGCGTCGCCGACCAGGCCGAGCGGGTCGTCCTTGTGGCTGGCCACGATGATACCCGCCAGCAGCACGCCGAACAGGCTCTCGCCGACGATCAGGCCCGAGGCCAGCAGCACGCCCAGGCGCTTGGCGGCCTCGGGATTGCGGCTGCCCGCGGCCCAGCGGTCGTAGCGCCAGCCGACCAGCGCGCCGATCATCACCATCGCGGTCGTCGCGGCCGGGAGGTAGATTCCGATCCCGGTCGCCAGCGGCGGCAAGCCGTAGCCCTTGGTCCGGCGCAGCGTCTCGTCGACGGCGATCAGGACGATCCCGACCAGCACCCCGATCCAGATCAGGCTCCAGTCGATCTGGCCCTGCACGACACCCTTGGCCAGGGCCGAGATCAGGGTCGCCTGCGGGGCCGGCAGGGCGACCGCGCCCGCGTGGGCGCTCGGCGCGCCGGCGAAGCCGTAGCCCGCGTCGAGCAGGTTGAGGATCGGCGGGATCACCGCCGCGCCGCAGATGACCCCGACGATCAGCGCGACCTGCTGGCGCCAGGGCGTGGCGTCGACGAGCTGGCCCGTCTTGAGGTCCTGCAGGTTGTCGTTGGAGATGGTCGCGACGCAGAGCACCACGGCGGTGACGAACAGGGCGTAGGCCACCAGCGCCGGCCCGGCCCCGGGCAGCAGCCCGCGGGCGACGAACAGGAGCAGCAGCGAGGCCCCGATCACGGCCAGGATCGCCAGGCCCGAAACGGGGCTGTTCGAGGAGCCGATCAGGCCCGCCATGTAGCCGCAGGCGGTGGCGACCAAGAACCCGGCCACCACCACGTAGACCAGCCCGCCCACGACCAGCGGCACGGCGAGCGCGCCCAGCGCCCCGCCGGCCAGGAAGGTCGAGAACAGGATCGCCAGCGGGATCAGGCAGACCACGCTGATCAGCGCCACCGTGCCGATCGGGATGTCGCGCTCGGTGCGCGGCAGCGCGTCGCCCTCGCCGGCCGCCAGGCGGCGCGAGGCGGCCAGCGCCGAGGTCACGCCGCGGGTG
>CAXTNU010000230.1:6070-6583 GCA_964245595.1 uncultured bacterium | reverse complement strand
GGGCCTGCTCCAGCGCCCCGCTCGCCCGAACCAACCCCGCCCGACGCTGGTCCGCGTCCCCGCCGACGGGTCGATCTTCCGCGGCTGGGGCGTGACGTTCTAAGCGCGTGCCGACCGTCATCACGGTCGACTCGCGCAGCGGCGTCCCGATCTACCAGCAAGTGATCGACCAGGTCAAGCGCAGCGTCGCGCTCGGCACGCTGGTGCCGGGCGAGCAGCTGCCCACCGTCAAGGCGCTCGCGCTCACGCTGACGGTGAACCCCAACACGATCGCGCGGGCGTACCGCGACCTCGAGCGCGAGGAGATCATCGAGACCAGCCCCGGCCGGGGCAGCTTCGTGCGCGGCAACGGCGTCGTCGGCGAGATGACCCGCGCGGTCGCCGACGTCGCGGCCAAGGCCGTCGGCGAGGCGGTTCGGGAAGCCCGCTCGCTGGGCGTCGCGCGGCCCGAGCTCGAGCACATGGTGGCGCGGGGGGCGCCGCCGGCGGGGGCGGGGGGGGCCCCCCGGCAGA
>CAXTNU010000230.1:0-6060 GCA_964245595.1 uncultured bacterium | reverse complement strand
CTGGTATACGGAGGAGACCCGATGATCGCGGTTCGCGACCTCGTCAAACGCTACGGTTCGTTCACCGCCGTCGACGGGGTGTCGCTCGACGTCTCGGCCGGCTCGATCTGCGGGCTGCTCGGCCCGAACGGCTCGGGCAAGACGACGACCTTCAAGTGCCTGCTCGGCTTCGCGCGGCCGAACTCGGGCGAAATCCGCTTCGACGGCGCGCCGCTCGCGCCCGCGACGTTCGAGCACCTGGCCTACGTGCCCGAGCGCTCCGCGCTCTACGGCTGGCTGACCGTCGAACAGCACCTGGAGTTCACCCGCCGCGCGTATTCGCGCTACGACGAGGCCCGCGCACGCGACTTGCTGCGCGTGTTCGATCTCGACCCGAGCCAGACGGCCAAGCGCCTCTCGAAGGGCCAGCAGACGGCGCTCGCGCTGACGCTCGCGCTCGCGATCCGGCCGTCGATGCTCGTGCTCGACGAGCCCGCGACCGGTCTGGACCCGATCTTCCAGCGCGTCGTGCTCGACCTGCTGATCGACGCCGCGGCCAACGGCGCGAGCGTGCTGCTCTCGTCGCACCAAGTGGGACAGGTCGAACGCGCCGCCGACCGGGTCGCGATCCTGCGCCGCGGCAAGCTCGTGCTCGCCGGCGAGATCGACTCGCTCAAAGGCGAGGAGAAGATCGTCGAGGCGATCTTCGAGGGAACGGCCCCCGCGCCCAACGGTTTGGCGCAGGACGCGCGCGTCCGCCGCATCGAGGCGACCGGAGCGATTCTGCGCGTGTACGCCCGCCGCGACGCCGCCGTCATCGCCCAGGAGCTCGGCGGGCTGCGCGCACGCAGCATCCGCGTGATCGACCGCGGTCTCGAAGACATCTTTCTCGACGCCGTCGCCGACGGCGTCATCCCGGAGGTACGCTCGTGATCTACGTCGCGCTGCTGCGCGCGCGCCGCACCTTGATCTGGAGCGCGGGCGCGCTCGCGCTCGTCAGCGCCGTCGTGATCGTCAGCTTTCTCGCCAACCACGTCACGGTGGAGCAGGCCCCGCGCAAGGGCGAGCTTCCGGACAGCCTCTTCGCCGCGATCGCCCTGATCGCCGCGCTGGTCGTCGCGGCCGTCACCGCCCCATCGCTCAACCGCGAGTCGCCCACCCTGCCGATCGTGTGGACCAAGCCGACCGCGCGCGCGCGGATCGCGCTCGAGTACTTCGCCGTCGATCTCGGCACGATCGTCGCGGTCGGGGTGCTGGCGGCGCTCGCCGCCCTCGTGTGCGCCGCGCCGACCGGCGTGCTGCGGTACGTCGCGCACGATGCGGGGCTGGGCGAGCTGGTCGTGCGCAGCCTGGGGATCGCGTTCATGTGGTACGCGGTCGTGCAGGCCGCGACCGCCGGCATGCCCGGTCGCGGCGGCGCGATCGCCGGCTTGAGCTGGCCGGTGTTCGGCGGGCTGCTCGGCCTGGCGTTCTGGGACGTGCCCGGCTTGCACGGCGTCGTGATCGCGCTCAACACGCTCAACCCGCTGGCCTGGCTGACCAGCACGACGCGGGTCGGCAGCGGGGTCGCGACCACCACCACGCACTCGCTCTTTGCGTTTCTGCCCCATGCCGCCGTGGTCGTCGCACCGTGGCTGCTGGCCGGGCTCGCGCTCTATCTCGCGACCGTGCTCTGGTCGCACCGGGAGGTTTGAGGTGACCATTCTCGCGACCCACTTCGCGCTGGTGCTGGGGAGCTGGCGCCTGCGCGTGCGCATCGACATCGACGAGCCGCGCGACGAGCTCGCCGCCCACACCCCGCGCGTGCACCGCTACGTGCGCCGCCGCCCGGCCGCCGGGCGCTTCTGACACGCAGCATCCCGGACCGGGGTCGGCGAAGGGGTGGGGATGATCGCCCCGCACGCCGACGCCCTGATCGGCCACGTCCGAGACAATCGCGACCGCTACCTCGCCGAGCTGAAGGAGTGGGTCGCGATCCCGTCCATCTCGGCCGATCCCGCCCAGGCCGGGCAAGTGCGGCGCTCGGCCGAGCACGCGGTGGCGCGGATGCGCGCCGCCGGGCTGACCGAGGCCGAGGTGATCGACACCGGCGGCCACCCGGTCGCCTACGGGGCCTGGCTGGGCGCGCCGGGCGCGCCGACGCTGCTGATCTACGGCCACCACGACGTCCAGCCGGCCGACCCGCTCGAGCTGTGGACCTCGCCGCCCTTCGAGGCCCAGGTGCGCGAGAACAAGCTCTACGGGCGCGGCACGGTCGACGACAAGGGCCAGTGCCTGATGCACCTGGCCGCGCTCGAAGCGCACCTGCGCGTCAACGGCAAGCTGCCGCTCAACGTCAAGCTCGTCATCGAGGGCGAGGAAGAGATCGGCTCGCCCAACTTCGAGCGCTTCATGGCGCGCGAGAAGGCGCGGCTGGCCTGCGACGTCGCGGTCATTTCCGACACGGCGGTGTTCGCCGAGGACGTGCCCTCGCTGACGACCTCGCTGCGCGGCCTGGTGCACTTCGAGATCACCGTGCAGGGCCCGACGACCGACATGCACTCCGGCTACTTCGGCGGGGTGGTGAAGAACCCGGCCGAAGCGCTGGCGCAGATCCTGGCCCAGCTCAAGGACGCGCACGGCCGGATTGCGGTGCCCGGCTTCTACGACGGCGTGCGCGAGCTCTCGCCGCAGGAGCGCGCGGAGATCGCAGCCCTGCCGTACGACCCGGCCAAGGAGGCGCACGCGTACGGCGTGCCCGAGCTGGTCGGCGAGACCGCGCGCCTGCCGCTGGAGCGCCTCTGGATGCGCCCGACGCTGGAGATCAACGGCATGTACGGCGGTTATCAGGGGCCGGGCGAGAAGACGATCATCCCGTCGTTCGCCAAGGCCAAGCTGTCCGCGCGCCTGGTGCCGCACATGGACCCCGCGCAGGTGAAGCACGCGGTGACCTCGTTCGTGCAGCGGATCGCGCCCAAGGGCGTGCGGGTGGAGATCGCGTCGGGCGGGGACACGCGCGCGGTCGAGACCTCGCGCGACCACCCCGCGGTGCTGGCCGCCGCGCGCGCGATGGAGCTGGGCTTCGGCAAGCCGCCGGTGTTCATCGGGATCGGCGGCTCGATCGGCGCGGTCACCTCGTTCGACCGCATCCTCCACCTGCCGCAGGTGCTGATCGGCGTCGGCCTGCCCGACGACGCGATCCACGCGCCCAACGAGAAGTTCGACCTGAGCCAGTTCTTCGGCGGCATCGAGACGATGACGTACCTGTACGACGAGCTGGCCCGGGCGATGACGAGCTCGCCCGCCGCGCGCGCGGCCGAACGCGGGTGAGCTTCACCGGGCGGTTTTCGGAGCGCGCCGGCGCGTACGCCGCGGGGCGGCCGTCGTATCCCGACGCGGTGCTCGACGTGCTCCTGGACGGGCTGGGCGACCCGCAGGACGTGCTCGTCGCGGACCTCGGCGCGGGCACCGGGATCGCGTCCCGGCTGCTCGCCGCGCGCGGCGCGCGGGTGCTCGCGATCGAGCCCAACCAGGCCATGCGCGAAGCGGCCGCGCCCGACCCGCGGGTCGAGTGGATCGCGGCCGGCGCGGAGCGGACCGGGCTCGACGAAGCGTCGGTCGACCTGGTGACCGCGTTCCAAGCCTTCCACTGGTTCGATCACGAGAAGGCGCTGCGCGAGATCGTGCGCATCCTGCGCCCCGGCGGGCGCGCGGCGGTGGTCTACAACGAGCGCGACGAGAGCGACCCGTTCACCGCGGGCTACGGCGAGATCGTGCGCCGCTTCAAGACCGACGAGACCGAGCGCAGCCGGGCCGACGGTCTGACCGCGTTCGCGGCGTTCCCGATCTGGCACGGCGGCCCGCGCCGCAGCGAGATCGCCAACGAGCAGCCGCTCGACCTCGCCGGCGTGCTGGCCCGCGCGCGCAGCACCTCCTACCTGCCCAAAGACGGCCCGGCCGGCGGCGCGCTGGAGGCCGCGCTTCGCGAGCTGTTCGCCGCCCACGCACGGGCCGGCCGGGTGACGATGAAGCTGGTCACGATCGTGGTCGCCGGCGACGTCGGCGCCGGCGGCGGCTGAGCCGCGCGAGGTATGGACCCGGTCCGGAAACACCGCGATCATGCTGGTGAGGTGAAGTCCATGAGTGACATGCGCACCGAAACAGCGACCTCTCCGCTCCCAGCAACCGCCCCGCCGCGGCACGAACGAGACCACGGCCCCGGGCCGCGCATTCGGCCGATCACGGTCGCCGAGTACGACGCGATGGGCAAAGCGGGCATCTTCAAGCCGGACGAGCGCGTCGAGCTCGTCGACGGGCTGCTGATCGTGCCGCCGCGGATGGGCGACGCGCACTGGCGCGGCACCGCGCGAATGCAGCACCGAATGACGCTCGCACTGGGCGAGCGAGTTCTCGTGACATCGCAACTTCCCGTGATCGTCTCGGATATCTCGGAGCCCGAGCCGGACGTTGCAGTGGTCCGAATGCCGGCGAATTTCGACGAAGCGGTGGTGCCTCGAATGCCGGACGTCATCGCCGTGGTCGAGGTGTCGGACAGCTCCCTGGGCATGGACCGCGGCCGCAAGCGCAGGGTGTACGCGCGCGCCGGCATCCTGGAGTACTGGATCGTGAACGTGCGCGCCAAGCAGATCGAGATCCACCGCGACCCGCACGGCGGCGCATATCCCGCACCGCGCATCGCGAAGCAGGGCGAGGCGGTGTCGTTCGCGGCGTTCCCGGACGTCGTCTTCACCGTCGACGAGCTGCTCGGCTGAGCGCCGCACCCACGCTTCGGATCGGCATCGACGTCGGGGGGACGTTCACCGACGTCGTCGCGGTCGATGCGGCGACGCGCGAGATGGTCGCGTCGGTCAAGGTGCCGACCTCGCACGACCATCCCGACGGCGTCGCGGCGGGGATCGTCGCCGGGCTGGAGCGGCTGCTGGGCGAGCACGCCGTCGACCCGGCCTCGATCGCGTTCATCGCTCACTCCACTACCCAGGCGACGAACGCGCTGCTCGAGGGCGACGTAGCGAAGGTCGGGATCGTCACCCTGGGCGGCCCGGTCGCGCGCGCGTTCGCGCGCTTCGCGCCGTTCGCGCTGGCCGAGGGCATTCGGTTCGCGCCGGCCTGGTTCGACGGCCGCGACGCGGGCTTGCTCGACGCCCTGCGCGCGGCCGGGGTCGAGTCGGTCGCGGTGAGCGAGGCGTTCGCGGTCGACCGGCCGGGGCGCGAGGCGGCGCTGGTGGCGGCCGCGCGCGCGGGCGGCTTGGCGGCCACCAGCGGGGCGGAGGTCTCGACCCAGTACGGCCTGCGCGCGCGCACCCGCACCGCGGCGCTCAACGCCGCGATCCTGCCGCGCATGCTGCGCACCTCGCGGGTCACCGCGCGCGCCGTCGCCGACGCGCGCATCCCCGCGCCGCTGATGATCATGCGCAGCGACGGCGGCGTGATGGACGTGAGCGAGGTCGAGCGGCGGCCGATCCTGACGATGCTCTCCGGGCCCGCGGCCGGGATCGCCGGCGCGCTGTTCCACGAGAACGTCACCGACGGAATCTTCATCGAAGTCGGCGGGACCAGCGCGGACTGCTCGGTGATCCGGCGCGGGCAGCCGCAGATGCGGCCGGCCCGGATCGGCGGCCACCGGACGCTGCTGCGCACCCTCGACGTGCGCACGATCGCGGTCGCGGGCGGCTCGCTGGCGCGCCTGGCCGGCGGCCGCGTCGCCGACGTCGGGCCGCGCTCGGCGCACATCGCGGGCTACCGCTACGCCTCGTTCACCGCGCCCGAGCGCTTCGCCGGCGCGCGCGCCGAGCTGGGCGAGGGCATCGCGGCGCTCGCGCTGGCCGACGGAACGCGGGTGGCGATCACGCCGACCTGCGCGGCGAACCTGCTCGGAACGGTTCCGGCCGACGCCTTCGCGCGCGGAGATGCGGCACCGGCGCGCGCGGCCTGCGCGCTGGTCGGCGCGGCGCTCGGCCTGGATGCCGAGGAACTCGCGCTCGCCATCCTCGACCGCGCGACGGAGCGCCTGCGCGCGACGCTCGCCGAGCTGATCGCCGACTACGGGCTGGAGCGCGCCACGACCGTGCTGGGCGGCGGGGG
>CAXTNU010000229.1:0-6646 GCA_964245595.1 uncultured bacterium | reverse complement strand
TCGTGAAGCTGTCGTTGGGCTGGCCGTCGTAGTTGATGGTGACGACGTCGTTGGGCGTGTTCACCTGCACGGTCAGGCCGGTCTAGCCGTTCGCGCTGAGCGAAGTGTGGCCCGACGTATCGCCGTCGGTTACCGTGAACGGCTTGGAGAACGACGCCGGGCCGGTGATCTTCGCCCCGCTGGCGTCGAAGGCGTCGACCGTCAGCGGGCCGCTGAACGGGGTGCCGGCGTGGAACGCCGGCGCGACGATCTGGACGCTGGCCACGATGCCGTCGAGCTGCGCTTGCAGGTTGGGGCTCGAGCCGGGAGCGATCGTGTACGCTTGGGTGAGGGTCGCGAGCTGGTTGGGCGGGCTGGCGCCGTCGAGCAGCGTGAAGGTGTAGCTCACCTGGCCGGCCGGGGCGGGGATCGTGACGGTGCACGTCTCGCCCGCGGCCGAGGTCGTGCAGTTGCCGCCGGGCGCGCTCGAGAGCGCGACCGTGGTGGTGCGCGGCACGCCCGCCGGGAGCGTCGGGTTGCCGTCGACCGAGTTGATCGTCACCTGGACCGCGGCCGAGTTCGGCGAGACGTAGCGCGGCGCGCGCGCGCCCGAAGCCGGCGCCGCGGCGGGCGGGGCGGTGAGGGTCAGCGTCGCCTTGCCGGCCTCGTGCGGGGCCGTGACGGTGGCGGTCGGGAGCGGAACCGGCACCTGAGGGGCGGAGCTGCCGCCGCCTCCGCCGCAGCCGGTCAGGACGAGCAGGGCCGCGACGGCCAGCGCGCGCGTGTTCATGGTTCGGTTCGCCTCCCTGGAGTGCTCGAGCTGCTCCCGCCGGCCGGTCACATCTCATCTTTTCTTATCGGCGCCGGTGTCGCGGCGCGCAATGTTACGCCCGCCGAAACCGTGGTCTCGGCGGGCGCTTCGGATCGATTGAGCGGGACTAGACGCCGCGCTTGCGGCCGTTCACGTTGAAGTTCGAGGTGGTGACCGAGATCCAGAGGATCTTGGACTGACCGACCGAGTCGGACACCGTGAGCTTGCAGATACCGGGGTTCTTCGAGGTCACCGTGAAGCTGGTGCCGGTCGTCGGCGTGATGGTCGCGACCGCGCTCGCGCCGCTGCCGCAGGTCGCCGCGTCGAACGCGGTGGTGAAGCTCTGGCTGTACGGCGAGTTGCTGTAGCCCAGCTCCGCCGCGTTGAAGCCCGCCGAGTTGCCCAGGGCCGCGAAGAACAGGGTGAGCTGGTTGTAGTTCGGGTCGCTCGCCTGGCCGCCGTGCGCGGTGTCGTCGAGCGTCGTCACGTCGAAGGTGATCGGGTTGTCGGTGATGCTCAGGTTGGCGGTCGCGGTCGTCACGCCGGTGCTGGTCGCGGTGACCGTGAAGCTGTCGACCGGCGGCGAGCCCGTTCCCGCGGCCGCGCGGCCGGTGTAGACCAGGTTCACGGTGTCGGCGCCGTGGCTGAGCGTGCAGACGGTGGCCGACGAGCAGGTCGTCGCGCTGCCGCCGCCGGTGCCGGCGGCGAGCGAGGTCTGGCCGCTGGTGTCGTTGTCGGTCACCGTGACGGTCGCGCCGCCGCTGAACGGAGCGGTGCCGACGATGCGCGCGCCCGACGGGTCGTTGACGTGGACGACGTCGGTGTCGGTGGCCGGGGTGTTGGCGGTGAAGGCGGTGGTGCTGAAGCTGGTCACCAGCGCGCTGGCCACGCCGGAGAGCGTCACGTTGAACGTGTTCAGGACGCCCTGCGTGACCGTCTCGTTGACGGTCGCCGTCGCCAGGGCCGTGCCGCTGCCGTCGGTGCTCGCGTACACGCCGAAGGTGTAGTTGACGGTTCCCGGCGGGGCCGTGACGTTGCTGACCGTGCAGGTCTCCGTGCCGCCCGAGACGGTGCAGTTCGGGCTGCCGCCGGTGGTGGTGAGCGTCGCGACGAACGGGTTCGGCGTCACGTACGACTCGGGCGCGGCACCGTTGACGGTGTTGACCGTGATCTTGATGGAGTTGGAGTTCGGCGACACGTACTGCGGGCTGCGCGCCGACGACGCCGTGCCCGGGTTCACCGGGAACGTGATCTTCAGCGTGGCCTGCTGCAGCGACGGATGCCCCGGCACCGGTGGGGTGGATACGGGAGCGACGCCGCCGCCTCCACCGCCGCAGCCGGCGAGGAGGAAGAGCGTCGCGACCGCGAGCGCGCGAGAGTTCATGGCAGAAACGCCTCCGGAAGAACACGATAAGCCCGGAGCCGCTAGCACGACGCCGGTGGGGACCCGATGTGACATACTTCACGCGGGCCCGACCGAGCGCCTCGCGCGCGGTCGATCATTGCAGAATCTTTGCCGACAACCGGGGCCGCTCGAAGGGACTAACGGCGCTCCGGTCCCTCGCTCATTCGTGCGGGATCAGCCTACCATGGCCGGGACCGACGTCCCTTCGGCGCGGGCTTCAGCGCCCGACTTCGCGCGCCAGCTCGCGCGCCATGTCGCGGCTCTGGATGTCGCGCCGCTTGTCCCACAGTTTCTTGCCCTTGACCAGGGCCAGCTCGAGCTTGACCCGGCCGTTCTTGAAGTACAGCCGCCAGGGCACCAAGGTCAGGCCCTTCTCGGCGGCGCGCCCGGAGAGGCGGTCGATCTGCTCGCGCCGCAGGAGCAGCTTGCGCGGCCGGTTCGGCTCGTGGTTGAAGTGCGAGGCCTCCTTGTAGGGCGGGATGTGGAGGTTGAGCAGCCACATCTCGCCGTCGCGCAGGCGCGCGAAGCCCTCGTTGATCGAGACGTTGCCGTGGCGGATCGACTTGATCTCGCTCCCCTGGAGCGCGATGCCGACCTCGAGCGACTCCAGCTTCTCGTACTCGAAGCGAGCCCGGCGGTTGTCGAGCGAGACCTCGGGCGCCGGCTCGTGGACCTTGGCCGCCGCCCGGACCTGCTTCATGCGCGCCATCAGCGGGTGCCCCCGGGGATCACGTCGGGGCTGCCCAGGCGCGCTTCGCCCAGCGGCCCGGCCGAGACGAACGAGCCTTCGCCCTCGGCCAGCACCGTGCCGTCGCGCAGCGCGACGCTGCCCGCCAGCGCGATCACCTTGGCCCGCTGCCAGCGCACCGTGCCGGTCACGACCAGCGCCGTGCCCAGCGGCACGGGCGCGCGGAAGCGCAGCTCCATCGCGGCGGTCATGCCGCGCTCGCCGACCAGGCCGCAGGCGTGCGCCATGGCCTCGTCGAGCAGCATCATCACGATCCCGCCGTGGGCCACCCCGCGCCAGCCCTGGAAGCGCGGCGGCAGGGTGATCTCGGCCCGCACCGCGTCGCTGCCGGCGGGCGCGAAGCGCAGGTGCAGCCCCTCGGCGGCGAACGGCCCGCAGGCGAAGCAGCGCCCGTCGTCGACCGGAAGCTCGGCGCTCACTGCTTGGGCGCCGGGGAGGGCGAGGCGGAAGCCGGGTGTGCGGGCGGCACGCCGGGCGCGGGCGACGCGCCCGGCTTGCCGTAGGCGCCGTCGTCCAGCTTGCGCAGCAGCGTGCTGGCGTAGGCCACGTCGGTCCCGGCGGTGATCGAGGCCTTGAGCACCCGGCGCGCGTCGTCGAGCTTCTTCTGCTGCAGGTAGATCTGGGCCAGCAGGGTGTAGCCGTGCTGGCCGGCCTCGCCGACGTGGCCGACGTCGGCCTGCAAACCGCGGGTGGCGTAGCCGATCGCGGCCTCGGGCTGGCCCAGGTCCTGCAGCAGCGAGGCCAGGTGGAAGTCGATGTCGGCGTAGTCGGGGACCAGGTTCGGGATCTCGATGATCGTGGTCAGCGCGCGCTGCGGGTCCTTGAGGTCGACCTGGTAGATGCGCGAGAGGTACTCGCGCGCCAGGACGTTGTGCGGGTCGGTCTCGAGCGCGGCGGTGAACTCGGTCTTGGCCCGGTTGGCGCTGCGCTCGCTCTCGCGCATGATGCCCAGCCCCGTGTGGGCGGATTGAGAGGTGGGCTCGAGCTGGACGGCCGCGTTGAGCTCCTCGCGCGCGTCGACGTCCCGGTTGCGCCCGGTCTGGCTCGAGAACAGGTACGAGAAGCCCAGCCGAACGTGGGCCAGGGCGCTCTTGGGGCTCTTCGCCAAGGCCTCTTCCTCGCCGTCGACCAGCCGGTCGAGCTCGCCCGGAGTCTGGGCCGCGACGGCGTTGCGGAACGAGAGCGCCAGGGTGTTGTCGGGCACGGCCGCCAGGGCCGCCTCGAAGCCCTTGGCCGCGAGGGCGAAGTCGCGCTGGTAGAAAGCCCGCAAGCCCTGGCCCAGCGGCACGGTGAACCCTGAGTTCGCGTAGTCGTTGCGGGGCGCGGCGGGACGCGGCGACGCGGCCAGGAGCGGCGCCAGCGCGAGCAGCGCGCACAGGGCCGCGGCGGTCGGGGAACGGCGGAACACGGGCGGACCTTTCCGGCCCGCCGCGCGGACCTCCGCTTGCCGGTCAGCGCCCGACGGTCAGCCGCCGGGCCAGCGCGTCGGGCAGGTGGACGTGGTGGATCTTCTCCTGCACCAGCCCGATCGGGTACGCGAAGCGCTCGACGGTGACCGTGCGCGCGGTCGAGTCGTAGAAGCCGAACGAAGCCTGCGGGTTGAGGTCGCGCGGCTGGCCGATGCTGCCCACGTTGACCAGGTAGCGCACCCCGTCCTCGAGCGCGACCTCGCCGCCCCGCTGCAGGTGGCGGTGCTCGATCGTCCCGTCGGGGCGCAGCGCGTAGACTTCCGCGATGTGGGTGTGGCCGATGAAGATCAGCGGCGCGTCGGTCGCCGCGAAGGCCCGTCCGGCGGCGGCCTTGTCGAGGATGTACTCGAAGTAGTTCACCGGCGCGCCGTGCACGAGCAAGAAGTCCGGCATGCGGAACTCGTAGCCCAGGCCGTCGAGCCAGGCCTTGTTCTCGGGGCTCAGCACGCCCTGGGTCCACTTCATCGCGGCCTTGGCGGCCGGGTTGAAGTAGGCCAGGCCGAAGTCGTCGATCGCCGCCACGTCGTGGTTGCCCAGCACCGTCGCGGTGGCCCGGGCCCGGATCCGCTCGACGCACTCGTTGGGCTGCGGGCCGTAGCCGACGATGTCGCCCAGACAGAGCAGCGCGTCGTCGTCGCGGAGCGACGCGAAGGCAATCTCGAGCGAGTCGAGGTTGCCGTGCACGTCCGAGACGATCGCGTATCTCAAGGCAACGGCTCCGGCGTCACGCGGTCGAGTTCGCCCGCACGCGCGCCAGCGCCTCGGCGAAGGCTTCGGCGAAGGTCGCGCGCTCGGCGGCGGTGCCGACCGTGACCCGGATGTAGCCGTCGATCGGCGGGGCCCAGGGCTTGCGCACGAAGACCCCGCCCTGCAGCAGCTCGGCGACCATCGCCTCGGCCTGGGCCTTGGTCCCGATCCCGATCGGGACGAAGTTGGTCCGGGTGTCGAGCGAGGGCAGCCCGTGGCGCTCGGCCAGCGCGCGGTACTCGGCCCGCCCGGCTTCGACCTGGGCCACCACGCCGCGCAAGAAGGCCTGGTCCTCCAGCGCCGCGAGCGCGCCGATCTGGGCCGTGCGGTTGACCCCGAAGTGCAGCCGCACTTTCTGGAAGGTCGCGATGGTCTCGGCCGAGGCGAGGGCATAGCCGATCCGCGCGCCGGCCAAGCCGTACGCCTTGGAGAAGGTGCGGGTGTGAATCGTGCGCGGGTCGATCTCGTCGGGCGGGAGCTGCTCGGGCGGCACGAAGTCGGCGTAGGCCTCGTCCAGGAACAGGAGCGTGTCGTCGGGCAGGGCGGCGCGCAGCCGCGCCAGCACGTCGCGGCCGACGAACGCGCCCGACGGGTTGTCGGGGTTGGCGACGTAGAGCAGCTTCGCACCCGAGCGGCGCACCGCGGCGATCAGCCCGTCGGGATCGATCGCGCCGCCCGGGCCCGCGTCGACGAACTCCGGCCGCGCGCCGTAGGCGTTGAGGTGGTAGAACAGGGTCGGGTAGGTGCCGCGGGTCGCGACGACGGGATCGCCGGGCGCGCAGAACGCGCGCACGATCAAGCCCATCAGGGCGTCGATCCCGCTGGCGACGACGATCTCCTCGATCCGGCAATGGTGCCGCGCGGCCAGCGCGGCGCGCAGCTCGAGCGATTCAGGATCGCCGTACCAGGACGTCAGCGCGACCGCCTCGCGCATCGCCGCGATGGCGTGCGGCGAGGGCCCGAAGGTGCTCTCGTTCGCACCCAGCCGCAGCAGCGACGTGCGGCCGACGCGCCGCGCCAGCTCTTCGGGCGCGACGAACGGCGTCGTCGGCGGAATCGCCGCGACGTGCGCCGCCGGCTGCGGAAACTGGGGCTGCACCACCTCTTGCAAGCTCATGGACGTTCGACCCGGATGTGGTCGACGACGTTGCGAACGCCCCCGGTGCCGCGCGCGGTCGAGACCGCCGTCGCTTTGGTCTTGGCATCGGGAGCAGCGCCGTCGAGCGTCACGGTTCCTCCGGCGACATGTACGCGCACGCCGGTCAGCCCGACCTGCGCGGCCAGCGCCGTCGTGATCCGAGTCGCCAAGGCGAAATCGGACAGCTGCTCGCGCGGGCGGGGGCCGCGCGGGTCGACCCGCACGTCGGCGACGACCCGCTTGACGCCGTTCACCTTGCGCGCGGCGGCGGTGTCCTTGGCCAGCGCGGCGCCGTCGCGCACCGTGCCGCGCAAGCGCACGACGCCGTCGCGCACGCCGACGCCCAGGC
>CAXTNU010000228.1:0-6706 GCA_964245595.1 uncultured bacterium | reverse complement strand
CCGCCGCTCCAAATCACAGATCAGCGTTCCGTAACGCTGATTGCGCCGCCAGGCCCAGTCGTCGATACCGATCACAGTCGGCGGCACGAAAGGCGGACTGCCGCGCCTTCGGATGACCCTCAGCAAAGTATCCTTGCTGACCGGCACCATGAGCCGACGCGCAAAGCTGGCCGCTGGTCGCCCGCCAAGTGCCAGACCAAGATGATGGACGATATGATCGAGACGCGCCGTTCGGCGCGCCCGCGGTGCTGCGCGCGCTGGTGGCGCTGCTGCCGACCCACTGTGCCGGCGAGCCGGCCCTAGGGGCCGCGCTGGCGCGATATGCGGCGGCACTCGACGATGCGCTCGCGCGCCATGCGAGCGCCCCGGCTCGCGCCTTCGACGACGCGCTCGCGCTGAACGTCGACGCCGCGCTCGACGACGCACGGGCCGATCTGCTCGCGGCGCTCGGAGCGCGCGGCGCCGGGTCGCGGGCGCTCGGATGATCGCGCAGGTTCCCGCCGTTCTGGCGCAGCTTCCCACGGTTCTCGCGCTGCTGGGGACGGCGCTCATGGCGATCGCGATCTTCGCTCCGCCGTCCGCAGCCGCCGGCCCCACCGTTTCCTTCGCGCCGCCGCTCGTACCCAGGCCGCTCGAGCGAGATACGCCGATCGAGTTCTGGTCGCCACCCGATCCGTTCGCGGAACTGCCGCCGTGCGAGCCGGATCGTGATGAGCGCATCGGCGGCGTCCCGGCTTGGCCGGGGCTGGTCGACCCGCGCGCGGCGGGCTGCGACGCCTTTGCTCGGCTTGCGCTCGTGGACGCGTTGATCGCGGTGCGCACGCCGTGGGCGGATGCGCTCCTGCGCCGGGCGGCGGCGGAGGAGCGCGATCCGCAGGTCAGCGCGGCGCTGGCTGACGCGAGCTACTTCGCGGGGACGCCGTAGAGGCCGACGAGCTCGCCGGTGGCCAGGACGTGCTCGCGCGACATGAACTTGAACTTCGCATAGGAGGTCGAGCCGTCGAGGCCTTCGAGCTTCTCGACATCGAGCGCGTAGACGGTGAAATGATAGTGGTGGGACGGGTCGCCCGGCGGCGGGCAGGGACCGCTGTACGCCTGCAGGCCGAAATCGTTCGTGCCGCTCAGGGCCTTGACGCCGCCGTGCTTGTGGGAGCCGGCGTCCTCGGGCAGGGCCGTCACGTCGGCGGGGATGTTGAACAGCACCCAGTGCACGAAGCCGACCCCGGTCGGCGCGTCGGGGTCCCAGGTGGTGATCGCGTAGGATTTCGTGCCGGACGGCGCGCCCGACCAGCTCAGGTCGGGGCTGCGATTGTCGCCCGTGCAGCCCATGCCGTTGAAGACCGCGCTCGGCGGGATGGTCTGCCCGTCCCGGACGGTGGAACTGGTGACGGTAAGTCCGGCTGTGCTCTCCATGAAGACGGTGTACCCCACGGGTCGGCATCATACGGTGCCCGGCTCGTTCGCAACGGAATGGTTAAGACTGCCTAACGTGTGACCTGCGGCCCTAACCTTGGGCGAGCAAGCACCCGATATCTCAAGGACAGGCTTATGATGCTGTTTGATTCGATGTTCGGCCGCCGCGACCGTCTCTGGTTCGAGAACGGTGCTGCCGGCGTGCGCCAAGGCAAATTCGCGGGCCAAGTGGCCCTCGACGGTAAGCGGCTGCCGATCATCGGCACGGCCATGTCCAAGGAAGGCTTGGCCTTCGTCTCGGCAATCCAGATCCTGGCCTCCGAGCTGCCCTTCACGTTCAAGCTGCGCGAGCGCACGATCGAGAGCCGGGTGCGGGTCGAGCGCGGCGAGCCGATGCAGGCCCCCGAGCGGATCGTCCACCGCTACTTCTGCGTCTTCACCGCGATCGCGGCCGACGACTGGGACGCGGTCGTGCGCTACGTCGAGAACAAGCCCGAGCCCAAGCCGGCCGAGATTCCCAAGCCCGTGGTCGACGACGAGTTCCGCGCGCTGCCGGGCCGGGTGCAGGACGGCATCGTCGCCTGCCTGGTGCGCAACAAGCGCCTCGCGCCGCCCTCGCCCGGCAACGCGCCGCTGATCCGGCTGCGGGCCGGCAGCATGCGCGACCTCGGCGGCGGGCGCAGCGCCCGCGACGTGCTGATCCACAGCCGCATCGTCAGCCGCGACGACGGCGTGCGCTCGCACGACACGAAGTTCCGCGTCTACTCCGACGAGCGGATCGAACTGCTCGCCTGAGCCGACGCGCGCGGTCTTCGATCGGGCTCTACGAGCAGCGCACTACGAAAACGGCCCCCCGACGTGGAGGGCCGTTTTCGCATGTGCAGGGCTCAGGCGCGCGTTACGCGCTCTGGTCCTTCGGGCGGTCGGCGAAGATCAGCGTCGGGGCTTCCTTCTTCTCGACGACTTCCTTGTTGACGACGCACTTCTTGACGCCGTTGAGCGACGGCAAGTCGTACATCACGTCGAGCATGATCTCTTCGAGGATCGAGCGCAGGCCGCGCGCGCCGGTCTTGCGCGACTGGGCTTTGATCGCGATCGAGATCAGAGCTTCCTTGGTGAAGGTCAGCTCGACGCCGTCCATGCCCAGGATCTTCTGGAACTGGCGCACGAGCGCGTTGCGCGGCTCGACCAGGATGCGGCGCAGGGCCAGCTCGTCGAGCGCGTCGAGGGTGACGACGATCGGCAGGCGGCCGATGAACTCGGGGATCAGGCCGAACTTGAGCAAGTCCTCGGGCATGAGGTGCTGGAGGAGCTTGGCGTTCTGAGCGCTCTTCTTGGACTCGGGGTTGGCTCGGAAGCCGAGCGAGTTCGAAGCGACCCGGCCCTCGATGATCCGCTCCAGGCCGTCGAAAGCGCCGCCGCAGATGAACAGCACGTTGGTGGTGTCGATCTGGATGAACTCTTGGTGCGGGTGCTTGCGCCCGCCCTGGGGCGGGACGTTGGCGGTCGTGCCCTCGAGGATCTTGAGCAGCGCCTGCTGGACGCCCTCGCCGCTCACGTCGCGGGTGATCGACGGGTTCTCGCTCTTGCGGGCGATCTTGTCGATCTCGTCGATGTAGACGATGCCCTTCTCGGCCCGCTTGACGTCGTAGTCGGCGGCCTGGATGAGCTTGAGCAGGATGTTCTCGACGTCCTCGCCGACGTAGCCGGCCTCGGTCAGCGAGGTCGCGTCGGCCATCGCCAGCGGGACGTCGAGGATCTTGGCCAGGGTCTGGGCGAGGTAAGTCTTGCCGCTGCCGGTCGGGCCGACCAACAGGATGTTGGATTTCTGCAGCTCGACCTCGTCGGAGCTGCTGCCGGTGCCGCCGGCGTTCACCCGCTTGTAGTGGTTGTAGACCGCGACGGCCAGAGACTTCTTCGCACGTTCCTGACCGATCACGTACTGGTTCAGGATGTGGTTGATCTCTTTGGGCTTCGGGATGTTCCGCAGCCGCAGGTTCTCGTCGACGTTCTTGTAGAGCTCTTCCTCGATGATCTCGTTACAGAGCTCGATGCACTCGTCGCAGATGTAGACGCCGGGGCCTGCGATCAGCTTGCGCACCTGCTCCTGCGACTTGCCGCAGAAACTGCACTTGAGCTGACCTTTTTCGTCCCCGAATCGAAACATGCAATCGACCTACGTGGTTTGAGCGTTGGGAGCGACGGTCCGGTTGTCTTTGCTGAACACCTGATCGATGATGCCGTACTCTTGGGCCTCTTGCGAGGTCATGTAGTAGTCGCGCTCGATGTCCTTGAGGATCACGTCGATCGGCTTCTTGGTCGTGATCTCGTAGATCCCGGCCAGGCTGCGCCGCGTCGCGATCAGATCGCGAGCGTGGATTTCGATGTCCGTCGCCTGCCCACCCACCTGCTGGACCCAGGGCTGGTGGATCAGGATCTTGGCGTAGGGCAGCGCATAGCGCTTGCCCGCCGCTCCCCCGGTGAGCAGGATCGAGCCCATCGAAGCCGCCATGCCGGCGCAGATCGTCGCCACGTCGGGCTTGATCAACTGCATGGTGTCGTAGATCGCCAGGCCCGCGGTGACCGACCCGCCGGGGCTGTTGATGTACATGTCGATGTCTTTGTCGGCATCTTCGCGCTCCAAGAAGAGGAGCTGCGCGATGATGAGGGAGGCCATCCCGTCATCGATCGGTCCGTGGACGAAGACGATGCGTTCTTTGAGCAGCCGCGAGTAGATGTCGTACGCCCGCTCACCGCGCGCGCTCTGCTCGACGACCATCGGTACCAAATGTCCCATGTGCGCCTCCGTGGACCTAGCCGGCGGTGGTTTCGGTTGCGGGGACGCGCTTGGCCTGCTCGATCAGCCGGTCGATGGTCTTGGTCCGGACGATGCCGTCGATCAGCGCCCCGACGTTGCGGCTGAGCGCTTGGGCGATCGCTTCGCGCGGCTGGCCGTATTGGGCGGCCAGCGCGTCGAGCTCGCTCTCGATGTCGGCTTGGGTCGCTTCGACGCCTTCCTTCTTCGCGATGGCCTCGACCAGGAGGGTGGTCTTGACGCGCCGGCGCGCCTCGTCGCGGAACTGCTCGCGCAGCTCCGCCTCGCTCTTGCCGCTGCCGGCGATGTAGTCGTCCCAGCCGATCCCGGCCTGAGCGACGTACTGGCGCGACTCGTTCAGCAGCGCGTCGAGCTAGCGGTCGACCCGCACCTGGGGGCGCGGGGAGTCGTGCGCGGCGCCGCCGTTGTGGAGCCGGGCGGTCGCGACGCGGCGGGTCCGGCCGTGCTTGACCTGGTCGTCGAGCCGGCGCTTGAGCTCGGCGCGCAGGTCGTCCAGCGACTCCGAGCGCGACACGCGCTTGGCCAGCTCGTCGTCGAGCGGGGGCAGCTCGGGCTCCTTGATCTCGTGGACGGTGATCGTGAAGAGCGCGTCCTTGCCGGCCAGCTCGGCGTTGGTGTAGTTCTCGGGGAAGTGCGCGCTGACGTCCTTCGTCTGGCCGGCCGTCATGCCGACGATGCCGTCGGCGAAGCCGGGGATGAAGCTCTCCTGGCGGATCTCGGTCTCCTGGCCCTGGGCGGTGCCGCCTTCGAACGGGACGCCGTCGATCTTGCCCTCGTAGTCGAGGGTCGCCATGTCGCCCAGCTGGACCGGGCGGTCGACCGGGACCAGCGTGGCGGCGTCGCGCCGCAGGCGTTCCAGGGCGGACGCGAGGTCGCTCTCGCTGGCCGCTTCGGGCAGGTCGGGAATCTCGATCCCGCTGTAGTCGGCCGGCTCGATCGGCGGGCGGACCGCGACGACGGCCTTGACCCGCAGCGGCTGGCCTGCTTCCTCGGGCACCAGCTCGACGCTGGGGGTGGCGAGCGGCTGCAGGCCGTGCTCTTCCACCGCGGCGTCGATCTTGCCGGGGATGAGGTCGTTGAGCGCGCGGTCGAGGATGGCGCCCGTGCCGTACTGGCTCTCGAAGATCTTTCGCGGCACCTTGCCGGGCCGGAAGCCGGGGACTTTCGCATTGCGGGCAAGCTTCCGGAACGCCGCGTCCTGCGCGGCGCCGAACTCTTCGGGCGTGATGCTGATCTCGAGCTCGACTTGCGTCGGGTCGAGGGTCTTCAGCGTCGAGGACACGTGTGCGACAAAGACCTCCGGAAGCGGGGACGGCGGGCAAGCGCCCGCCGTCGTCGATTTTCTGAAGTGGAGCGGAAGACGAGATTTGAACTCGCGACCCTCGCCTTGGCAAGGCGATGCTCTACCGCTGAGCTACTTCCGCGAACGCCGGGTCTTTCGAGACCCCCGGCGCCAACCCTGGGAGTCTATCGCGCCCGGTCTACCCCCGTCAAGAGCAGAAGCCAAGCCGCCCGAAGCCAAAAACGCCGTGCTCGGCCGAAGCCGAAACGCCCTGCGGCTTGGCGAAGCCCAAACGCCATGGATTCGCGGAACGCGAATCCTCTGGGCACGCCGAGACTCGAACTCGGATGGGTCGCCCCACTGGAACCTAAATCCAGCGCGTCTGCCGATTCCGCCACGTGCCCTCAGCGCTCGGAGCTACGTCAGGCTGAAGCGCAGCTCCCCCAGCTTGGAGATCTGGGTGCGCACCCGGTCGCCCGGCTTGAGCCAGACCTGCTTGTCCTTGGGGTAGCCCAGGATCACGCCGCTGGGCGTGCCGGTGAAGATCACGTCGCCCGGCTGCAGGGTGATGAAGCTCGAGGTGTAGCTGACGATCCGCGCGCACGAGAAGATCATCAGGCTGGTGTTCATGTCCTGGCGCGGCACCGTCTCGTCGTTGACGAAGGTGCGGATCTGCAGCGTCTGCGGATCGGGGATCTGGTCGGCGGTGACCAGCCACGGGCCGAGCGGGGCGAACTCGTCGGGCGTCTTGCCGGTCATCCACTGCGAGACGCGCATCTGCGCGTCGCGCGCGGTGAAGTCGTGCCCCGCCGCGTAGCCGAACACGTACGAGAGCGCATCGGCCTCGCTGACGTTGCGCGCGGTCTTGCCGATCACCATCACCAGCTCGGACTCGTAGTCGAACTGGCTGACCGGCAAGCCCGAGACGCTCACCGTGCCGTCGTGGCGGTTGAGCGCGGTGTTGTACTTGTTGAACAGGTCGGGGAAGGGCGGCAGCTTTTCGCCCGTCTCGGCGAGGTGCGCGCGGTAGTTCAGCCCGACGCAGACGATCTTGGGCGGCGCACCGACCAGCGGGCCGTACTGCACCGCCGACTCCGCGCGAATCGCGCCGGCCGGCGCGCCGGCGGCGATGCGCGCGAGCGCCGCGACGTCGCCCCGCCCGGCCACCACGTCGT
>CAXTNU010000227.1:0-6719 GCA_964245595.1 uncultured bacterium | reverse complement strand
CGTACCGCAAGCTCGGGGTGTCGAACCGGGCCGAACTGGCCTCGCTGGTCACCGAGTCCGAGCCGGTCCCCACCTGAACCGCTCCGGCCGTACGCAGTCTAGGTACAGCCCTCCGCCAAGCTCCGTACCGTCCCGGATATTGCGCCGCCCGGCGGTCCGCTAGCGTAGGGGCATGAGCTCCCCAACCGAGTCCCGCCGCATCACCGGTGCCCTGCAGTTCCTCTCCGAGCTGCACGCGTTCGCCGCCGAGTGCGCGGCGACGGGCGTCTGGGACGACGAGCTCACCGCTCGCCGCCGCCAGCGCGAGGATGCGCGCACCGGGGCCGAGATCCGCCAGGGACAGAAACAGGTGAAAGCGCTGTGATCTGGTTCGCGCCGTTCCAGGGTATCGGTGACGATGACGACCTCATCGTCCGGTTCACGCGGCCGACCAATCCGGCTCCGCCGGCCGAGTCGCTCCCGTCCGACGAGGAGCACCGCGTGAAGGCCCTCTAGTGGATCGCGCTGCGGGTCAGTGAGGCAGCGCTTCGACCAACACCACCGCGTAGGCGGCGATCCCCGAGCCGTCCCCGGTGTAGCCCATCCCCTCGCTGGTCTTGGCCTTGACGCTGATGCGCTCGGCGGCCAGCCCCAGCACGTCGGCCAGCGCGTCCCGCATCCGCGGGACGTGCGGCGACAGCCGCGGCGCTTGCACCACCACGGTCGCGTCGACGTTGGCGATCCCCCAGCCGTGCCGCACGGCCAGCTCGTGACAGGCCGCCAGCAGCCGGGTCGAGTCGGCCCCCTTCCACTGCGGGTCGCCGTCCGGAAAGTGCGCCCCCAGATCGCCCAGCGCGCAGGCTCCCAGCAGCGCGTCGCTGATCGCGTGGCAGAGCACGTCCGCGTCGCTGTGCCCGAGCGGGCCGGTGGGGTGCTCGATGCGAACGCCGCCCAGGACGAACGGCCGCCCTTCGACCAGCCGGTGAGCGTCGAACCCGTGCCCGACCCGGAACTGCGGCGCGGGCATGCTAGTGGCGGCGGTCGAGCGGGGTGCTGCGCGGGGCGAGGTGCGAGAGGTGGACGGTGTAGAGCGCGTCCTCGCCGGCCAGCGCGTGCAGGCGCGGCCCGAAGCCGCGCAGGGCGGAATTGGTCGCGTAGGCCCGGATGATGACGGCGCCGGGCAAGTCGCGGTCGATCTCGTCGACCCGCGCGTCGCGCGCTTCGAGCTCGGCCAGCACGTCGTCGACCGCGCGCGGGTCGACGTAGCACTCGAGCATCAGCACCTCTTCGCCGTCCGTGCCCAGCTCGGCGCGCTGCTTGAGCAGCGCCTCGGCGCGGACCAGATCGTGCGGCAGGGTGACCTTGAAGTTCTCGGCCTCGCCCTCGACGATCAGCACGTCCAGACCGGCCCGCTCGAGCAGCGCGGCGTCGTCGGTCGCCGGCGGCAGCCCGTTGCGCTGCGCGTCGGCGTGCGCCCGGCGCAGGTCCTTGAGGGTCGCGAACTGCGGCGTCTGAGCGGCCCACAGGGTCGCCCGGTCGAGCGTGCGAGTGACTTTGCCGCTCGCGTCGGCGACCTTGATCGTGTCGATCACGGGGGTGGCCAGCAGCGCCGCCGTACCGGGCCGCACCGGGCGCATTCCGGCCCGCACGTCGGAGGTGCGCAGCAGCGGCCGGGCGCCGTCGTGGACCAGCACCGCGTTGACCTCGGGCGAGAACGCGTCCAGCCCATTGCGCACGCTGGCCTGGCGGTCGGCCCCGCCTCGGACGACCCGCACGCCGGCCTGGGTCACCCGCGGGTGGACCACCGCTTCGACCCGCTCGATCAGCTCCGGCTCGGTCACGACCACCAGCTCGCTGATCTCGGGCATCGCGGCGAAGGCCTCGGCCGACCAGGCCACCATCGGTTTACCGGCCAGCTCGACGAGCTGCTTGGGGCGGCCGAAGCGCGTTCCGCGCCCGGCGGCGACGATCACGGCTCCCCAGATCATTTGAACGGCGCTCCGCCCCGGGCTGCGCGCCCCCCACGCCGCGCGCGGGGCCCCCAAACCGTGCGCGCCATCGTCATCACGATCGGATCGACATCCCCCGAGGGGCGCGCTTGCATCATGCTCTGGTTTTCGGGCGGGCGAAGATCATGCGGCCTGCGTTCGTCTGCAGGGCGCTGGTCACCGCCACCTCCACCGTCTCGCCGATCAAGCGGCGCCCGTTCTCGACCACGATCATGGTTCCGTCGTCGAGGTAGCCGACGCCCTGGTGCGCCTCGCGGCCCTCGCGGATCACCGCGACCCGCAGCTCCTCGCCCGGCAGCAGCACGGCCTTGAGGGCGTTTGCCAGCTCGTTGACGTTGAGCACCGCCACGCCCTCGACGTGCGCCACCCGGTTGAGGTTGTAGTCGTTGGTGACCAGCTTGGCGTCCCGCTCGCGAGCCAGCCGGACCAGCTTGGCGTCGACCTCGCGGATGTCGTCGAAGTCGCGCTCGACGATCTCGATCGGGGTCGTCTCCTGCAGCCGGGTCAGCAGTTCCAGGCCGCGCCGGCCGCGGCTGCGCTTCATCGCGTCGCTGCTGTCGGCGATCAGCTGCAGTTCGCGCAGCACGAAGCGCGGCAGCAGCAGCGGGCCCTCCATGAAGCCGCTGCGCACGATGTCGAGCACCCGGCCGTCGATGATGACCGAGGTGTCGAGCAGCTTGGGCTCGCCGCCGACCGCCGCGGCCGCCGCCCCGGACGATGCGATCCGGCTCAGCGCCACGCGCTGCTTGGCCCCGACCCGCGCGCCCAGGAACGCCGCGAACACGCTCAGCACCAGATACAGCGCGATCGCGATGTAGCCGCCCGTGCGCCCGGCGAACGCGACGAACTCGAACAGCACGCTCTTGATCAGGAACGCGACGACCAGGCCGGTGACCAGGCCGATCGCGCCGCCCACCAGCTCGCCCGGCGCGAGCCGGTCGATCGCGCGCTCGACCGTGTGCAGCTCGGTCTCGAAGAACAGCTGCGCCGCGGGGACGACCAGCACGCCGAGCACCGCGCCGGCCACCGGCGCGCCGATCAGCAGCGCGAGCTGCCCGGCTTGGCTGGAGATGTGCAGCGCGAAGGCGTGCAGATAGGCCTCGCGCCCGAGCAGGAAGCCCGTCGTGCCGAAGATCGCGGCGAAGATCAGCCGCAGGACGGCGGTCGCGACGCCGCGCCCGGGCTCAGTCGGCGAGGAACGCAGCACAGACATCGTTCGCTACGAACCGGCCGCGCTCGGTGAGCCGCACGTGACCGCCCGCCACGACCAGGAATCCTCCGCCGGCCATCTCGTCGACCACGGCTCGGTACTGCTGCACGACATCGAGCCCGTACCGTTCGCGAAACGAGGCCAGGTCGACTCCTTCGGCGGTCCGCAGCGCCAGCATGATGGCCTCGCCGGCCTGGGCCGCGCCCTCCAGCCGCTCGCTCTCGCCGGGAATCGGCGCGCCGGCGAGGGCGGCCGCGGCGTAGGTCTCGAGGTCGCGGGTGTGGGTCGAGCGGACGCCCGCCAAGTAGGATGCGGCGCCGACGCCCAGGCCGAGGTACTGCTCATTGGCCCAGTAGAGCGCGTTGTGCTGGGAGCGGTGGCCGGGTTTGGCCCAGTTCGAGATCTCGTAGTGCTCGAAGCCGGCCGCGCGCAGGCGCTCGATCGCGAGCGCGTAGAGCCGCGTCTCGAGCGAGTCGTCGGCGAAAGCGGCGGGATCGCGGGCGAACCAGGTGGCGTACGGGGTGCCTTCCTCGATCGTCAGCCCGTAGCACGAGAGGTGGTCGGGTCCGAGCGCGAGCGCGGCGTCGAGCGAGGCCGCCCAGGACTCCTCACTCTGCCCGGGTACGCCGAAGATGAGGTCCAGCGAGAGGTTCTCGAAGCCCGCCGCGCGCGCGGCGCGCACCGCGTTCTACACGTCGGCGGCGGTGTGGCGGCGGCCCAGCACTTTCAGCTCGCGCGAGTCGAAGGACTGCACCCCGATCGAGAGCCGGTTCACCCCGGCCGCGTACAGGCCGGGGATGCGCGCGGCCAAGGCCGGGTCGGGGTTGGCCTCGGTGGTGACCTCGGCGCCGGCCGGCAGCGCGAAGCGCGCGCGCACGTCGCCGATCAGCGCGGCGAGCGCCTCGGGGGCGTACGTGGTCGGCGTGCCGCCGCCGAAGAACAGCGTGCGCGCGCGCACCGGCGGCGCGTGCGCGAGCTCGGCCCGCAGCGCGGCTAGATAGCGCGCCGCGCGCGCATCGTCCCACGCCCACTTCGCGAAGTCGCAGTACGGGCAGATGTACGGGCAGAACGGCAGGTGGACGTAGACGCCCGCGTTAGCGATAATAAAGCCCGTGAACGACCCCGCCTTCAGAATCGAAGCGCGGTTTGATGATGTCGTAGAATCGTTTATCTTGCTTTTCGTATGCTCGAAATACCGCATACGCCACGAGATCGGCAAGCTGAATCATACGCGAAGCTCTCGAATCCAGGAAGGCTGGGACTTCGCTCAAGTTTCGCAGTCGACCGAACGAGTGTCCCACCGACCGGAAACGATGGGCGAGCCGTTGAATCGTAAGTTCCGCGTTACTCTTGTCGAAGAAAATCAACCCACGCTGTGTATCGTTGGACCGATGAAGCCGCATGAGATATTGATCGAACCGGCTTGCCACCTGTTCGAAGCAATGGTCCACCGGGTCGTCCGGGCTGATCGCCCCCTTTCTGACGACTGCGGCGAAGACACGATTCGCAGGATGTGTCGCCGCGAATGCGCGCAGCGCATCCTCGATCATGCTGATTCGCAGGCCTTGGTCGATATGCTTCCATTCGTCGCGTCCCATGAGCATCGGCGATCCATGCAACTCGACACTAGCCGGATCAGCGGGATTTACACGGGCTGCGATGGTATCGAGTTGCTCGGAGAGCCAGTGCGTCTGGCGCTCGAAGAGCGCGACACCCGCCATCACGAAATATGTTAATTTCGGGTCCTTCACTGAACCCGATTCATCGAGATAGAGCAGATACATAAAAAGATGCGGATGGTAGGGGACCTGCCCCTGCGGCCCGCGGAAGCGGGCCTACCAACCGCGAAGCTATTATACCCTCATTCACGCCCTTCGGCAAGCCGTCATGACGACTTTCCGGGGATAACGAACACGCCGACGGCGCCCTGGCCCGCGTGGGTGCCGAGCACCGGGCCCGCTTCGAGCTCCTCGAAGATCGTCGGGACGGTGGTGAGCTTCGCGCGCAGGCCCGTCACGACGCGCGCGACGGTCTCGCCGGCGTGCGCGTGGATGACGCAGATGCGCGCCCCGTCGGCTTTGTTCGCTTCGAGCGCGGCCGCGTCGACCATCGTGTCGATCGCGCGCGCGAAGGTGCGCACGCGGGCCTGTTCGGACACCGCGCCGGAGTCGATGCGCAGCACCGGCACGATCTTGAGCGCCGAGCCGAGGAAGGCTTGCGCGCGCGACACGCGCCCGGTGCGCACCGCGTGCGAGAGGTCGGGCAGCGTCGCGTAGCCGCGGCAGGTCGCGTAATCGCGCGCGAGCGCGGCGACGATCGCCGCCGCGTCGGCGCCTTCACGCGCGAGATCGCCGGCGTGCTGCGCCTGCAGCGCCAAACCGCCGGCGACGGTGCCGCTGTCGACGACGTGGATCTCGGCGTCCGGGAATGCTTTCGCGGCGGTGGTCGCGGCGTTGATCGTGCCCGACAAGCTGGCCATGATCGTGATGCACACGATCGGGCGGCCCGCCGCGACGAGCGGGCGGAACGCGTCCTCGAACGAGGCCGGGGTGGGCTGCGCGGTCGTCGGCAGCACTTTCAAGCTGGCCAGTTTGCGGTAGAACTCGTCGCGCGAAAGGTCGATCTGGTCGCGGTAGCTGCTCGCGCCGAAGTTCACGAACAGCGGCACGACCGCGATCCCGCGCGCGCGCGCGTCGGCCGGATCGAGGTCGGAGGTGGAGTCGGTGACGATCGCGACTTCGGACGTCACGCCGCCACCGCGGCGGCGATCACGGCGACGAGGTCCGCGCGGGCCAGCACGGCGGCTTGTTTGATCGCGTTGCGGATCGCGGTCGCGTCGGAGCGGCCGTGGGCTACGATGCAGTTGCCGCGCACGCCCAGCAGCGGCGCCCCGCCGTAGGTGGTGTAGTCGGTCTTCTTGCGCAGCGCCGCGAACGCGCCCCGGCTGAGCAGGCCGCCCATTTTTCCCAGCGGGCTCGCGTCGGCGTACGCCTCGCGCAGCGCGTCGCGCACGAACACCGCGGCGCCCTCGGCGGTCTTGAGGAGGACGTTGCCGACGAAGCCGTCGGCGACCACCACGTCGGCCCCGTTCACGAACACGTCTTTGCCCTCCACGTTGCCGATGAAGCGCAGCGGCGCCCGTTCGAGCAGCGCGGCCGCCTCGATCGTCTGCGCGTTGCCCTTGCCGCGCTCCTCGCCGACCGAGATGATCGCGACCCGCGGGTCGGCGACGCCGAGCGCGGCCTTGGCGTACGCGCTGCCCATGATGCCGAACTGGCACAGCCATTCCGGCTTGCAGTCGACGTTCGCGCCCGCGTCGCACAGCACCACCGGGCCGTGGCGGCCGGGCAGCACCGCGCCGATGGCCGGCCGGGCGATGCCGGGAATCGTGCGCAGGCGGATCAGCGCGATGCCCAGGAACGCGCCGCTGTTGCCGGCCGAGACGACGGCGTCGGCCTTGCCGTCGCGCACCAGGCCGACCGCGTCGCAACTGGACGAGCCTGGTGCTGCGGTGCACCGTC
>CAXTNU010000226.1:0-6737 GCA_964245595.1 uncultured bacterium | reverse complement strand
GCGCGACGCCCAGCCGGCCGCGCTCGTCGCCGACCACGTCGTCGGCGGCCAGCGCGCGCACGCGCAGCGGGTCGTGCGGATCGGTCACGAACGCGGCGTCCGCCTCGAGCACGATGCGCACCGCGCTCAGGAAGGCCGAGTCGAGCGCCGTGCCGTCGAGCACGCCGAACAGCCCCCGGGTGGCGTCGAGCAGGGCCGAGAGCGCGCGCTCGCGCTCGACCGCGGCGCTGATGTCGCGCTCGATCGAGATCCAGTGCGTCATCCGGCCCGACGCGTCGCGCACCGGCCGGCCGTCGAGCTCGCCCCAGTACAGCGAGCCGTCCTTGCGGTACAGCGCCAGGCGGGCCCGGATCGGCCGGCCTTCCAGCAGCGCGTCGCGCAGCGCGATCACGGTCGCGCGGTCGGTCAGCGGGCCGGTCCCGGTGCTGCCCGAGACCAGCTCGTCGCGCGAGAAGCCCGAGTTGCGGATGGTCGCCTCGTTGACGTACACGATGCGCGGCTTGCCGCCCTCGAGCGGGCGCTTGTAGACGACGATGCTGTCGCTGGCGTGCTCGAACGCGGCCCACAGCACGCCCAGCTCCTCGTTGCGGCGGCGGCTATCGGTGACGTCGCGCTCGATCATGACGAAGCGGCTGAAGTGGCCCTGCTCGTCGGCGATCGGGGTCGCGCTCAGCTCGGACCAGTAGGTCGAGCCGTCCTTGCGGTAGAGCAGCAGCTCGATCCGGGCTTTGCGCCCGACCCGCAGCTCGGCCAGCGCGTGGGTGCGCAGCGCGTGGTCGGTCAGCGGCCCGTTGAGGATGCGGCTCGAGTGCTGCTCGAACTCCGCCCGGGTGTAGCCGGTCCGGTGCACCACCGACTCGTTGACGAAGGTCACCCGGTAGGTGCCGTCGGCGACGTGCTGATCGACCACGAAGACGTTGTCGTCGGCGTGCTCGAGCGCGGCCACGACGCTGGCGAAGCGGTTGCGCTCGGCGTTGCGCTCCTCGACGTTGCGCCCGATCGCGATCCGGCCGGCGTAGGTGCCGTCCTCGCGGAAGAAGGGCTGGCCGTGGGCCTCGTAGGCGAAGGTCGAGCCGTCCTTGCGGTGTGCCCGTGCTTCGAGCGAATACGCTTGGCCGGCGTCGGTCGCCGCGCGGAAGCTGCGCAGCAGGGCCGGGTCCGCCCCGTCAAGCAGGCGGCCGACGCGCTTGCCCACGATCTCCTCGGCGCTGTAGCCGGTCTCGCGCAGGTAGGCGGCGTTCGCGAATACGATCAGCGGCCCACCTTCGCTGGTGGGCGTCGCATCGATGACCGTGATCAGCTCGCGCGCCGCGTCCAGCGCGACGGTGAGCCGGAGCAAGGTCTCCGCCGTCGACGCAGCACCGACATCCGCCATTTCGAACGGCTTCGGCCAGCCGTTCACTCGCCCCCCGCGACGGTGCGGGGCTTGCACGAAGACTTACAATCCGGGCCGGTCCGAGGCGCTCGGCTCAGCGTTCGCCCTTTCGGGTCAGGTTGGCCAGCAGCGTGCCGTCGAGCGCGACCAGCACCGCGATCACCACCGCGAAGAAGACGAAGACGGCCTTGACCAGGCCCCACAGAAATCCCATGACCGCGTTCTTCCCCGAATTGGCCGCCCGGCGCACCGGCGAGGAGATTCCGGCCCGCCGCCGCAGGACCGCTAGATGTCTGCCAAGCGAAAATACGCGCCCCCGAAACCCGATCCCAACCGGCCCTGGAGCGAGCTGACCAAGGCCGAGCGGAACGCCGCCTACTCGCACGCCCTGCACGCCTACTCCACCGGCGAGGGGCCCAACCCGCAGACCCAGGGCCAGTTCTTCCGCGAGCGGAGCGCCGCCCAGCCCAAGGGCTGAGGCTCGGCGGGACCCCCCGGCGCGTCCCGTACCGTTCCCTCTATCCAAACGCTGCGCCGGTCCCGGTCCGCGGGCGAAGATTGGGCCAAGGCCGCGGCCCCGCCGGACCGAACCCGTCTTCCCCATGCGGGAAGCGGACGCCGACGCCTCGGCGAGCAGTTGGGACGACCGGCTCTTGCCGCTGCTGAGCGACGACTGGAAGAGCGCGGACGCGCTGGCGGACCGCCTGGGCGCCAAGCAGTTCACCGTGCTGGCGCGGCTCAAGGACATGCTGCGGCGCAATCTGGTCGAGCGCCGGATCGTCGCGCACGCCACCAAGAAGCACGCCGGCCGGCCGCTCCAGCAAGCCGAGTTCCGGCGCGTCGACCTGGGCCGCGCGCGGTCCCGGCCGTAACCGGCCCGCGTCCCGACCGACCGCCACGTTTTTGAGGAGATCACGGAACATACGATGCCTACCGAACTGCGCGACTTTCTCACGCTCTCGTACGGCGAGCTGGAGGAGCTCAACCTCGCCGCCAAGCGGCAGCGCCGGGACCGCGTGCCGGCCGCGCAGATCCAGGACGAGCGGCTGCGGTATCTGACCGGCGAAAACCGCATCAAGGCGGTGACGGTGATGTTCACCGACCTCGAGGGCCGGCTGCACATGCTGGACTACGACAAGAAGTTCTTGCTCAAGGCGGCCGACAACCTGACCTTCGACGGCTCGTCGATCCGCGGCTTCACCTCGCAGCGCGAGAGCGACCTGCGCCTGGCGCTGGACTGGAGCGCGTTCTACTGGGCGCCGGCCGACATCTTCGGGCCGGGCAAGGTGCTCGTGTTCGCCGACGTCCTCGACCGCGACGGCACGCCCTTCCACGCCGACATCCGCGGCAGCCTCAAGGCGCTTTCGAACAAGCACTACGACGAGTCGGGCTACACCCTCAACGCGGCCAACGAGATCGAAGGCTTCGTGTTCCAGGGGCTCAACGCCGAGCGCCACTTCCACGAGAGCGGCAAGTTCGAGTACGTCAACACCGGCGGCTACTACCACTCGCTGCCGGGCGACCCGCTGCGGACCTTCATCGACTCGGTCGCCGAAGTGCAGCGCGCGATGGGCTTCGAGAACGAGAAGGACCATCCCGAGGTCGCGCCCTCGCAGTTCGAGATCAACTACAGCTACGGCGAGGTCGTCGCGGCGGCCGACACGATCCAGCTCTACAAGCTGATCTGCCGCCAGGTCGCCACGCGGCTGGGCATGACGGCCAGCTTCCTGCCCAAGCCCGTGGTCGGCGTCAACGGCAACGGCATGCACACCAACGTCTCGGTCAGCAAGGACGGCAAGAACCTGTTCTGGGGCCCGGGCGGCGCGGAGCACCTGAGCGACTTCGGCTGGCAGTTCGTCGACCGCATCCTGACCCACGGCAACGACATGTGCCTGATGCTCAACTCGAGCGTCAACGCCTATCGCCGGCTGGACCCGCACTTCGAGGCGCCCAACCAGATCAAGGCTTCGCCGGTCGACCGCGGTGCGATGATCCGCATTCCGCTGGGCAACGAGCGCAGCTCGCGCATCGAGGTCCGCTCCGTCGCACCCGACTCCAACCCGTACATGGTGATGCTGGCGGTGTTCAAGACCGGCCTCGAAGGCACGGCCAGCGACGAGACCGACCTGCGCGATTCGACCCACTACCTGCCCGACAACGTCTACGACGCGCTGGCGAACTTCCGCGACGCGGCCTGGACGACGACGCTGCTGGGCGACGACGTCAAGCTGCGTTACGCCGATCTCAAGCAAGCCAGCGCCGACCGCTGCCCGCGCCTGCTCGGCACCTTCGTGAAGGCGCAAGAAGTCCAGTACCACCACGAAGTCTACAACCAGTACCTCTGGAACCTGTTCTAGCGGTCCTTCGACTAGGGGTCGGCGTGCGAAGGGCGAATTGCGCTCGCCTCGCCCTTCGCTGATAGGGTGCGCTAGCGACAAAGGCAACCGTCTATGGAAAGCGCCGGAAAGCGCTTGGTTGTGACCGGCTCATCCGCCGGCGGTATCGAAACGCTTTCCAGGCTGCTGGGAGGCCTCAGCGGCAATTTCCCCGCTCCGATCGTCGTCGCCCAGCACCTCGACCCGCGGGTGGAATCGAGCCTGGCCGCCATCCTGGCCAAACGCACGGACATGCACGTGATCTCGGTGACCGGCCGCGAGAAGCTGGAGCCGGGCACGGTCTACGTGGTGCCGGCGAACCGGCACGTCGAAATCCAGGACGGTCACGTCGCCCTGCGCAGCGGCGGCGCGGACCGGCCCAAACCGTCGGTGGACTTGCTCTTCGGCACGGCGGCCCAGGTCTACGGCGAGCGCCTGATCGCGGTCGTGCTCTCGGGCATGGGCAGCGATGGGACCGCGGGCGTGCGAGCGGTGAAGAGCAGCGGCGGCACGGTCGTCATCGAGGACCCGGTGACGGCGATGTTCCCCTCGATGCCCGCCTCCCTGCCGCTTTCGATGGTCGACGTCGTCGCGCCGGTCGAGCGCCTCGGCCGCGAGCTCGAAGCCCTCCTGTCGAGCGAGCAGTTCGTGGGCCTCGAAGACGCCGGCACGCTGGAGGCGCTGCTCAAACGCATCAACGCCGCCAACGGGATCGATTTCAGCCACTACAAGTTGCCGACGATCAAGCGCCGGCTGGCGCGTCAGATCAAGGCCGCGGGAAAGAGCTCGCTCGGCGAGTATCTCGACCATCTCGAACGCACGCCGGGCGAGTACGACCGGCTGGTGGCCGCCTTTCTGATCAACGTGACCGACTTCTTCCGCGATCCGGAGTTCTTCGCGTGGCTGCGGAACAACGCCATCGCGGAGATCGTGAACCACGCGCGCGGTTCGGGCAAGGACGTGCGCTTGTGGTCGGCCGGCTGCGCCACCGGTGAAGAGGCGTATTCCCTGGCGATCCTGATCGCAGAGGCGCTCGGCGAGGACCTCGCCGGCCACGACGTGCGGATCTTCGCGACCGACATCGACGAGGGTGCGATCTCGTACGCCCGGCGGGGCATCTACCCGGCCGAGGCGCTGGCGAAAGTCCCGCCCGATCTCGTGAGCCGCTATTTCACCCCGCTCGAGGGAACCTACGAAGTTCGCAGGACGATTCGCGACATGACGGTGTTCGGGCAGCACGATCTGGCCCAGCGCGCGCCTTTCCCGCACATCGATCTCGTGCTCTGCCGCAACGTGCTGATCTATTTCAGCAAGGAGCTGCAGCAGCGCACGCTGCAGCTGTTCGCATTCTCGGTCCGGGACGGCGGCTTTCTGGCGCTGGGGAAAGCCGAGGCCAGCAACCCGCTGCCGAGCAACTTCCAGCCGGTCGAGCCCAACTTGCGCGTCTTCCGCCGGTTCGGCAACCGGGTCCCGATTCCGGCGCCGCCGTCGGCGCCGCTCCCGGCGCGCGCGAGGCAGGAGGAGCGCGCTCGCCGCCGCGCGACCACGTACGACGCCGCGCGCGACGTGCGGCAGCGCGACATCGAAGTCGTCGGCGCGTTCCTGATGGATTCGACGGTCGGTTTCGTCATGGTCGACGAGCGGTACGACATCGCGATCATCAACGCGGCCGCGCGCCGCGCCCTGGGCATCTACGGCACCGCGATCGGCGAGGACCTCGTTCACCTGGTGGCGCCCGACTCGGCGGTGCGCCTGCGCACCATCATCGATGCCGCCCTGCGCAGCGAGCAGCCGCAGCTCGGCGGCGAGGAGATCGTCGTCCCGGCCGAGGGCGAAGACGACATGCGCTGCCTCTCGGTGTCCTGTTATCCGAGGTCGCCCAAAGACGGCGAAGCGGCGGCAGCCTTGCTGATCGTCGAGGTGACCGAGCTGGTGCGGGAGCGCCGGATCGTCGAGACGCGCGCGCGGGAACTCGGCGAGGAAGCCGAACGCCTGCGCAAGCGCGACTCGCAGTGGTACCAGCGCCAGCAGCACCTGCTCGACGCCAACCGCCAGCTCGTCGAGGCCAACGTGGAGCTGCGCGGGCGCAGCGAAGCGCTGGTCATCGGGTTCGAGGAAGCGACGGCCGCGACCGAGGAGATCGAGACGCTCAACGAAGAGATGCAGGCGACCAACGAGGAGCTGGAAACGCTCAACGAAGAGTCGCAGGCGACGATCGAGGAGCTCAACGCCACCAACGACGAGCTCGAGGCTCGCACGACCGAGCTGCAGGACCTGCTCGTCGCCAGCGAGGCGCAGCGGCGTGAAGCGCTGGACTCCCGAACGGCATTCCAGGCGCTCGCCGATGCGCTCGCGCACCCGATGGCCGTGGTGGGAAGAAGCGGTGCCGTCCTGGCCGACAACCGGGAGTTTCGGGAATTGCGGCACGCGGCCGGCGAGAGCACCGTGCGCCTGGAAGGCGAGCCGGGAGACGTCATCCCGTTCAGCGCGCTCCTGCAGCGCGCCGCGGCGGGCGACGCGCTGCGCTTCTCCTACGAGGCGGGCGGTGCGGGCCGGGGCCTGGAGCACTATCGCGGAACGGTCTCGGCGCTCGCGGGTGAACCGCCGTCCGGCGGGCTGTTGCGATTGGAACTGGCGGAATGAACCGGCTGCGCGGCGCGGACGGCGACATCGAGGAGATCGTCGCGCGGAGCCTGGGGCAGATGTTGCGCCTCCTCAACTTCGAGGGCGCGGTTCTCTTTTCGTCGGTCCCGCACCTCAACATCTTGTGGCCGCTGGCCTACGCCGGCGAGCTGCGCGAAGCGGTGCCGCCGGCCTTGCCCGGCCAGCAGCTCGTCGGCGGCGCCTTCGACGCGGCCGTGCCGATCGTCGCCGCCGCGCCGATGATCGCGGCGACCGGCGGCGTCTGGCTGCGCGCCGAGGGGGCGAAAACCGCGCTCGCGCTGCCGCTGGGAATCGGCACGGACACCGCGGGCATCCTGCTGCTG
>CAXTNU010000225.1:0-6747 GCA_964245595.1 uncultured bacterium | reverse complement strand
ACTTGCGCGTGCGCGGGGTCGTCGCGCGCGACGACGAGCGCACCCCGATCGCCTACGCGCTCGCGGCCTAGCGGGTGTACTGCGCGATCAGCGGCCCGAACTGCGGGTACGCGGCGCGCAGCATCGCGCCCGTCGTCAAGTGGAAATCGGCGAACTCGAAGCCGGGCGCGACGTCGCAGCCGACCAGCACCCAGCCGTCGGGGGCGTCGACGTGGGCCGCGAAGTGCGTCCCGGCGACGATCGTGGTCTGCAGCGCGTCGCCGCCCAGCACCCGCCGCTCGTGCCGGCCGGCCGCGTCGATCAGCTCCAGCGTCACCGGATCGCCGCGGTAGAAGTGCCAGGTCTCGTCCGACGCCAGGCGGTGGAAGGCCGAGAACTGCTGCGCGGTGAGCAGGAAGTAGATCGAGGTGGTCGCCGCGCGGACCGCGCCGCGGGCCGTCGTCACCCGCTCGGCGCTGCGGTACGTTTCGCGGTAGTAGCCGCCCTCGGGGTGCGGCTGGAGGCGGAAGGCGGCGATCAGCCGCTGCGCTTCGGAATGCACCTGGGGGACGTTCGCCTCGCGGCGTCTGGGACGCTCGCGGGCGGCGACCTGATTCGTTCTGCCCACCGAATGGAATGAGGTTCTACGGCAACGCCGGAAGCCTAGAGGCGCCGGATGCTCGGATAGCTTAACGAACGCGCCTAGGTTCGGGCGGACCCGGCAGCCGATATAGGGTGAAGAATGGAACAGGTTCGTCTGCCTCATCCCGGGGCGCGGTGTGCTGGGTATGGGCTCGAGAAACTGGCCGCTTCGGAGCGCTTGGTCCGAATCGTCCTCGACGGCGGTGCGGTCGCGCGCTTCTTCGAGCTCACCAGCGACGTTACGCTGCGCACGCTGGACTACGTTCCGTACACTCGGTTCGGCTTGGTGCCGCCGCTGCTGGCCGCCTTGGGCGCCGATTTCGCGGCCGACCTGCGCCGGCTGCTGCTGGACCGCCGCTCGGCCGGCTTTCGGATCGACATCGAGGGCTACCGGCCCGACGCCGGCGACCTGCTCAAGCTGACCACCGCGCTCGCGCACTCGGTCGGCCAGCCGGACGACGACGTGCTGTCCGGTACGTTCTACGGCCGCATGAAGGTCACCGCGCGCGACGTCACTCGCGACACGGCCAACCTCTACCAGCCCTACCTGACCTTCGCGCTGCACACCGACGGCGCGGCCGCGGCGGCCGAGACGACCGACTGGCTGGCCTTCGCCAAGACCGAGGAGCGCGACGCGTCGGGCGGCCGCTCGATCCTGCTGCACCTCGACGACTGGAGCGAGGCCGGCCGCTTCGCCGCCGACCCGCTCGGGCGCACGCCGCTGCGCTTCAAGCTTCCGCCGGCCAGCGACCCGCGCCAGCAGCAGTGGGGCAACCACGCGACCTCGCAGGTGCGCGAGCGGCCGATCTTCTTCGACTGGAACGGCGGGCTGTGCATCCGCTTCGTCGACCAGTTCGTCCACCCGCGCAATCTGGCCGAGGCGCTGTTCCTGCGCGACCTGAACGCCTCGATGCACGCCGTCGGGGCGATCGAGTACGTCACGATCCCGGTCGGCTCGATCCTGATGCTCAACAACAACGTCTGGCTGCACGGGCGCGAGCCGTTCGGCGAGCACCCCGAGCTCTACCGCGAGATCGTCCGCATGCGCGGCGCGCTGGCATAGGTGGATCGCGCGTAGCGCGATCCGTCGCGTTCGGCCTTCGGCCGATCCGCCCGTCAATCGAAGCGGCGGCGCGCGGTGACTTCGATCTCGATCCGCATGCGCGGGTCGATCAGGCCGCACACCAGCGCCGTCGCGGCGGGGCGGATGTCGCCGAGCACCTCGCCGCAAACGGCGCCGATCGCGGGCCAGTCGGCGGCGTCGGGCACGTAGTAGCGCGTCCGCACGATGTCGGCCAGCGACGCGCCGGCCTGTTCCAGCGCCGCGGCGATGGTGCGGAAGCACTGCCGGGCCTGCTCGGCCGGATCGTCGGAGATGGTCATCGTGGCGTAGTCGAAACCGGTCGTGCCCGCGACGAAGACCCAATCGCCGTCGGCGACCGCGCGCGAGTAGCCGTACTCGCGCTCGTAGGAGGAGCCACCGGGAAGCAGCGTGCGCATGGAGCGGACGTTCCACGTGCTCGACGAGGTGACCACCGCGGCCTTGGACGAACGTCGCGGTTCGCAACCGCTGCTTCGACCCGCGGGCCGACCGGGAAGCTGCACGCGCCTGCACAACGCCGATCTCGAACGGGCCGGCGTTCCTGCCGCCGCTGAGCTGTTACCGCGGCTGCAAGCCGCGGTACACGAGCGCTTCGGCGACGTGCTCGCGGCCGATGCGCTCGGCGGCCGCGAGGTCGGCGATGGTGCGCGCGACGCGTGCGATGCGATCGAACGCACGCGCGCTCAGCGCGCCGCGGGTGACGGCGCTTTCGAGCAGCGCGAGCGCGGCCGGATCGAGCGGGCAGAGCCGGCGCACCGCGGCGGCCGGGATCGCGGCATTCGTGCAAGCGCCGTGGGCCTGCGCGCCGCCGGCCATCGCGCCGCTGCTGGAGAAGCGCTGGGCCTGGCGCGCGCGGGCGGCTTCGACCCGCTCGCGCACGCTCGCCGACGTCTCGGCAGCCGGTGCGACGTCGACCAGCTCGTCGAACGAGACCCGCGCCACGGTGACGTGCAAGTCGATCCGGTCGAGCAGCGGGCCCGAGAGCTTGCCCAGATAGCGCTGCACCGCGGCGTCGTCGCAGCGGCAGTCCGAACCGCGCACGCCGCGGAAACCGCACGGGCACGGGTTCATCGATGCGACCAGCGTGAAGCGCGCGGGAAACGTCAGCGTGCCCGCAGCGCGCGCGATCGTCACCGCGCCTTCTTCGAGCGGCTGGCGCAGCACCTCGAGCGTCGCGCGCGGAAACTCGCCCAGCTCGTCGAGATAGAGCACGCCGTTCATCGCCAGTGAGATCTCGCCCGGCCGCGGAACGGCGCCGCCGCCCACGAGCGAGACCCGGCTGGCGGTGTGGTGCGGGGCGCGGAACGGGCGCGTCGCGACGACCCGCGGGCGAGCCGCGAGCAGTCCCGCGATACTGTAGACCTTGGTCACCTCGAGCGCCTCGGCGCTGCTCATCGCGGGCAGGATGGACGGCAGCCGCCGCGCGAGCATCGACTTGCCGCAGCCCGGCGGGCCGACCAGGACCAGGTTGTGACCGCCGGCCGCCGCGATCTCCATGGCGCGCTTGGCCAGCGTCTGGCCTTTCACGTCGGCGAAGTCGCCCACGTCGGCCCGCTCGGGCTCCTCCAGCACGATGGCGCCCCGGCGGCGGAATTTCGCCCCGTGGCCGAGCACGACGGCGATCGCGTCCGCCAGCGCGGGAACGGCGTAGACGTCGATCCCGTCCACCAGCGCCGCCTCGTCGCGGTTGGCGGCCGGTACGACGAGGCTCGCGAAGCCGGCCCGCTTGGCGGCCAGCGCCATCGCGAGCACGCCCGGAACGGCCCGCAGGCTGCCGTCCAGGGCCAGCTCGCCGCAGATCACGTAGTCCCGCAAGGCGGCGCGGTCGATCTGCTCGTCGGTGGCCAGCAGCGCCAGGGCGATGGGTAGATCGAACCCCACGCCGGCCTTGCGGACGTCCGCCGGGGCGAGGTTGACCAGCAGCCGGCCGGGCGGGAAGCCGAAGCCGGAGTTGACGATGGCGGCCCGGACCCGCTCGCGCGACTCGTTGAGGGCGCGGTCGGGCAGGCCGACGATGGCGAAGGTGGGGACGCCGGCGGCCGAGTCGGTCTCGACCCGGACGACGTGGGCGTCGATCCCGGCGATGGCGGCGGAGAAAGCGAGGGCGAGCATCGCCCTGCCTTCACGCCGGAGCACCCGGGCGGCAAGGTCTTCGCCGTCCTGCGAATCGGTCTCCACACGGTGCACAGCCGCGAGCGCGAATACTGTGGATAACCCCGGCGCCGGTGGCTCAAATGCTAGCACGGACGGCGTTTTTCGCCCTCGAACACCTGCCCGAAGATGGGTACACGAGGCGCCGTTTCGTATCACGCCGGTGCCTCGCGGCGAAGAGAATCGCCCCGCAAAGGGTCATTTTCGGTCCACCGCGGCACCGTGTTGGTCTCAGAGAGCCGTACTTCGTGCGTATTTTTTCGGTTTAGGCGACAGGACCAGCGCTCACCCATCGAGACGTGATAGCCGCCGGCGGCGTCGCGTCGATCCCGTTCCAAGGGTCCTAGGGGCGGCGTTGGGCCGTCCGTCCCGCTTTCGGCCGTACGGCCATACTAGTTGATAATTCGTCTCAAGTAAGGTGGCAAAACCTACGTTCGCAGGGGTTCCGCGCCCCGCTCCCGCATCGAGTTCGTCGGTATGAAGAAGCCCCTGGTTCTCGCGTGCGCGCTGGCGGTCGCCTTCGCCGGCTGCGCCAAGCCGTCCGACACGTCGACCACGACGACCACCAGCTCCACCGAGAGCGCCGCCCCTGCGGCCAGTTCCGCCGCGCCGGATGCCGGCGCGGCATCGCCCGCCGCCAGCGGAGCGGCGGTTTCGTCGGGCAGCAAAACGATCGGCTTTTCGGTCCAGAACCGCGAAGCGCAGTTCTACCAGGACATGGAGTCCGGCATGAAAGCCGAGGCGGCCAAGTTCGGCTACACGGTCAACGTGGTCGACGCCGCCCGCGACAACGCCAAGCAACAGAACCAAGTCGAGGACTTCATCTCCAAGAAGGTCGACGCGATCGTTCTGACCCCGTACGACTCCAAGGCCATCGGGAGCGCGATCGTGGAGGCCAACAAGGCCAGCATCCCGGTCTTCACCGCCGACATCGCCAACGCGTCGAGCAACGGCACGGTGGTGGCCCACATCGCCAGCGACAACGTCCAGGGCGGCGCCCAGGCCGGCAAGCTGATGTGCGCGGCGGTCAAGAGCGGCTCGGTCGCGATCATCGACGAGCCCGAGGTGACCTCGGTCCAGGACCGCGTGACGGGCTTCAAGCAGGCCCTCGCCTCGGGCTGCCCCGGCGTGAAGATCGTGGCCGACATCGACGGCGGCGGCGAGCGCGCCAAAGCATCCTCGTCGATGGAAGACATCCTCCAGTCGCACAAGGACCTCAAGGGCGTCTTCGGCATCAACGACGACTCGGCGCTGGGCGCGGCCAAAGCGATCGAGGCGGCCGGCAAGAAGGGCGCGGTCGCGGTGGTCGGCTACGACGCGACGCCCGAGGCGCGCACCGCGATCTCCGCCGGCTCGATGTACGGCGACGCGATCCAGCACCCCGACCAGATCGGCGCCATGACGATCGACGCGATCCACGACTCCTTCAGCGGCAAGACGCCGTCGGCCAAGATCGCCGTCGCCGTCGGCACCTACACCAAGGCCGACGCAAAGTAAGCAAACCTTGTCGGGCCCCTTCGGGGAATGGTGCCTTATCGTGATGTCGCCGGGCCCTGGCATTCGGGGGCCCCATGCATAGCATGGGGGGCGCGGAGCCGGGGGCGGAGCGCCGTGAAACCTTGCTCGAGATGCGGGACATCGTCAAGACGTTTCCGGGCGTGCGCGCGCTGGACGGCGTCAGCTTCGACGTGCGCGCGGGCGAAGTCCACGCGCTCGTCGGCGAGAACGGCGCGGGCAAGTCGACGCTGATGAAGATTCTGGCCGGCGCGCAGCCGGCCGACTCGGGCACGATCCTGGTGAACGGCGAGCCCGTCACGATCGACGGCCCCAACGCCGCGACCGAGCTCGGCATCGGGATGATCTACCAGGAGTTCAACCTCGTGCCCGACCTGGGCGTGATCGAGAACGTCGTGCTCGGGGTCGAACCGCGCAAGGGAAGATTTCTCGACCGCCCGGCCGCCGCCGCGCGCGTCGCGCACGTGCTCGCGGAGCTGGGAATCGCGCTGCCGCTCGACCGCCCGGCGCGCCGGCTCGCCGTGGCCGAGCAGCAGCTCACCGAGATCGCGAAGTGCCTGGTGCGCGAGGCGCGCCTGATCGTGATGGACGAGCCGACCGCGGCCCTGACCGAGCGCGAGACCGACGCCCTGTTCGCGCTGATCGGCCGGCTGCGAGCGCAGGGCGTGGCGTTCGTCTACATCTCGCACCGTTTGGAAGAGCTGCCGCGCATCGCCGACCGGGTGACCGTGCTGCGCGACGGCAAGGCGATCGAGACGCGCGCCATCGCGGACTTGCCGCGCGACGAGATGATCCGCCTGATGGTCGGGCGGGCGCTGGAGAACCACTTCCCCGATCTGCCGCCGGTCGCGCCCGACGCGCCGGTGGTGCTCGACGTGCGCGGCCTGTCGTCGGCCGGCGGGGTCGGCGTGGCCGACGTGTCGTTCGCGGTGCGCGCGGGCGAGATCGTCGGGCTGGCCGGGCTGGTCGGCGCGGGGCGGACCGAGATCGTGCGCGCCATCGCCGGGGCCGACATCCCCACCCGGGGCGAGATCCGGGTCGGCGGCGAGCGGACCGTGGTGCGCTCGCCGCGCAGCGCGATTCGCGCCGGCATCGCGCTCATCACCGAGGACCGCAAGGCGCAGGGCCTGGTGCTCGGGATGAGCGTGCGCGAGAACACGACCCTCGCGCACCTGAACCAGTTCGTGCACGGCGGGTTCGTCGACCGCGGGGCCGAGACGTCGACGACCAGCCGCGAGATCGCCGAGCTGCGCATCCGCACGCCGTCGGGCGAGCAGACCGTGCGCAACCTCTCGGGCGGCAACCAGCAGAAGGTCGTGCTGGCGAAGTGGCTGATCGGCGAGGCGCGGGTGTTCCTG
>CAXTNU010000224.1:0-6755 GCA_964245595.1 uncultured bacterium | reverse complement strand
CCTGTACCTCGTGTCGAGCCTGGTCTACTTCGCGATCGCCGGCGCGCTCGCGCTGGCGATCCGCACCCAGCTCGCGCACCCCAACGGCGCCGTGGTCGGCTCGCACGCGTACGCGCAACTCTTCACCTTGCACGGCACCGCGATGATCTTTTTGTTCGTCGCGCCGTTCGCGTTCGGCTTGGCGAACTTCTTGGTGCCGCTCCAGATCGGCGCGCCCGACATGGCGTTTCCGCGCCTCAACGCGACCTCGTTCTGGCTCTTCCTGTTCGGTGGGATGGTGGTCTTCGCGGGCGCGGCGACGGCCGAGGGGGCGGCCGCGGCGGGCTGGACCTCGTACGCGCCGCTCTCGGAGATCGCGGTCTCGAGCGGCCTGGGCCAAGACTTGTGGATCGTGGGCGTGTTCCTGGTCTCGGTCGCGACGATCCTGACCGCGATCAACGTCGTCACGACGGTGTTCGTCTACCGCGCGCCGGGGATGACGATGTGGCGCCTGCCGATCTTCACCTGGGAGATGGTCGCCACGTCGCTGCTCGTGTTCATGGCCTTCCCGACCCTGGCCGCGGACCTGCTCTTGCTGTTCGTCGACCGCCACCTGGGCGGGCACGCCTTCGACCCCGCGCGCGGCGGCAGCGCGATCCTCTACCAGCACCTGTTCTGGTTCTTCGGCCACCCCGAAGTCTACGTGATGATCCTGCCCTACTTCGGGGTCGTCAGCGAGATCGTGCCGGTGTTCTCGCGCAAGCCGATCTTCGGCTACACGGGCCTGGTGCTGGCGGCGTTCGCCATCGCCGGCTTGTCGATGGGCGTCTGGGCGCACCACATGTTCACCACCGGCGCGGTCAACGACCCGTTCTTCAGCTTCGTGTCGTTCCTGATCGCGGTGCCGACGGGGGTCAAGTTCTTCAACTGGATCGGCACCATGTGGCGCGGCTCGCTGACCTTCCCGACCCCGATGCTGTTCTGCGTCGGCTTCCTGCTGAACTTTCTGCTCGGCGGGGTGACCGGGGTGATGATCGCCTCGCCGCCGATCGACTTCCACGCCCACGACTCGTACTTCATCGTCGCCCACATGCACTACGTGCTGGGCGGCGGGAGCTTGTTCGCGATCTTCGCCGCGCTGTTCTTCTGGTGGCCCAAGATGTTCGGCTACCGGCTGCGCGAGGGGCTCGGCAAGTGGTGCTTCTGGCTGCTGTTCGTAGGCTTCAACGTGACCTTCTTTCCGATGCACCTGATGGGCATCGACGGCATGCCGCGCCGGGTCTACACCTATGCCGACGCGGGCGCGCTGCCGCTGCTCAACCTGATCGCGACCGTCGGCTCCTATCTCATGCTGGCCGGGGTGCTGGTCTTCGCTTGGAACGTGCTGCTCTCGGCGCTGAGCCACGAGCCGGCCGGCGACGATCCGTGGGAAGCCAACTCGCTGGAGTGGGCCACCTCGTCGCCCCCGCCCGAGCACAACTTCGACCGCCTGCCGCCGATCCGCAGCGAGCGCCCCGTGTTCGACGCCTGCCACCCCGAGCTGCGCGAGCAGACCGGCCGGTGACCGTCGGGCTGCGGCTGTTCATCTCGTCGGCGGTGTTCGCGATCGGGATCGCGGCGGCGTACTGGCTGGTCGCACACGAGATCACCGGCACGTTCCTGCTCGGCTTCATGGCCTTCGCGCTGAGCTTCGTGGCCGGCTACATGATCGTCGCCGAGCGCGAAGCCGACCTGTGGGGCGACCGCGCCGACGCGAAGATGGCCGACGCCGCGGGCGAGCTGGTCGGCACGTACTCGATCCGCTCGCCGCTGCCGTTCTGGACCGCGCTCGCCCTGACGTTCGTCGGGCTGGGTCTGGCGATCTCGCCGACGCTCGTTGCGCTGGGCGTGATCGCGCTGCTGAGCCTGGGCGTGGCCTTCATCGTGCAGAGCCGCTAGCGCTGCGCCGGAACACCAGTGACCGCGCTGACGCGAAGCCGCGAGACGGCGGACGAGGTGATGCCGCGGCTCGCCGATGGCGGATGGGTGCGCCGTGACCGCGAAGCCCAAGACCATGGGTACGTTCGACGAGGCATTTGCGATGGTCCAGGAGCTCGATACGGGAAACGCTCGCCACACGCGCGGCTTTCATCTCCAAGAGATCTCGTCACTCGATGTACTCAAGAACGCCGCGACCGAGATGATGGAGCTTGCTGCCGAACGCGACGGCAATGGCGCGTTGGACGAGTTGGGCGACGTGCTCTGCTGTCTCACGCATTACGCGGTCAAGCAGGGCTGGACGCTCGATATGCTCGGGGAAACGATGATCGCGAAGCTTCGCGCGCGCTTCCCAATCCTTACCACGTCAACCACACACCTAACTTGAACGTAGATACCGCCATCCGAGCGTGATTCCCGCGCGCGATCTGCCGCTGCTGGCGGCGCTCCGCCTGCGCGTTCCGATCCGCACGCTGCGCGCGCAAGTGGCTGGCGGCGGAGTCGGCACTGCGGCTGGCCGAGGCGCGGCGCGACGCGCGGCTCGACCTGGCCGCGCTCGAAGCGCTCGGCGCGCGGATCGTCACGCCAGCCGATCCGGGCTGGCCGCCCGGCTTCGCCGACTTGCCCGACCCGCCGGCGTTCCTCACCGTGCGCGGTGCGCTGCCGCGCGACGGGATAGCCGTGATCGGCGCGCGCGACGCGGCGGAAGAAGAGCGCGCTTTCGCCCGCGCGCTGGCGGCGGCGTTACAGCGCCCGGTCGTCGCCGGGCTGGCGCCGGGCATCGACGCCGCCGCCCACCGCGGGGCGCTCGACGCGGGACAGCCGACGGTGGCCTACCTGGGCAGCGGGCTGGCACGCAGCGAGGATCCGGAGCTGGCGGAGGCGATCGTCGCCGGCGGCGGCGCGGTCGCATCGGAGTACGGGCCCGCCGCGGCAGCGACGGCCTGGACGCGCAAGCGGCGCGACCGCTTGCAAGCCGCGCACGCGAGCGCCGCCGTGCTGGTCGTCTCCGCTGCCGAGGGCGGGGCGATGCACACCATGCGCTTTGCCCAATCGTACGGGCGCGCGCGGTTCGCGCTGGATGCCGCGGCGAGCGGGAACCGGCTCGCCCTAGCTGAGGGTGCGACGGCGTTGCCGTGGGAAGCGCAGTCCGCGGCGCGAACCATCACCGGATGATCTCAGCTCCAAGCCACGACGCGCGCCGCCTCGACGACGTGCTGGCCGGCGGCGCCAGCTCGCCGGTGCGCGCCGGGCGGCGGGTCGGCGGCGAGCCGTTCGTCTGCGCGCGTGCGGAAGGGCCGTACGCGTTCGATTCCGCCGGCCGCCGTTACGTCGACTACGTGATGGCCTACGGGCCGCTGCTGTTCGGCCACACGCCGCCGTTTCTGCACGGCTTGGACGTGCTCGCCGCGCGCGGCGTCGTGCACGGCTCGACCGCGCCCGACGAGCTGGAGCTGGCGGCGCGCATCCGCGGCCACCTGCCGTCGATGGAGAAGCTGCGCTTCGCCACCACCGGGAGCGAAGCGGTGCAGAGCGCGGTGCGTGTCGCGCGCGCGTTCACCCGGCGCGATGCGGTGCTCAAGTTCGCGGGCAACTACCACGGCCACTTCGACCTCGCGCTGCAGGACGCGGGCGCGTCGGCCGAGACCCCGGATGCGACCGGCTCGGGCATCCCGCGCGCGGTCGTCGACGACTTGGCCGTCGCGCGCTACAACGATCTGGCCGACGCCGACCGCCACCTGGCGCGCGTCGGCGACCGGCTCGCGGCGATCCTGGTCGAGCCGATCTGCGGCAACATGGGCCTGGTGCCGACGGCGCCGGGCTTTCTCGAAGGTTTGCGCGAGCGCGCCGACCGGCTGGGCGCGGTACTGATCTTCGACGAGGTGATCACCTGGCTGCGCCTGGGCCTGGGCGGCGCGCAGGCGCGGATAGGCGTGCGGCCCGATCTCACCGCGGTCGGCAAGATCGTCGGCGGCGGCTTCCCGCTGGCCGCGTTCGGCGGCCGGGCCGACATCATGGCCGTGCTCGCGCCCGACGGCCCGTGCTTCACCGGCGGCACGCACGCCGGGATGCCGTTTGCCGTCGCGCTGGGGTTGCGGGTGCTCGATCATCTCGAGTCCGACCCGTCGCTGTACACCGAGATGGACCGCCGCGCGCGCACGCTCGCGGACGGCATCCGCGCCACGCTGCGCGAGCTGGCGCTGGACTACGCGGTCGTGCAGCTGGAGTCGATCGTCGACTTCAAGTTCCGTGCCGGTCCGCCGACCCGCTCGTACGACGACCAGCAGCGCGACGACCAGCGCGCCTACGCGGCGTTCTACCACGCCATGCGCGCGCGCGGCGTGCTGCTGCCGCCGTCGCACAACGAGGTGCTGTTCCTCTCCACTGCGCACGGCGATGCCGACGTCGCCTTCACGGCCGAGGTGATCGACGCGAGCTTGCGCGAGCTGCGCGCGCACGGAGCGATCTGATGGCGCCCGAACCACCGGCGGGCTGGAGCTACGACGGCGAGGCCTTCGTGCGCGTCTTCGACCGGGGAAACTTCGACGGCTCGATCGCCTTCGTCAACGCGGTGGCGGCGCTCGCCAACCGGCTCGATCACCACCCCGCCATCGCCCTGTCGTGGAACGAGGTCACGATCCGAACCTGGTCCCACGACGCGAACGCGGTCACCGAGCGCGACGTCAGGCTGGCCGTGGAGGTCGACGCGCTGGCCGAAGCGGCTCCGGGCTGAAGCGCCTAGGCTGAAGCGAGCGAGCCCTCTGCACGTTAGCGTTCGCCGGCGTACGGACACAGGGGGAGCACTCGCACTATCGACTGGAGGGAGTTTGCCCGTGCGGTCGTTTTCCCGTTTCTTCGCCGCTGCGCTCGCCGTTTGCGCGCTCGTCACCTACGGCACCGTGCCGTCGTTCGGCTCGGACCACCAGGACTCGCCGCAGATGGTCGGCCGCCCGGGCGCGGACATCACCGACGTGTTCCTGTTCCCCGCCGCCGACCCCAAGAAGGTCGTGCTGGCGATGGACGTCCACCCGCTGATCCCGCCGTCGCTGGCGTCGACGACGTACTTCGATCCCGGCGTGCTCTACCAGTTCAAGGTCGCCAACGACCCGTCGCGGGTCGAGTCGCACGTCATCCAGTTCAAGGCCGACGGGGTGGGCGACAACCAGCGGCTGGGCGTCTACCTCGCGTCGCCCGCGCGCGGCAGCACGGTCGCGGCGCTGGGCAACAAGCTCGGCACGGCGACCTTCAGCCAGCGCGCCGATCTGCCGGGTGGGGTGTCGGTGTTCGCGGGCCCGCGCGAGGAGCCGTTCGCGTTCGACCTGACCCAGTTCTTCAAGCTCGATCCCGACCGCGACTACAAGAACCAGCCCAACCCGCCGCCGCCCAGCGCGCGCTGCTTTCGCAAGCCCGGCCGGGACAAGTTCACCGGCTACGACGTGCTCTCGCTGATCGTCGAGCTGCCGCGCACGCTGTTCGCCGACCGCAAGGGCAACGTCGGCGTGGTGCACGTGTGGGCGACCACTTCGGTCGAGCAGAACGGGCGCTGGACGCAGGTCGAGCGGCTCGCGCGGCCGGCGGTCAAAGAAGCGTTCGAGTCGTTCAAGGACCACGCCGCGACCAACCGCGTCGCGCCCTGGCCCGGCGACACGCTGCTGCAGCGCTCGGTGCGCGACTACATGACGCGCCCGGTGCCCTCCGGCGCGGGCCGCTCGCAAGCCGTCGCCGACGCGATGGTCAAGCTGCTGATGCCCGACCAGCTCACCGCGAACCTGGCCCAGCCCGGGCCGGCGCGCTATCTGGCGGTCGAGACCAACGGCAAGAGCGGTCTGCCGACCGGCGTCATCCGCACCGTTCCGGTCGGCGGGATCGAAGGGCTCAAGAAGTTCATCGGCGACCCGCTGCGCCAGTTCGGCGGGCGCGATCTGAACAGCCCGGTGATCGATCTCTCGCTGGGCGCGATCTACGGCAGCCTGATCCCCAAGCTCGGGCTCGCGCCGGACGACGGCAAGGAGACGCCTTGCCTGACCAGCGACTCCGTCGGCACGCCCAAGCGCCACTTCAGCAAGACGTTCCCCTACTTCGGCGACCCGGTCTAGCGTGACGCGCATCGCTCTCGTGGGATAGGAGACCGAGCGGCGGGGTGCGAACCCCGCCCAACCCCTCTTCAGACGGGAGCAATCGCATGGCAGAGCACGTTGCAGGCAGCGCGGTCGAGCTGATCACCGATCCCGAGCGGGTGAAGAGCGCCGCCGAGGCGCCGCTGATCACGATTCGCACCGGCCAGACCGGCGGCCAGACGTATCACCTCAAGATCAACCAGCCCGCCGGGCGCGCGGTGATGATCGCGGTCCACCTCTGATCCGCGCCCGCTGAGCGCGAGCGAGCCGCAGTGCGCGAGCTCGACGGTGCGGCCGGCACGGAGCTGGCCTGGCTGCACGGCGGTGATCTGGCCGCGCGCCAGCTCGCCGCGGAAGGCGTGCGCCATCTCTTCACGCTGACCGGCGGCCACATCTCGGCCGTCTACGACGGCGCGCGCTTTGCCGGCATCGAGCTGGTCGATTTTCGCCACGAGCAGGCCGCGGTGCACGCGGCCGACGCCTACGCGCGCCTGACCCGCCGCCCCGCCGCGGCGGCGGTCACCGCCGGGCCGGGGGTGACCGGCGCGCTCACCGCGGTCGCCAACGCGTACTACGCCCACAGCCCGGTCGTCGTGCTGGGCGGGCGCAATCCGTTCCTGACCGACGGCGCGGGCAACTTGCAGGAGGCGCCGCACCTCGAGCTGATGCGCCCGGTGACCA
>CAXTNU010000223.1:0-6791 GCA_964245595.1 uncultured bacterium | reverse complement strand
ACCCGGCGCTGCCCGCACCGGCCACCGCTCCGGCGCACGCGCCGGCGGTCGATCCCGGCGCGGTCGTCGATCAGCTCGTGCGCGGCATGCAGATCCAGACCGCCAACGGCACGTCCGAAGTCCGCCTGCGGCTCGACCCCGAGCAGCTCGGCGACGTCAGTATCAAGCTGGTCGTCTCCGGCGGCACGGTCGATGCCTCGATCACCGCCGGCTCCGCCGCCGCCCGCGACGCGCTGGTTGGCGGACAAGCCCAGCTCGCGCGCACCCTGGCCGATGCCGGCCTGAAGCTGCAGAGCTTCACCGTCGGCCTGGCCGGGGGCGGCTTCGGCCAGCGCCAGGACTCCAACCACCACGCCTGGGCCAACCCGGCGCCGCGCCGGATCGGCGGCCTGGGGCCGCTCGAACCCGACGAGCCGGTCGACGACCTCGGCCTGCTCGCCGTCCCCAGCTTCGGTCCGCCGCTGGTCAGCGGCCTCCGCGGCTACGACTACCTCGCCTGATCCAACCTCGCCCCGCACCAAGGGAGCACCACCCATGTCCAGCGTCAGCGGATCGACCGCCGGTCTTCCGATCGACAGCCTGATCACCCAGCCCCAGACGTCGGCGCCCGTGGCGTCGACGCTGGACCAGCAGCTCGGGGAAGACGCCTTCCTCAAGCTGCTCACCACCCAGCTGCAGAACCAAGACCCGCTCAAACCGATGGACGACACGCAGTCGGTCGCGCAGCTCGCGCAGTTCTCCGCCGTGCAGTCGACCAACGAGCTCAAGGCGTCGTTCACCTCGTTCCAGTCCAACTTCGCGGTCATGCAGTCCGCCGGGCTGATCGGCAAAGCCGTCTCGGCTCAGTCCAACGACGGCAGCGGTAACGCGATCACGGTCAACGGCACGGTCAAGACGATCTCGATCATCGACGGCACGCCCGAGTTCACCATGGTCGACGCCCAGGGCAACCTGCTCGTCGACGGCAAGGGCCAGCCGCTGCAGATCCCGACCTCCGCGATCCTTTCGATCGGCTGATGGCCGACCCGAAGATCGCCGGAGTGCAGATTCCGCCGGTCATCGCGCCCGTTCGCCCGCGCGGCGTTCCGGTTCAGATCCCGCCCACCGGCGGAGGCTCGTTCCGCGACGTCCTGCACGCGACCGGCGCGCCGGCCGCCCCGCTCAAGTTCTCCGCCCACGCGCAAGCGCGGCTCGAGTCGCGCAACATCCGGCTCACTTCCGAGGACGTGGCCAAGATGAACGCGATGGCCGACAAAGCCGCCGCCAAGGGCGCCAAACAAAGCCTCTTCATGATGCGCGACACCGCGATGGTGGTGTCGATCACCAATCGCACCGTGATCACCGCGGTCGATCAGAACAGCATGAAGGAGAACGTCTTCACCAACATCGACAGCGCCGCGATCATAGACTAACGGCGCTCCGCCCAGGCTCCGCGCCTCCCACTTCGTGGGGCCCCCCACGACATCGGGGCGCTTACGGAATACGTACGAGCGCGATTCCCCGAGGGCGCCCCGTAACGACTCCTTAGGTTCTGTCACCAAATACCGAAATACCCAATATCACCCTGAGAGCGGACCACTCGTGGAGCTCTCGCGTGGAGCCGATTGATTGACGCTCCGCGATTCGATGTCACGAAAGGTCACCTAGATGGCTTTCGACTCGTTGTTCGTCGGCGTGTCCGGTCTGAACGCATACCAGAACCAGATCGACCTGATCTCGAACAACATCGCCAACGTCGGTACGACGGGCTACAAGGGCCAGCGTATGACGTTCCAGGACCTGCTCTACCAGGATCAGAGCTTCGCCTCGGCCCCGACGAACACGAGCGGCGGCATCAACGCGCAGGAGATCGGGCTGGGCGTGAAGGTCGGCTCGACCGACACCCTGTTCGCGCAGGGCGGCCTGCAGACGACCGGGGTCAACACCGATCTCGCGATCAACGGCGACGGCTTCTTCGTGCTGCGCGCGCCGGGTGCCAACAGTTCGCCGGTCTATACCCGCGACGGCGCGTTCTCGCTCAACGCCAACGGTCTGCTCTACGATCCCAGCTCGGGCCTGGCGGTACAGGGCTACGGCGCCGACAGCAAGGGCATCATCAGCGGGACGGGCGTGCCGGGCGACATCACGATTCCGCTCGGCCTGCGCTCGCAGGCGGTCGGCACGGGGCTCAACCCGAACCTGAAGTTCGGCCCGACCTCGAGCGACCAGGTCTTCGACGCGCAGCTCGGCGGAAATCTCGACCAGACCCAGTGGACGAAGGAAGCCCAAGGCGTCCAGGCCGGCACGGCCGGCACGGGCCAGGCCTCGACCACCACGACCACGATCTACGACTCGCTCGGCAACGCGCACCTGGCCTCGATCACCTACACGCCCGACGCCAGCGGCGCGACGCCGGCTGCGGCCGGCCCGCCGCCGGTTGCCGCGACGAACGGCCTGCCGACCCAGGTCGCGGACCCGGCGGGCAACCTGCACACCGTCGCCGCGCGCTGGAAGGTCTCGGTCTCGTTCCAGGACGGCTCGACGTTCGACACGATCAACCCGGTCACGGGCGCGCCGGCCGGCGCGGCGGCCAGCGGCGTGGTCGGCTACGCCTACTTCGACCAGTCCGGCCAGTACGTCAACAGCTCCAATCAGCTCGGCTCGGGCGCGGTGCTCAACGGCGCGGCCGTGCACACCGTCGGCCAGGCCGCGACCAGCGCCAACGGCAACCAGCTCAACGTTCGCACCTGGGGCACGAACGGCACGAACAACGCCGTCGCGCCGACCCCCGGCGCGGCGCCGACGCCGGGCGCCATCGGGCTGGCCTATAGCCAGCAGACGTCGCTCTCGAGCACCGCGAACCTGAGCGTGCTCTACCAGAACGGCTTCACCGCCGGCACGCTCTCGAACATCACGATCGGCCAGGACGGTACCATCCAGGGCGCCTTCACCAACGGCCAGAGCGCGGCGCTCGGGCGCGTGGCGACCGCCACGTTCCAGAACGAGCAAGGCCTGCACCGGCTGGGCGGCTCGCAGTTCTCCGCGACGTCGAACTCGGGCCTGGCCCAGTACGGCACCGCCTCGACCGGCAAGAACGGCGCGATCGTCTCGGGCGCGCTCGAGCAGTCGAACGTCTCCATCGCCGACGAGTTCACCAAGATGATCCTCGCCCAGCGCTCGTTCGAGGCCAACTCGAAGAGCATCACCACGGCCGACGAGGACCTTCAGACCGTCGTCAACCTCAAGCGCTGAACCGCGCGGGTTCGACGCCGAAAGCGACGCAGGCCAAGGAGGGCCGCGTCGCTTTTTTTTCGCGATCTGGCTAGACTACAGAGGCCATGATCGCTTTACGCCGTCTCAACAACCAGCCCATCATGGTCAATCCCGACCTGATCGAGTCGCTCGAGGCGACCCCGGACACCGTCGTGACCTTGACCTCGGGCAACAAGCTGATCGTCCGCGACTCGATGGACGAGGTGCGCGAGCGAATCGTCGAGTTCAAGCGCCGCATCTACGGTCCCGCCGTGGCGCCGAACGAGCGGTAACGCTCGCCCGCCTGCTATCCGAGCAGGCGGAGTGACGGCGAGACGGATTAACATCGGCCGCGGCGGCGCCGATAGTCACAGAGAGCACCCCTCGTCTCGTCCGTTTCGGAAGGGCCGCACCTTGGATTTCGCGACCGTACTCGGCCTGGTGATCGCCGTCGCCGCCCTGGCCATCTCGGCCTGGATCGGCAAGGTCGATACCACGATCATCTTTGCCCGCTACGAGGCGTTCCTGCTCGTCTTCGGCGGCACCATCGGCGCGACGATGATCTCGTTCCCCATGCGGGTCTTCGTGCGCGGTCTGCGCGAGGGTCTGCGCACCGCGTTCGTCGAGCCGGTGTACCACGAGCGCGACGTGATCGCGACGCTCGTCTCGTTCGCCGAGAAAGCGCGCCGCGAGGGGCTGCTGGCGCTCGAGAACGAGGCTGCCGCGCTGGAGGACGACTTCATGCGCAAGGGCATCCAGCTCGTCATCGACGGCCGCGACACCGACATCATCCGCAAGATCCTCGAGACCGAAGTGCTGTTCGTGCAAGAGCGCAACGCCAAGGCCGAAGCGGTGTTCATGACGATGGGCGGCTACTCGCCCACGCTGGGCATCATCGGCACCGTGCTCGGGCTGATCGCGATGCTCAAGGGCTTGGGATCGCTGGGCGGCAGCGGCAACGTCGCGGGCCAGCTCGGCGTCGCGACCGCGCAAGCGTTCGTCGCGACGTTCTTCGGCATCGCGCTGGCGAACTTGCTGTGGCTTCCGCTGGGCACGAAGATCAAGGAGCGCGCGGGGCAGCAGCTGCTGATGCGCGAGATCATGATCGAGGGCATCCTCTCGATCCAGGCCGGCGACAACCCGCGCCTGCTCGAGGAGAAGCTGCACGCCTTCCTAGACCCCGAGGAGCGCGAGACCGAGGTCGAGGCCGGCGGCGCCGTCGGCGACCCGGAGCTCGTGAGCGCGTAGCGCGTGGCGACCGGAAGCGACACCCGCTCGCGCCTGCGCCGCGCGGCCGGCAAGGGCGGCGAGATGGAGAGCGCGGGCATGATGCGCTGGCTGCTCACCTACGCCGACATGATCACGCTCCTGCTGGCGCTGTTCATCATCCTGTTCGCCATCTCGACGATCTCGAAGGTCAAGCTGCAGCGCCTGGCGACCGAGATCTCGGGCGGCTTCAACAACGTCGACTCGAACAACACGCCGCCCAACGGCGGCCTGACCGGCACCCGGTCGCGCCGGGCCGAACAGGCCGACATGGCCGCGGTGAAGGCCAAGCTGGACAACTACGTGCGGGTCCACCACCTGCAAGCCAAGGTGCAAACGCGCTTGGACAAGAGCGGGCTGGTCATCACGCTGCTGAGCGACAAGACCTACTACGCCTCGGGCTCGGCCGACCTGCGCCCCGAGACCAAGCAGCTGCTCGACGAGATCGCGGGCCAGATCCGCACCGTCAAGAACGACCTGCGGGTCGAGGGCAGCACCGACGACGTGCCGATCGCGACCTCGCAGTACCCGACCAACTGGGAGCTGTCCGCGGCCCGCGCGACCGGCGTCACCCGCTACCTGGTCGAGCACGCCCAGATCTCGCCGACGCGCCTGTCGTTCGCGGGGTACGGCGAGTTCCGGCCGAAGTTTCCCAACGACAGCGAAGGGCACCGGCACTTGAACCGGCGCGTCGACGTGGTCATCTTGAGCGGGGCCACGGCCCCCGCCGCCAAGCCCGCGGAGGCCGAATAAGCGCGTGTCCATGCTGTCCCAAGAAGAGATCGACGCCCTCGTCAACCAGCTCGCCGCCCCCGAGGGCGAGGCCGGCGGGCTGGAAGGGCGCAAGATCAAGACGTTCGACTTCCGCTTCAACAAGCGGTTGGACAAGTTCTCGACCAACCAGCTGCAGACGCTGCGCACGCTGCACGACAACTTCACCCGCCTGCTCAACAATTCGCTCTCCGTCTACTTGCGCACGCGGGTCGAGGCGACGATCGTCTCGATCGAGCAGATCAGCTACGGCGACTTCATCTCCTCGATCGGCATCCCGTCGATCCTGTCGATCTACTCGATGGACCCGCTGCCGGGCTCGGGCATCGCCCAGATCGACTTGAACCTGGTGTTCTCGATCATCGACCGGCTGCTGGGCGGCCCGGGCTGGTTCCCGCAGAAGCTGCGCGACCTGACCGACATCGAGCGCACCCTGATGCAGCGCTTCATGGCGCGCATGCTCAACAGCTACCGCGAGTCGTGGAACTACCTGCTCACGCTCTCGCTCAAGATCGAGGCGCTCGACTCCAACCCGCAGTTCATCCCGCGCATCATCCCGCTCGACCAGATCGTGGCCTTCGTCTCGATGGAGCTCAAGATCGGCGACATGACCGGGGTGATGAACTTCTGCCTGCCTTATCTCGTCCTGCAGTCGATCGGGCCCCAGCTGTCCGATTTCCAGTGGTCGCCCAGCGTCGTGGCCGGGCGCGGCATGACCGACCAGGACATCGCCCAGCTCGCCCGCAACGTGGAGCGCGCGTCGGTCGACGTCAGCGTCGAGCTGGGCAAGACGGTCGTCTCGCTGCGCGACCTGATCGCGCTGCAGCCCGGCGATCTGGTCATGTTCGACAAGCCGGTGACCGAGCCGCTGGCGGTGACCGTCAACGAGCGCGAGAAGTTCAAGGTCTTTCCGGGCGTGAACCGCGACAAGCTCGCCGTGCGCGTCTCCCAGATCGTCGAGAACGAGGAGTAACGGTGCCCGATTCGCTGCGTTCGCTCGCCGACGCCATGTTCGCCTCCGCCGCCGGAGTGCTCGGCACGCTGGCGGGCCGAAGCGTCACCGCCGGCGAGGCGCTCGAGGCCGAGGGCGACAGCTCGATCCGGGTCGAGCCCAACACGGTCGCCACGATCACCCGCATACCCTCGGCTTCGCTGTCGTTCGTCGCCCGCTACGCCAAGGGCGACTTGGCCCGGGTGGTCGAGCTGATGCTGGGCGGGCCCGGCGACGGCGGCGAGCTGGACGCGATGCAGCTCTCGATCGTGGCCGAGACGGTCGCTCAGATCTCCTCGGCGATGGGCGAGGCGCTGGCCAGCGCGACCGGCCACGACGCCAACGGCATCACCTCGGAGGTCGTGACCGAGGCCCACGCGTTCCCGGCCCCGCCGTTCGCCACGTTCACCGCGGCGCTGGACCTGGGGGCCGACCTGCGCACCCCGCTGACCTTGGACTTCGACGTCTTGGCCCAGCACCGGCTCGTGCCCGAGCCCGCCCCCCAGCCCGCGCCGCCCGCGCCGTTCGTACG
>CAXTNU010000222.1:6300-6808 GCA_964245595.1 uncultured bacterium | reverse complement strand
GCGGCTACGGCGTGCTCGAAGGTGACCGCAAGGCCGGCGGGCGGCTGCGCGCACCGGCCCCGGTGGTGATCTACGACCCCACGCTGCTGGCCACGCTGCCGGCGCGCGAGCTAGGCTCGATCGGGATCAACGCCTGGGCGCACACGATCGAAGCCGGCTACGCGCGCACGCCGCACGCTGCCCGAACTGCTCGAGCGCGCGGCCGAAGAGCGCGATCTCGCCCTGCACCGCGCGCTGTTCGAGGCCGCGCACCTGGCCGGGTTCGCGCTCGACACCCGCTCGATGGGCTTGCACCACGCGGTCTGCCACGTCGTCGGCGGGCTGACCGGCCTCCCGCACGGGATCGTCCACGCGGTCGTGCTCCCGCACGCCGTGCGCGCCAACGCCCGCCTGGCGCTCGAGGACATGCCGTGGGACGTGCTCGCCGGCTGCGACGCGCTGCACCTCGGCGGCTTCACCGCGCTCGGTGCGCTCGACGGCGAGCCCGCGGCTCCGGTCCTGCGCCACG
>CAXTNU010000222.1:0-6290 GCA_964245595.1 uncultured bacterium | reverse complement strand
GCCGCGCACCTTCGCCGAGCTGGGCGCGCCGGCCGACCTGGTCGAGCGCGCGCTGCCGCGCGTCATGGAGCAGCCGCTGCTGGCGAACAACCCGTCACCGCCCGACGAGGCCAGCGTCCGCACCCTGCTCGAGCACGCCTACGCCGGAAGCGAGTAGGCGGCACTATTTCTGGATGCCGGGCACGTACTCGCCCGCCATGGTCAGGGTCAGCGACTGCCCGCGCGGGTTGGGCGCGAACGAGACGTGCACCCAGTCGCGCTTCTCGTGGATGAGCTGGTCGTACTTGAGCTCCTTCTGCTTGGCCTCGATCGCCTTGCAGACGTCGTACGGCGAGCCGAAGGCCGGGCAGTGGAAGTCGACCGCGTGGGCCTGCGCGTGGTGGCTGTTGCTCACCCCGCCCACCGCGGCGTTGAGCTCGGGCCCGCGGTAGCCGCTGGTGACCTGGATCGGCTTGTTGCCCAGGATCGTGCGGATCTTCTCCATCTGGGCCGCCGTGCGCTTGAGGCGTTCGAGCATCTCGGGCGAGGGGTGGTTGGAGATGCCGCGCGCGCGGGCGGTATCGGACGCGATGAACTCTTCGAGGGTGAAATGCTCGGACAGCTGCATGGTCGGCGACGACCTCCTGGCGAGTGTGGTGCCGCTCCACTATAGCAAAGCCGGCTACGGAAGCGGCAGCAGGCTGGCCGGCGGGGCGAGGTTCTCGCCGCCCGTCTCGGGCACGCCGGACTCGACCAGCTGGCGGTACTGCGTGAGCCGGTTCGTGAGCTGGGTGACCTCGGCGTCGAGCGCATAGCTCTGGCGGATCGCGGCCGACAGGTCGGCGGTGTCGTAGGTGTAGTCGAAGCGCTTGAGGGCGTTGGAGATCTGCTGCGCCTGGGCTTTGAGCTGCGCGTACGAGCGCCGGAGCGAGGTGCCGGTGAGCTTGTAGGCGGGGTAGTTCGAGAGCACGATGTCGCGCTTGATCTGGGCCTGTTCGATCTGCGCGCGCATGGCCAGCACGCGCTCGTCGCGGGGCGAGTACTTGGCCGCGACCGAGAGCGCGTCGAGCGCGTTGTCGAACAGCGAGGCGGCGAAATCTTTTTGCGCCAGGCGGAGCTGGACCTTGGTCAAGCCGTCGCGCGCGTGCTGGTTCTCGGGCTCGATCTTGAGCGCGAGCTGGTAGGCCACCGAGGCGTCGGGGAAGTTGCCGTGCGCGAGCGCGAGGTCGCCCTGGTGGTTGCGCGTGCGCACGATCCAGCTCGCGACGCTCGAGGCGCAGCCGGTCGTGCCGAGCGGCAGCAGCGCGCAGACCAGCAGCAGGGCGAGAAGGCGAAGGATGCGGCGTACGGTCATGGTGCTAGTGTCTCGAGTGGGTGATCCAGAAGTTCGCCACCGCGGCGATGTAGTGCGCGGCCGGCGTTAGGACGAGCTGAGCCAGCAGGGTACCGACGAAGGCGGTGACGATCAGCCAGAAGATCATCGCGCTGACGTCGCTGCGCGGGCGTTCCTTGCGCACCGTCTGGTCGACGATCAGCGCGGTGGTGGGGTCGATGAACAGCGCGAAGGCGATCGTGCCGACCCCGTTGACCAGCCCCGAGAGGCCGCTGGCGGTCGTGCGCGCGTGCAGGTCGATGTCGCTGGCGTAGAACGCCGCGACCACCCCGACCGAGTAGACCGCGAACAGGATCGTATTGGCGATCAAGAGCTTGCGCGGCACGCCCGCGAGCGGGAAGTCGGCCAGCGTCACGCGCGGCGGGTGGAACAGCGCGTACGCCAGATCGCCGATCACGCGCGGGTCGAACAGGCGCGACAGCGCGTGCGGGATGGAGCCCAGCCGCTCGAAGGCGCGGATGCCGCGCAGGAACATGGTCAGGAACATCGGCAGCAGCAGCGCGCCCAGCACGATCCCGACCGAACCGCCCGCGACGACCAGCCGCATCTGCAAGTCGAAGTGCGCCAGCGCGGCCGGCGGCAGCGACGACAAGCCGGCCTTGGTCGCGGCGTTAGCCGGCAGATCGGCCAGCGCTCCCAGCGACGGCACCATGAACAGCGAGGCCAGCCGGCTGGCCGTGACCAGCAGGCTGAAGAGCGAGATCGCGGTCGCGATCCGGCCCGAGACCACGCCCGCGTAGCGCGCGGCGTACGCGCCGATCTGGATCGCCTGCGTGACCAAGGTCAGCGTGACGGCGATGATCAGGTTCGGGGTGAAGACGTCGCTCACGCAGCGGCGGCTCCCGGCAGGCGCACCGCGCGCACCTCGGCCGGACCGAGCACGCACAGTCCGCGCTGCGCGGGAACGAACAGCTCGCGCGCCAGCGCGTCGACCGCCGCCGTGTCGACCGCGTCGAAGGCCGCTTCGACCTGCTCGGTGGTGATCTGGCCGCCGTGGACCAGCTCGTTGCGCGCCAGGCGCGACATGCGGTTGAAGGTGCTCTCCAGGGCCAGGGTCAGGTTGCCCTTGAGGTGCTCGCGCGCGCGCTCCACCTCGTCGGCCCGCACGCCGTCGTGCAGCAGCCGGTCGAGCTCGTCGGAGACGACGTCGACGACTTCCTGGACCCGCTCGGGCGAGCAGCCCGCGCTGATCCCGAACAGGCCGGCGTCGCGATAGCCGTGCTGGAAGGTCGAGATCTCGTAGGCCAGCCCGCGCTCCTCGCGGATGCTCTGGAACAGCCGTGACGACATCCCGCCGCCCAGCAGCGTGTCGAGCACCGAGAAGGCGTAGCGGCGCTCGTCGCGCATCGACAGGCCGGGCGTGCCGAGCAGCACGTAGGCTTGCTCGGTGTCGTCGACGATCGCGTCCGCCGCGGGGGTGAAGCGGGGCCGCTCGGGCACCGGCCGCGGCGCGCTGCCGGCGAACGACGCGAAGGCCTCGCCGACCAGCCGCACGACCTCGTCGTGGTCGACGTTGCCCGCCACGGTGACGAACACCGTCGCCGGCGTGTAGCGCGTGTCGCGCCAGGCGACGAGCTCGTCGCGCTCGATCGCGTTCACCGTGTGGGCGTAGCCGACGGTCGGATCGGCCAGATTGGAACCGCGCCACAGCGTGCGCGCGAAGCGCTCGTTGACGACGTCGCTCGGGTCGTCGTCGTACATCTTGATCTCTTCGAGCACGACCTTCTTCTCTTTGCGCAGGTCGGCCGGCGCGAACAGAGCGCGCTGCAGCATGTCGCCCAGCACGTCGACCGCCAGCGGCAGATGGCGGTCGACGACGTGGGCGTAGAAGCAGGTCGTCTCCTTGTCGGTCATCGCGTTGAGCTCGCCGCCGACGGCGTCCATCTGCTCGGCGATCTGGCGCGCGGTGCGGCGCGCCGTGCCTTGGAAGACCATGTGCTCGAGCAGGTGCGAGAGGCCGCGCCGCTCGGCCGGCTCGGCCGCCGAGCCGACGTCGCACCACACGCCGACGGTCGCCGAGCGGACGTGGTTCATCGTTTCGGTCAGCACGCGCAGACCCGAGGGGAGCGTCGATATGCGAATCATCCGTTCGTGCCTTTCGACAGGGACGCCCGGAAGGCCGGGTCCCAGAACACGTCGCGCCCGGCGCGCAGCCGCTCCGCCACCGCGCCGCGTTCGGCGCGCGGGACGGCGATCGAGAACACCGTCGCCGCGGTCGGCTTGGCGTAGTCGCCGCTGACCACCGTGCCCTTGCCCGCATCGAGCGGCACCGTGGCCCACAGATCGATCTCGTCGACCGCGGGCGCGGCGGCATAGGCGCCGGCGAGCAGGCCTGCCACCTCGGCGTTCCAAGCGCGCAGGTCGAGCGTGCGGTGGAAATGCGTGCCGCTCAGGACCAGCCCGCAGTCGGCGTGCCGCCCGACCCGCTCGCAGCGCACCCGCAGCAGCTGCGCCGCCGGCGGGCGGGTCAGCAGGGCGGTCGCGATGCGCAGCGCGGTCGCGCGGTCGTTTCCCGAACTGCGCGCCTCGGCCCGCGAGTCGGCCGCGCCCGCCGCCAGCGGCGTCAGAGCGAACAGCCCGGCGACCATGACGGTGCGAACCGCAGCGAAGCGAAGACCGCCATGGATTCGCCGCAGGCGAATCCTGCTAATAGCTCTGGGCGAAATAGGCCTGGTACCGGGCCGGCTCGCCGCACGGCACGCAGCGCTCGGCACGGGCCGGTTCGCGCAGGTTGCGGGTCGCGGCCTTGGTCGCTTCCTTGACCGCTTCCTCGCACTCCGGGCGCCCGCACCACGGCACGTCGATCATCCCCGCGCGCTCTTCGAGCAGCCGGAAGAACTCGTCCCGGTCGAGCGTCGCGATGGTGTGGTCTTGCAAGAACGTCTTGGCCTGGGCGAACAGGTTGCGCTGGACCTGCTCGAGCACGGCCGGGATGAAGCCGACCACCTCGGCCAGCGGGACCTGCTGCTTCTGGCCCTCTTCCTTGACCGCTTTGTCGCGCCGGACCAGCGTCGCCACGCCGGCCTCGATGTCGCGGTTGCCGATCTCCAGGCGCACCGGGACCCCGCGCATGTCCCACTCGTTGAACTTGTAGCCCGGCGACTGGCCCGGCCGGTCGTCCAGCTTGACCCGCAGCCCGGCCGCCTTGCACTGGCGGTACAGGTCGCGCGCGACTTCATCGAGCTTGGCCGTGTCGCCACGCGGGATCGGCACGATCACCACTTCGGTCGGCGCCATCTTGGGCGGGATGCGCAGGCCGCGGTCGTCGCCGTGGGTCATGATCAGCGCGCCCAGCATGCGCCACGACATCCCCCACGAGGTGGTCCAGGCGTGCTGCTGGGTCTGGTCCTCGGCCGCGAACGTGATGTCGTACGCCTTGGCGAAGTTCTGGCCCAGCTCGTGCGAGGTGGCCGACTGGAGCGCCTTGCCGTCGGGCATCAGCGCCTCGATCGAATAGGTGTGGTTCGCGCCGGCGAAGCGCTCGGACGACGACTTCTCGCCCTTGTAGACCGGCACGGCGCAGACGTCCTCGGCGACCTCGCGGTAGACCTCGAGCATCCGCGCGACCTCCTCGGCCGCCTCGGTCTCGCTCGCGTGCGCGGTGTGGCCCTCTTGCCACAGGAACTCGGCCGTGCGCAGGAACGGGCGGGTGCGCTTCTCCCAGCGCAGCACGTTGGCCCACTGGTTGATCAGCACCGGCAGATCGCGGTACGACTGGATCCACTCGGCGTACATCACCCCGATGATGACCTCGGAGGTCGGGCGGATCGCGAGCCGCTCGGTCAGCTTCTCGGTCCCGCCCTGGGTGACCCAGGCCACCTCGGGCGCGAACCCCTCGACGTGCTCGGCTTCCTTCATCAGGAGCGACTCGGGGATCAGGAGCGGGAAGTAGGCGTTCTCGTGCCCGGTGTCCTTGAAGCGCCGGTCGAGCTCGGCCTGGAGCCGTTCCCACAGCCCGAAGCCGTAGGGCCGCAGCACCAGGCAGCCGCGCACGGGCGATTGCGAGACGAGCTCCGCCCGGTAGCAGACGGCTTGGTACCACTCGGAGAGGTCGGCGGACTTTGTCGGAATGCGTTCCATCGGCAACCGAGCGGGGTTCGCGGAGGTCGGAAGGCGTCCTGTCAGAAGCCGTCCGGGTGCCGAAGCTGACCCGCATCTACACCCGCACCGGCGACGACGGGACGACCGGCCTGGTCGGCGGCCAGCGGGTCAAGAAGAGCGCCCCGCGCATCGAGGCCTACGGCACGATCGACGAGCTCTCGGCGGTGGTCGGGCTGGCCCGCACGGCGCTGGCCGAGGTCGGGCGCACCCGCCCGGTCCAGGACCTGGCCCGCGCCCACGCCGTCGCCGACGAGCTCGACGCCTGGCTGGCCTGGACCCAGGACGTCCTCTTCAACGTCGGTAGCGACCTCGCGACCCTGCCCAAGGACCGCTGGGAGGGCATGCCGCTGGTCGCTCCCGGCGACGCGACCGCGCTCGAGCGCGCCATCGACCGCGCCCAGCGGGACCTCGAGCCGCTGGCCAACTTCATCCACCCGGGCGGCTCGTACGCGGGCGCGTTCCTGCACCAGGCCCGCACCGTCTGCCGCCGGGCGGAGCGGCTGCTGATCGCGCTGCGCGACGGCGACGACGGCATCTCGCACGACGTGGTGCGCTATGTGAACCGCCTCTCGGACGCGCTGTTCGTCTGGTCGCGCTGGATCAACTGGGCGCTCGAGCAGCCCGAAGCCCTTTGGAACGCCAAGACCGCACCGCCGGGGTAGCTTTCGCCGGTCGAGTGGTAGGCGTCGAGTCATGGGTGCCACCGCTGCAATGGTTCGTATTTCTTTAACTTGATTTGAAGGTCCAAACAACTTTTAAATAAATGGGGCTTCGGACTTCTTGGTGGCTGAAGAAGCGTAAACCGCCTGTCGTGTCG
>CAXTNU010000221.1:0-6815 GCA_964245595.1 uncultured bacterium | reverse complement strand
CCGCGGCGGCGGGCTCTGCTCGGCGGCGCCGCTGATCGGCGCGGCGAGCAGCCACGCGCGCGCCGCCGCGGCGTCCTTGACGCGCAGCAGAAGGTAGCAGGCCTCGGTCAGGTGCTTGTAACCGAAGCGCACGATGCCTTGCACGTCCGCGAAGTCGACCGGGACCGTGCGGCTCCTCATAGCAGCCCGGCCCAGGCGCGAGCGGCGTCGTCGCTCGCCGCGGCGGAGTAGAGGCCGGCGCGAACCTGCGCGTTGCGCCGCAGGTCGAGCGCGGTCAGCCCCGGGTGCGCGTTGTACCAGACCTGGGTCGGCACCTGGTGGCGCCGCAGGTAGGCCTTGAACGGCTGCTCGTCCTCGGCTCCGCCCAGCGCGAGCCAGCGCGTGCGCGGGTAGCCGATTCCGCCGCTGAAGGTGAGGTTGAGCCCGAACCCCACCTTGTTGATGAAGTCGTCGTTGTAGCTGTCCAGGCCGCCGTCGTAGCTGCTGCAGAAGATCAGGCGCTGCTTGTCGTCCAGCCACACCCAGCGCGCGAAGTGGATCGTCTTGATGCGCGCCAGGTGCCCGCGCGTGAAGACGTGCCGCGCGGCATAGTCGGTGAGCCACAGCACGAAGGCGGACGCCCAGCGCCGCGCGCGGCCCGGCTTGAGCGAGCCCATCGCCGAGAACTGGTTGGTGACGTCCTGGTCCTCGATCCGCGCGAGCGCGTCCGCCTGCGCGAGCGGGACGCGCGGGCAGAACTGCGGGTCGGACTTCTCCTGCAGCCGGATGCGCACCAGCACCAGCACGGCCAGCGCCGAGAACAGCGGCCAGAACAGGAGCAGCACGAGCGGCACGCCGACCAGGTGCGCCGTCTCGCGCAGCCACCACCAGAGCGGGGTCGGCGCCTCGGGGCTGAGCACGAGACGCCCGGCCGCGATCTCGTCGTCGGCGAACGCTTGCAGCGTCTCGTTGAGCTCGCGCGGCGATTGCCCGGCCAGCGCGGCCGCGTTCTCGTCGAGGTAACGGGCGAGCGCGTCGTGCAGCGCGGCTTCCTCGCGCGCTTGCCGCACCGTCCGGCCGACCCAGTTGACGTAGCTCGCGGCCGGCCGCACCTCGTGAGCCCGCATCCACCCGACCAGATCGGCGCCCCCGGCGAAGCCCTCGCAGCAGGCGAACAGCGCGCGCAAACCGGGCTCGCACTGGCGCGCCAGCTCGCGCAGGAACGCGCCGCGGCTGCCGTCGATCTCGCCCATGAAGCAGAAATAGAGCGGGTAGCGGCGCGGCTCGAGGCCGTACAGCCCGACGTCGTCGAGCGTCGTGTCGTCCATGGTGAACAAGCGCGCGAAGTGGACCTGCGCGAACCGCGCGAAGGGGACCAGCGGGTTGTTCTCGTCGACCGTCCCCGGCGCGCGGTTCATCGACGCCAGCAGCGCGCGCAGCTCCGCTTCGCGCGCCGCGGCGACCGGCGCGACGATCATGAAGCTCGCTTGCGGCGTCATGGTCGCGTGCGCCGGCCCCGGCTACTCGGTGAACTGGAGCGAGAAGTGGATCAGCCGCTTGTCGCCCCAGTAGACGAGGCCGAGGTAGAGGCCGGGCCCGACCTCGCGAATCTCGTCGCGCACGCGCTTGGCCACGAACGAGGTCTTGGAGTAGTCCAGCACGATGCACGGCTTCTGGTCGAACCAGCTCGCGCTCTGGTAGACCTCGGCCACGATCGCGTTGAAGCCGAGGATCGAGATGCGGTTGGTGAGCACGCCGCGCGGCCCGTCGAACGTCTTGCCCTGCCACGCGAAGAGGCTGACCATCTCCGCGATCTCCGCGCTGTACGCGGTGCCCGGGGCGATGATCGCGGTGCCCTTCGCCGGCCCGTTCGGGATCGGCCCGCTGTCGCTGCGGGCGAAGAGCGCGTCGAGCTCTTGCGAGCTCATCGTGAGGAGCTGCGCCGAATCCAAGGCCATCATGCCTCTGTCCTTTCCGACTCCCGCGGCGGCGGTATGCCTATCTTCCCATGCGACCCAAGCCTACGGCAAGGGACCTCGGTCCTCAGCGCCGTGCCTTGCGCCGCTTCGCGTCGGCGAGGATCGCGTCGGCCGCCTTCTCGGCGATCATGTAGATCGCGGCCACGATGAAGAACCCCGGGATGCGCGGGAACACCGACGCGTCGACGACGCGCAAGTTCCGCACCCCGTGCACCCGGAAGTCCCCGTCCAGCACGCCGCCCTGGTCGGGCCGGCCGATCGGCGCGCTGCACGAAGCGTGGTGGCCCCACGCGTTGCGCCGGACGAACTCCTCGAGCTCGGCGCCCTGGACGCGCGCGCCGGGCCACACTTCGCGCGCTCCGTCCCGGCCGTGCGGGGCGGCTAGCCTGCGCACGAACTCCACCCCGTCCACCAGCGCCCGGACGTCTTCGTCGCCGCCCTGCGCGAAGGAGTTGAAGTCGACCAGCGGCGTGTCGCGCGGGTCGGCCGAGCGCAAGGTCACCGTGCCGGTGCGGTTGCGGGTGTGCCCCTTGAGCACCACCCAGGTGAGGTAGTTCAGGTCCTGCGCGAAGCGCGCCGAGTAGTTGGGGTAGTAGCCGCGGAAATTCGCCAGCAGCGCCATGCAGAACAGGTCGGGCACGCCGGCGGCGACCGGTGATTTGCGGTACACCGCCAGCGCGGCCCCGTTGGTGGTATACATGCCGCCGCGCGGCTTGCGTTTCCACTGGGCGTACTGCGGGTCGCCCGGGCCGAACGTCGCGCCCGCGTAGGCGTCCCACGCCTGGGGCATCTCGGTCACGACGCCCAGCTCGTAGCGGTCCTGCAGGTTCTGCCCGACGCCCGCCAGCGCCGAGCGCAGCGGGATGTTCCAGCGGCGCAGCGCCTCGGGCGGCCCGATCCCCGAGAGCAGCAGCAGCTGCGGGGTGTTGAACGCGCCGCCGGCCAGGATCACCTCGCGCGACGCGCGCGCGGTGCGCCGCTCGCCGGGCGCATCGCTCGGGTACGGGTGCGCGCGGTAGAGCCGCGCACCCTCGAGATACTCCACCCCGACCGCGCGGTCGCGCTCGTCGAACAGCACCCGGGTGGCGAGCGCGTCCGTCTCGATCCGCAGGCGCTTGGGATGGCGCCGCGCGACGTCGAGCAGCCGCTCGCGCGTCCCGGTGCGCTGGTGGCCGCGCGTCGTCAGCGGCGTGTAGTGCAGGCCGACGGCGTTCTGGCGCACCAGGCGCCAGTCGTTGGGATCCATCTGCCCTTCGAAGAACCAGCGCAGCCGGTCCAAGCGCTGCCCGTCGGCGGCGAACTCCTCGTACACCGCGTGAAGCATCGTGCGCGCGAGCCGCGGGTTGAGCATCATGTGCAGCGGCATGGCTCGCTCGGTGCGCAGCCAGCCCTTCCAGCCGTGCCGGGCCGGGTTGAAGCCGAGCTTCGCCAGCCAGCGCAGCAGGCCGCGGTGGCGGCAGTCCTCGATCCGCTCGAAGTACGTGCGCATCGCGCTCGCGCACCAGCTGGGGTCGCCGGTCAGGCCGGCGATGCCGTTCCAGTCGGCGTCGTGCGGGTACAGCAGGATCATCGCGTTGTGCGCGGTGCAGCCGCCCAAGGTTCCGGCGCGCGGGTAGAGCACGCCGTCGACCTGCTTGCCGTCCACGATTTGGCGGCGGTAGTTCAGGTCTTGCCGCTGCACGTCGTCGTCGGCGTAGTGGCGCACGAAGAAATCCCACTTCAGGGCCGCGTTCTCCGAGGCGAAGCCGTGGAACGCCGGCACCTCGTAATCGTAGGGCAGGCGGTTTCCGCCCGGCGCGAGCGGGTCGCCGCCCGTCTTCGGGTCGCCGCCGGCCTCCAGCACCAGCACGGTGCGGCCGGCTTCCGCCAGGCGCGCCGCGACGGTTCCGCCGCCGGCGCCCGAGCCGACCACGACGTACTCGGCCTCGAACGCGGTGGCCACGAGCTACGGAAAGACCTCGTCGCCGGTCGGCTCGAGGTGCGGCGTGCCGTTCATCTTCTGGCGCAGCGCGGAGGTCGTCGCGTACATCCGGTAGCGGGCCCGGCTCTGGTTGCCCAGCGGCCGGTGCGCGGGGATGCAGTGCCACGGGTTGTAGGTCAGGCAGCGCGCGAAGCGCAGCTGCTCGGGCGAGTCGAACTTCTGCTTGGGGATGCGGACCGTCGCGACCGGCACGAACGGCGAGAGCCGCTCGGGCCACTTCACCGCGGCGTTCTCGATCGGCATGCGGTGCGCGTCGGTCTGGACCTGGACCAGGAAGTCGAACTCGACGTCCTCGCGCGCGAGCGTGCGCACCATGGCCTCGCGCAAGTAGTCGTCGGGCGGGCGGAACGGGAGGTTGGGGACGCGGTCCTGCCGGTGCGACTTCGGGCGCATCGAGTACTGCATGGCCTGCCCCTCGCCGAGCAGATAGGGGACGCAGCTGTAGTAACGCGCCTGGAGCGGGTTGTTCTGGGTCTTGTTCCAGAGCGACTGCATGAGCGAGTCGAGCACGTGCGGCGAGCGGAAGTTGTAGAAATAGAAGAACGTCGTGTCGTTCACGATCCGGCGCTGGAGCTGCTCGTTGGCGCGCGTGTCGGGGGTGACGAACGTCGGCGTGCAGACCCCGGTGAAGTCCTGGGTCAGCTTCTCGTCGTCGAGCAGCTTGGGGCCGGGCACGCCCATGACCTTGATGCTCATGCTGACGAAGCCGACGTCGTCGATGTCGCGCGGCCAGTCCGGCCCCGGCCCCGAGAAGCGCACCCAGGCCCGGTAGCTCCTCGGCTCGGCGAACAGGCCCTGCCGCAGGCGCGGTGCGACGTCGCCGCGCACGACGAACTCCGCCCGCACCATGCCGTGCGTCTTGGTGTTGCCGCCGCGCTCGAACCCGCCCGGCTTCCAGAAGGCGTGCATGAACGTGCGGATCGAGGCGATCATCGAGTCGAGGTAGGCTTCCTCGTTGGGCTCGGGCCGCTCCTCGGCCAGCGCCAGACCGTCGTCGGGCCGCTTGCGGTTGATCAGCCACTGCAGCAGCGCGGCGATCGGATCGCGCAGCGTCGCGTCGAATGCCGGCCGGACGAACGGGTCGAAGCGACGCTGCAAGCGCAGCACCGCCATGAAGACCTTCTGCAGGAACTGCTCGAGCGTCATGGCGGCTCGGGCGCTCGGCGCCGCAGCGGAATCGAGCCGGGCGGGAAGTCGCCGTCCGCCGTCCAGCCGAGCTTGGACAGGTCGAGCGCGGGGTCGAACGGGTAGAGCGCGTAGGCCGAGTCGGTGTCGCGGTCGAGCCGCAAGCGCACGTAGGTGAACTCGTTGGGGCGCACCAGCCGGCCGATCTCGGGCGGAATGGTGTAGTTCAGCTCGCGGTACGTCACCCGCCGGCTCGGGCTGTGCGCCTCGACGTGCACCATGTGGTGGATGTCTTTCCACTTGGCCCAGTTGACGTAGAACGAGTAGGAGCCGCGCTGGACGTCGTTGTGGATCGGCGAGTGCGCGATGATCGCCGGCGAGACCGAGGTCGTCGCCGCGATGGCCTCGTCCCGGTCGGACATCGGATCGGCCGGGTCCGTGATCTTGCCCACGTCGAGGAACGCGATCATGGAGTCGTCCACCGATCGGCCGCCGCGGTCGAACAGGCTGAACACGACGGTCGCGTTCACCTTGTCCGCGCGGCTGATGCGATCGGGGTCGGTGAGGTTCTCGTCCGACCAGGCCTGCGTCGCCGCTTCCCACTCGCTGCGGACGGCGTCGTAGCCGGCCTCGTCGTCGACCGCGAGCGCCTGCATGACGCGCTCGAAGGCGGCATCGCTGGGGCTCTGGGCCGTGCCCAGGATGCCGGACGCTTCACCGAAGTGCGAGTAGCCGTGCAGCACGATGTGCGGCGCCCGGCGCCGCGGTTCGATCAGCGTCAGCGCCGGCTCGGGCGCGGTCGCGTCGGCATCGAGCAGGCGGTAGTTGAGGTTCGCGCCGCTGATGCGGACCGTGTTGTCGGAGCCCGGCTCGTGGGTCGCCCAGTAGACCTGCATCTGCGGGTCGGCGCCGATCGTGTCGCCGCCCATGCTGAACGCGAAGCACTTGCCCAGCGCGCTGCCCTCGGCGTTCATCTGCTCCAGCCACTGGCGGTTGAGCTGCAACAGGAAGTCGCTGCCGTAGTCGAGATCGGTCAGCACGCGCGCGCCGACGGTGAGAACGTGCTTGAGCAGCAGCTTCTGCACGTAGCCCAGCACGCTCTTCCCCGCTTGCGCGAGCGTCGAGCCGTGGTTCGCGCCGGCCATCGTGATCAGGTGCGAAGGGATGGGCGCCGTGCCGGCGAGCGCGCGGTCGAGCAGCCAGCGGCGCGCGACGAGCGCCCCGGTCGAGTGGCAGACGATCGCGCTGCGGGCCGTGTCCCAGCCCTGCGCCGGATCGCCCTCCAGCCCGGCGACGTGGTCCTCGAGCGCGGCCGCCAGATCTCCGATCGACACCTGGTCGTCGAGCGAGTCGAACGCCGAGAGCAGGATCGGCTTGACCTGGATGCCGGCCTCGTTCAGCAGCCGCGGAAAGCGGAAGTACGCGCCGAGCGACGTTTCGCTGTACCCGTGGACGAACAAGACGTTCTTCACCGCTACGGGCGGGTTACCGACCGGTGTTGGCATCGCTTGCGCCTCCGCCTCTCCTCGCTACGACTTGCGAGGGGTGGTATTTTAGGCGAACCTTCGCTTAATTCCTATTCCAAGACAAGCATATAGAATAGACTCGCGGCGCCTACTTCCAGGCTCGAGCCGGTACCCGCGCCCGCCATCCGATCTGCCGGTCAGCCCCAAGCTTGCTGGATATCCGGGTGTCCGTCGATAGGGCGTTGCGAAATACAGCCTGTCACAGATACATGGTCTGTGTGACGG
>CAXTNU010000220.1:0-6835 GCA_964245595.1 uncultured bacterium | reverse complement strand
GCCCAGGCCCGCGACGACGACCCCGATCCCCAGCGCGATCGTCGGCAGCAGGCTCGACCCGCCGCCGGGCGGGCGCCGCGGCGGCGGTGACGACGGTGAGCGGCGGCGGCGCGGCGGATCGGACATCGCTCTCGCGAGTTCCTCATGTTACCGGGAGGGCCCCTCGTCGGGCGGGAATGAGAGGCCTCGACTATGCTCCGGGTCGCCGTTCCGATCGACGTATCCGCCGTCGCTTCGACTGCCTCGACCGCTTTCGCGCTCGCTACGCCGCTGCGCGTCGGCGACCTCGTCACCGCCGCGGTGAGCGAGGCGCTCGGCGCGCGCGCGCCGCAGGACAAGCGCGAGCGGGTCGTGCGCAGCACGCTCGCCGGCTTGGCCGACGAAACCTACGTGGTCGAGATCGACGGCCGCATCTACAACCACCCCGACGACGTCGCGGTGTGCGCCGGAACCGTCGCGCTGCGCTTCTTCCTGCGCGCTTTGCGCGCGGCGTGACCTCCACCGGCGACGAGCGGCTCCCGCCCTCGATCGGCGGGCTGGTCGACCTCGCGTTCTCGGCCTACCTCCAGCGCGCGCCGCTCTACCTCGGCCTGGCGCTGCTCGTCTTCCTGTTCGCCGGCGCGGTCGAGCTGGCGTCGGCGCTGAGCAAGAGCGCCGACGTCGCGGCGCTCAACCTGATGCTCTACTCGCTCTTCGCCGACGCGTTCGTCGTCGCGCTGGTGGCGGTGGGAATCGGGACGCGGGTCGCGGGCGAAACGCCGCCGGCCGGCGCGCTCGCCGGCGGCGCGCTGCGGCGCTGGATGCCGGTGCTCGGCACGATGACGGTGGTCCAGTTCGTCTTTCAGCTGACCGCGGGGAGCAGCGGCCTGGGCCCGATCGGCGACTGGGGCGATGTCGTCTTCGCGCCGGTGATCTGGCTGCTGTGGGGCGCGCTGAGCCTGGCCGCGCCCATCGCGGCGCTCGCGCCCGAGCGCGCGCCGCGCGCGATGGCGCTGGCGCTCTTCCGCTCGCTCAGCCTGGGGCTGCGCGGTACCAACCTGAGCCGGCTGTGCGTGGTCGCGTTCGCCGGGATCGTGCCGCTGCTGCTCGAGGAGATCGTCGGCGACCTGCTGCAGCAGCGCCACGTGCCGCACGCGCTGTTCTGGGCCAACGTCCCGATCGACGCGCTCGTCGTCGGCCCGCTGGCCGCGCTGCAGACCGTCTTCGCGCTCGACTTCACGCGCCGCGCCCAGGCCGTCAGCCGCTAGCGGTCGGCGGCGTAGTTCTCGCCGCGCCGGGTCAGCACGAGCTCGGCGTAGAGGGCGTTGGGCCAGGCGAAGTCCTCGCGCGTGTACGCCTCGGGCCAGTCGGCGTTGAACGACTCGTGCAGGCGGTGGTCGCCCACGTCGGAGGCGGCGATCCAGCCGAAGACCTGGTCGGCCTCGCCCTGGTCGCTGGCCGTGAGCGCCTGGATGCACAGCGCGAGCGGCCAGACGTAGCCGTGCGGGGTGTGCGGGCTGCCGATGCCTTGCGCGTACTTGCCCGCGAAGAAGTACGGGTTGCGCGGCGAGAGCACGAAGCGCCGCGTGGCCTGGTAGAGCGAGCTCGCCTTGGGCAGGTAGCCGAAGTACGGAATCGAGAGCAGCGACGGGACGTTGGCGTCGTCCATCAGGTTCGCGTGGCCGCGGCCATCGACTTCGTAGGCGTAGATGCGCCCGAACGGAGCCAGGTTGGCGGTGCCGTACTGCTCGATCCCGCGCTGGATCTGCACCGAGAGGCCCCAGGCGTTCTGCGCCATCCGGTCGTCGCGCCAGACCTGGCGCGCAACGTCGCTCAGGTCGCGCATGACGACCGTGGCGAACATGTTGACCGGGATGTTGTAATGGTAGCGGACCGGGTCGTCGGAGGGCCGGAAGCCGGTCCAGACCATCCCGGTGTAGCGGACCGCGCTGCCCCGCCCGCCGTCGGCGAGCTGCGGGTTCTTGTAGTGCGAGCGCTGCGGGTGGTGCTGCTCGTCGCGCAAGGTGCTCAGCACCCGCAGGAACGCGCGGTGCAGCTCGGGCGTGAAGATGCTCCGGTCGCCGGTCAGCTTGTAGTAGTCCGCCGCGAACCAGATCGGGTAGAGCAGCGAGTCGACCTCGAACTTGCGCTCCACCACCCGGTAGTTGCGCGAGAACGCGTTGGCGTACGGGTCGAGCAGGATGTACTTGGCTTGCCGCGCGATCACGCCGCGCAGCGTCTTCTGCACGTCGCCGTCGTGCTGCGAGAGCCCGATATAGGGCCGCACCGTGGCGCTGGCGTCGCGCAGCCACTCCGCCTCGATGTCCCCGGTCGACACGTAGGTCGTGCCGTCGGGCTGGTGAAGCGCGTGGCGCCCGATCGTCTCGTCGTACGCGGTGAGGTAGAGCCGGTCGAGCTTGGCGTTGAGGCTCGGGCTGAGCGTGAGACCTTCGCCGGCGCGCACGGGAAGCGCGACGGCGGTGATGGACGCCGCGGCGAGCACCGCGAGGAACCGGCCGATGAACCGAGTCAGCAACGTACTTTAGGTATCGGCACGTTTCCGTAGTACCATAAACCGGGAACGTAAAACACCCCAGCAGCTTCTCCGAGGCCACCGATGACCTTCCGCCGCGCCCTCGTCGCCGGCACGATCGCGCTCCTCGCCGCCGTCACGCTGACCGTTTCGGCGGCTCGCGCGGACCAGGCCTACACGGTGGACGGGCACGACGTGTTCCGGATCGGCAGCGGGGAAGTGCAGAGCCGCACCGTCTACCGCGGCACGCAGCAGCTCAGCATCGCTCGTGACGGGAACGGCACGCACTACATCGCCCGGGTCGAGTACGACAAGCAGGGCGACGGAGGCAAGCAGCACGAGCGCGCCTCGTTCGCCGCGACCCTGCTGCCGTCGGGCGACCAGCACGACGGGCCGGCCCACGACCCCGACTACCTGACCGTCCTCAACCAGCCGTTCGCGGTCCAGCTCGACGCGCCGACCATGCGCGACCTCGCGCACGTCAAGCGCGCCGTACCGTTCGACTTCCCCTCGCCGATGACCGGCGCGCCGCTGCACGGCACGCTGCGCCGGCTGCCCGACGCGATGCTGGGCAACCGGCGCGTGATGGGCATCGCCTTCGACGCCGCGGGGCCGCTCCACGGGGCGCCGCCCAACCAGCCGACGCTGTCTCTGGCCGGCGCGATCACGATGAAGGGCACCGCCTACTACGCCTACGACACGGCCCTGCTGCTGGCGCTCGACGCGACCCTCGCCATCGAGGGCAATCTCGACGACGCCAACCGCCGGGCCCCCGTCTCGATCGTCTACGCCCGCTCGATCCGCTCGGCCAACGGGGCCCAGACGGCCCGCCTGACCCCGGTCCCGGTTCCGCGCCGCACCTAGGCGGTTCCGCCGCTTCGTAAGGATGCCGAGGGCGAACGGTCACCTTTCGGGAAAACGCGCAACCGGCACTCCCGTCGGTCCGGTTGAGGACCCTGATGAGTGCGCTCGCAGCACCGATCATCGGAGACCACTACCGCGTGACCGCACCGGCAACGGTGAATAGCCCCGTTCCGGGTCCCGAGACGTTCGAGACGATCGTCGACGACTTCCAGCGTCGGCTCTACGGCTTCGCGCTCCGCATGACGGGCAACCGCGAGGACGCCGAGGAGATCGTGCAGGACGCCTTCGTCCGCGCCTACCGGGCGCTGGCCAAGATGGACCCGCAGCAGCGGGCCGAGCTGCGCTTGCAGCCCTGGCTCTACACGATCACCCTCAACGTCACCCGCAACCGCCTGCGCTCGAAGCGCCCGACCAACGTCGCGCTCGACTCGCTGGCCGATCCCGACGCGCTCCTCAACGAGACCCAAGAAGGCCCCGACCAGCCCGAGCAGATCGTCGACCGCGCCGCCGACATGGTGCTGGTCGAGCAAGCCCTGCTCCAGCTGCCGATGCACCTGCGCGCGGCCGCGACCCTGCGCTTCATCGAGGGGCGCAGTCACCCGGAGATCGCCGAGATCCTCAACCAACCGATCGGGACGGTCAAATCGCACGTCCACCGTGCCGTGCGCATCCTCCGTCGGATCCTCGGGCCCCAAGTCGGGCGGATCGCTCCACCAGATCGCCCCGCCGGCGAGGAAGAGGACTGAGCTCATGCGCTGCTGCGACGTCGAACGATTGTGGGACGAGATGCGCGAGGGGGTCGAGCCCCAGCGCGAGCACGTGCTGGCCCACCTGCGCGGCTGCCCGGAATGCCAGGAGATCTACCGCGAGAACGCCGGCATCGCGTACTGCCTGACTTGCCTGCCGCCGGTCGACCCGCCCCAGAGCCTGGTCCCCAAGATCCTCGACCACATCAAGCTGGCGGTCAAGGTCGTCTCCCCGGACTCCGTCGCCAAGCTGGACTCGCCGCTGGGGCCGCTCTACGTGGCCTTCCGCCACAGCGGCATCACCGCCGTCGCGCTCGACCGCGGTGAGGGCGAGGAGACGATCTTCGCCAAGCTGCAGCGGCGCCTGGGGCGCGGGCTGATCCCCTCGCAGGCCCCGCAGTGGGTCAGCGACACGATCCAAAGCTTCTTTCGCACCTACACCTCCGACCTCGGGCGGGTCGACATCAGCAACCTCTCGCCGTTCGAGCAGTCGGCGCTGCGCGCCGCGGCTCGGATCCCACCCGGCGAGGTCCGCTCGTACGGCTGGGTCGCCGAGTCGATCGGCCAGCCGAGCGCTGCCCGTGCGGTCGGGCGGGCGATGGCCCGCAACCCGGTGCCCTTCCTCTACCCCTGCCACCGCGTGGTCGATGCCAACGGCCAACTGCACCAGTATGGCTTCGGGGTTGAGATGAAGGCCCGCATCCTCGCGCTCGAGGGCTACAAGTCGGCAGGAAAAACCGGGAACGGTTCGCGAATATCGCGCTCATAACACGTCCGCGGATCCTTCAGACGATAGATCAGCGAAGGCTAACGAGCGGACAAGAGGAGGTGGTTATCGTTACTAGTGACAGTCCCAACCAACGAGGAACGATGATCGGAGGTCTCGAGACCTAGTCTCGAGTCCCAGAAAACCAACGAACCTTGTCCGCCGCCCCCAACCGGGGGGCGGCTTTTTTTTGCCGCCCGAACCGAGCGAGCGGCAAAGGTCTCTTGGTGCACACGGAGAAAATCGGCGGTTCGTGTCCCGGCACGTTCTGCTGATCGGTTTCGAGCCGTTCGGACCTCATCGCGTCAATCCCAGCGAACTGCTGGTTCGCAGTTTCGAAGGCCGGATCATCGCCGGACAGGCGATCGGCGTGCGCGTCTTCCCGGTCGAGACGCGCCCGCTGCGCTCCCGACTGGAGGCGGCGCTGCGCGAAGAACGGCCGGCGGTCGTGCTGGGCGTCGGCTACGCGCCGGGCCGAGCCGCGCTCGCGCTCGAGCGCGCCGCGCTCAACGTGCTGGACTTTCCGCTCGCCGACAACGCCGGCACGATGCCCAAAGGCGAACCGATCGTCGCCGGCGGCCTCGACGCGCGCTTCACGAGCTTGCCGCTGAGCGAGATCGTCGCAGGCTGGATCGCGCTCGGTGTCGCCGGCTACGTCTCGAACAGCGCCGGAACGTACCTCTGCAACCAATGGCTCTACGAAGCGCTCGCGCTGACCGCGGACGCGGCGCCGCCCGTGCCGACCGGCTTCCTCCACGTCCCCGCCCTGCCGGCGCAGGCCAACGAGCTCGGGGCGGAGCGCACGCCCTCGATGACGCTCGACCTCATGCGGCGCGGCCTCGAGTCGGCGCTCGAGACGATCGCCGCGTGGCGCGAGGCCAGGCCGGTCGCGGTGCCGCCCCCACGAGTAGCACAACCGATGTGGATTCCCCGCGGATGACGAGAAGTTGAACGATAAGATCGAGCGCGACCCACGCCTGTACGCGATTCCCGACACGCACGGGCACTGCAAAGGCGAGCACAAACCCTATGCCGAGGAACGGCCGCTGCCGCTGACGGCGCGGATGCTGTTCCTGTGGTTCTACCACGCCTGCCGGCGCGGGTACCCGCGCTTCATGATGGTCGCCGACCACATGAACTACCTCACCTTCGAGGACCCCGCGGCGGTGAATCTGGTCCGCCGCGCGCTCAAGCTCGCCCAGGCCGGCGACCTCTACGGCGCGGCGGAAACGGCCAGCGTCGACGTCGCCCACGCCGCGGTCGTCGGCGAGGGGCTGCGGCGCGGCATGCGCTTCTCGATCGGGGCCGAGGTCGACAACGACCCGCGCTCGCGGCCCGACGCGCAGAACATCGTCGACGCCATGCGCCCCGACGCGATGATCCGCTCGATCCACTTCGTCCCGGTCACCCATCCCGTTCACGGCGAAGGCTGGCTGTGGCCGTTCGACAACCCGGAGTTCAAGGACGTCGCGGAGTTCGTCAGCACCGAGCAGCTCTGGGAGGTCTACGTCACGACGGTGATCGACGCGGTGGAACGCCTGCCGGGCCACATCCTGGGCCACTTCTTCGCCCCCGCGCTGTTCGGCCGGTGGCCCGACGACGCGACCCTCGCAGGCTACGAAGACCGAGTGCTCGATGCGCTCGGCGCGCGCGGGATGGCGATCGAGTTCAACACCCGCTTCCTCTACCGCGACCACAGCGAGGAAGAGAAGCAAACGTACCTGGCTGCCAACAAGCGGCTCCTGCGCAAGGCGCAGCAGCGCGGGGTGTGGATCGCGATCGGCTCCGACGCCCACTCGCCCAAGGACCAGAGCGGCGCGTTCGCGACCGCGCTGGCGCTTTTGGACGAGCTCGAGATCAACGAGCTGGCCTTTCCGATCGCCGGCCGGCTGGCGCGCGTCGCGCTGCGGGTCGAGCGCAAGGCCGAGCCCGAGCCGCCCCCCGCCC
>CAXTNU010000219.1:0-6966 GCA_964245595.1 uncultured bacterium | reverse complement strand
TCCTGCTCGCGTTTGATGCGGGAAACGTCAACGCCAGCGGCTCCGCGCCCGGCGCGCCCAGCCGGGCCCGGACCAGCGCGCTGCGCCGCCCGGCCGCGAAGCGCTCGACGTCGATCGCGCTGGGCACGATCGCGATCGGCGCCCGCACCCCGAGCGCCCGCAGGCGGCTCTCCATCGCCTGGGTCGGAACCACCACCGCGTCGGCGGCGTTGGCGTAGCGCCGGGTCAGCTCGACCAGCGCCCGCTCGGTGGTGCCGCGGTCGAAGGGCGCGTAGTGGGCGTAGGCGTCCAGGCGGGTGTGGTAGGTGAAGACCAGCGGGATGTGCTTGTTGCGGGCGTAGGCCGCCGCCATCCAGCCGGTCACGAAGGGCGAGTGGGCGTGGACCAGCTCGATCCCGCGCACCCGGGCCCGGTCGCCGGCGTTGAGGTAGGGCACGCACAGCCGGTAGGCGGTGGCGGTCGGGAGCGGCAGCGAGGGGATGCGGACCACGTCCCGGGCGTCGTCGACGAAGCGCGGGAAGTGCGGCGCGACCGTGGTCACCTCGACCCCCTGCGCGCCCAGCCCGTCGCGCAGCGCGTCGATGCTCGCGACGACGCCGTTCACGATCGGCTTGTAGCACTCGGTGAAGAACCCCACGCGCAGCGATGACACCGGACTGCGGGGTTTCGGCGGGCTCGGGCCCCCACCTCGCGCGTACCCGAAGGACCGTCCTCTTCCCTACGACTCGGGTCTTTGACACGTCCTTGACATCGTGATAGAGTGCCCTAGTTCACCAAGGCCCGACAGGGTTTTGGAGGCATTCGACCGAGCGCCTGGGCCATTTCGGCCTTGTGCACAGCTCGCCGACTACCGCCACGACGTCGAGTGCGGACCACGCAAGCACGGAGCTTCATGCTCCGGGCCGGGCGGGCCGCACCCTCCGCCAGAAAGGAGTCGGACGATCCGCAACGATCGACCAACACCTCTCGCGGCGACCGGCATGCTCTCGCTGGGACTCCTTCTTCCGTTCGGTGCCGGTCCGGCCACCGACGGGATCGCTCGATCGCTCACCACGATCGCGGCGCCGACTCCCGCCAAGCACGTCCTGCTCGTCCGCGATGGAATCCAACAGCCCCTCGAGACCCGGGCCGCGACCGCCGAAGCCTTTCTCGCCGAGAACGGTATCGCGCTCGGCCCCGAAGACGCACTCAGCGTCGACCTCGCCAGCCCCATCGTCGACGGCGAGACCGTCACGTACCGGGCGGCGCTTCCCGTGACCGTGGTCGTCGACGACCAGCCGCGGACGCTTCGCACCGCCCTGCCGACCGTCGCCGATCTGCTCGCCCAGCAGAGCGTGGCCTGGGACGGCCACGACACCATCTCTCCCGCGCCCCGGACGGCGCTCGCCACGGGCACCGTGGTGACGGTCGAGCACGTCGCCGCCTGGACCGAGACGGTCCGCAAGCCGCTCGCCCCGCCGACCGTGAAGCGCTGGGCGGTCAGCCTGCCCCCCGGCAAGACCGCCGTGGTCGACCGCGGCCGGCCCGGCGTCGGCGAGACCTCCTACCTGATCTCGCGCGGGCCCGGCCGGCACGGCGTGCGCCGCACGGCGCTGGCCTCGCGCGTCCTGCGCCCGGCCCGGCCGCGCATCCTGGCCGAGGGCATCGGCGAGTACGCCGCGCTCTCGCACATCGCCGCGCGCGGCATCGACGGCACCTTGAAGCTGGCCTCGGCCGCGCTCTCGATGGTCGCCACCGCCTACACCTCGGCCTGCGCGGGCTGCAGCGGGATGACCGCCATCGGCCGGCCGGCCGGCCACGGGATCGTGGCGGTCGACCCCAGCATCATCCCGCTGGGCACGCGCATGTTCATCCCGGGCTACGGGCACGCCGTGGCCGGCGATACCGGCGGATCGATCCGCGGCCACCGGATCGACCTGGGCTTCGACAGCAACGCCGAGGCGAACCAGTTCGGCCGCCGCCCGGTCCACGTCTACCTCCTGAAATAGATTTGGACGCGGGCCCGGCGCTCCATCCGCGCGCGCTGCTGGCCGCGCGCGGGATCCGGCCCAAGAAGCGGCTCGGGCAGCACTTCCTGATGGACGGCGGGACGAGCGCGAAGATCGCCCGGCTCGCCGTCGACGCGCCCGGCGACCGGGTACTCGAGATCGGACCCGGGACCGGCGCCCTGACCGCCGCGCTGGTGAAGCTGGGCGCCACGGTGACCGCCTTCGACGTCGACCCCGACATGGTCGCGCTGCTGCGCGCGCGGCCCGACCTGGCCGGGGTGGACATCCGCCAGGCCGACGCGCTGATCTTCGACTACGCCGGCTGGGCCGGTGACGGCGACTGGCGCGCCGCGGGCAACCTGCCCTACAACGTCGGGACCCCGACCCTGGTCAAGCTGGCCGGCCTGCCTCGGCCGCCCGAGCGGATCGTGGCGATGATCCAGAAGGACGTCGCAGACCGGCTGCTGGCCAAACCGAGCACCGCCCAGTACGGCAGCTTGACCGTCGCGATCGGGCTGACGATGAAGGCCGAGCGGGCCCTGACCGTCCCGCCGGGCGCGTTCTATCCTCGGCCCGGGGTCGTTTCGACCGTCGTCGTGCTGCGCCGGCTGGAGCGGCCGGCGGCCGAGGTGCGCGACCGGGCGCGCTTCGAACAGGTCGTGCGGGGCGCGTTCGCGTACCGCCGCAAGACGCTCGCGAACTCCTTGATGCTCGCGCTCGGCCTGCCGCGCGAGCGCATCGCCCAGGCGATCGCCGCCCTCTCCCTGGACCCCGACGCCCGTGGTGAATCCCTCGACCTCCGTACGTTCGCCGCTCTCACCGCCGCCCTCGACGGCTGACGGCTTCGCCTGGTGGCGCTCGCTGCTGTTCGCGCTGCTGCTGCTGGGCGGCTTCGCGGCCGGGCTGCTGCTGGCCGTCGGCGCGCTGCTGGCGACCCGCACGCCGTTCGCCAACCCGGCCCACCCGGTGCTGAACTGGGGCGTGATCGGCGGCCAGGTGCTGTCGTACGTGCCGGTGCTGGCCGTGCTCGCGCTGGGCTTGCCCTGGCTGGCCAGGCGCCCGCTGAGCGCGCTCGGGCTGCGCGCACCGGGCTCGCGCGAGCTGAGCTGGGGGCTCGGCGGCGGGGCGCTGATGCTGGCCGCCACGCTGGTCGTCGCGGCGCTGCAGAGCGTGGTGCTGCACCTCAAGACCGAGCAGCTTCCGGTGCAGCTGCTGGCCGGCGCGCACGACCCGCTCCTGATCGCCGGCTTCGCGCTGCTGGCCTGCGCGCTCGCGCCGCTGATCGAAGAGTTCGTCTTCCGCGGGTTCGTCTTCAACGCGCTCTCCCGCTACCTGCCGTTCTGGCCTGCGGCGGCGCTGAGCGGAGCGGCGTTCGGCCTGGCGCACTGGGATGCCGGCGCCTTCGCGCCGCTGTGCGCGGGTGGAATCGTGCTGGCCTGGGTCTACCGGCGCAGCGGCGCGCTGACCAGCGCGATGATCGCGCACGGCACCTTCAACGCGGTGCAAGTGCTGCTCATCGTGTTCGCGCACCAGACATAGCGCGAACCTAGCGGCGCGGCGCAGCGCCGCGGGCAACCGGGACGCCTGCGCACAGTGCGACGTCTCGCGGCCACGCACCGATGCCGAGCGAGGCGAAGAAGGCCCGCGCGTCCTTGTCGTAGGCGGGGCAGTAACCGGTTTCGCGGGGATCGTAGCGCGCCAAGACGACGTTCGGGTTCGCCGCCGCAACGACGTAGGCACCCTCGTTCGGTCTGCGCACGGTGATGCGCTCGGCGCTGGTGCGCAGCGCGGCGGCGCGAGCGTAGGCGGCGCGGTCGACGACGAACGGCCAGCGCCCGGGTTTGAGGACCGTGTCGTTGAGGACCAGCGCGCACAGCGCGGCGCAGACCAGCATCGGCGTCGCGAGGCGCGGGTGCTTGGCCACGGCGTACGCCGCGCCGAGTGCCGTCGCGGCGACGCAGGCCGCGGTCCAGTGCGTGCCGATCCGCGCGATGGGATATGCCCACGGCCGGGCCAGCACCAATTCGGCGACCAGCGGCGCGCCCAGCAGCAAGCGCCGGCGCAAAAGCAGCGGGGCGAACGCGAACGGCAGCAGCAGCGCGGCGAAGAATGCCAGCTTGCCGAGCGGATCGTCGACGTGCAGGGCGTAGCCCGGCAGCGACGGGCGAACGTTCGCGACGCGCTCGGCGAGGACGAACGCCGCGCCGTTGAGCAGCGCCAGCGCGGCGATGCCCAGACCGATGCGGCGGTCCCACCACAGCGCGCACGCCAGGCCGAACCAGATCAGGAACGGCGCCTGATCTTCCTTCAGCCCGAGCAGCAGCTGCGCAACCACGAGCGAAGCGGCGAACGCGCGCCGGCGCGCCGCCAGCGCGCCCAGCGCGGCGAGCAGCGGCACGAACGCGTTCTCCAGGAAATTGCCGTACGCGATCCCTTGCGCGCTGGGCGAGAGCAGGTACGCGATCCCGACCGCGCTCGCCCCGCGCCGGTCGGCCCCGCACGCCCGCCCGAACGCGCACAGCGCGAGCGCCGCGCCGGCGATCGCGAGCACCTGCACCACCAGCAGCGTCTGCGCGTACGGAAACGCCGCCAGCAGCGGCACCAGCCCCAGCAGCACCCAGGAGTCGTGGACCTGCAGGTGCGGGCGGTACTCCGCCCCGTTCCACGACCCGCGCCCGTGCGCTTCGCCGGTGAGGAACTGCACGAACGTCCCGGTGTCCGCGCCGTAGCGCAGCGCGTAGAGCTTGTTCAGGTCGAGCGCGACGTACACCAGCGCGAACACGGCCGCGGCGACGACGACCGCGCGGGTCGGGCGCACGTCGGCCGCCGCCGCCGCGCCGCGCACGGCGTCGAGCGTGTCGGCGCGGTTGAGCACTAGCCGCGCGCGCTCACGGTGTCGGCGACCAGCGCGCGGAGGCGCTCCACGAAGCGCTCGGGTCGAAACGCTTCGGCGTGCGCGCGCAGCGCGTGCGGTTCGTAGCGGGTGGGATCGAAGGCGCGCAGCGCGTCGGCCAGCGACTGCGCGCTGGGTTCGCGAAAGAACGCGCCGGTGACGCCCTCGGCGATCGTCTCGAGCGCGCCGCCCGCGCCGTAGGCGATCGTCGGGCGGCCCGCCGCCGCGGCCTCGAGCGGCACCAGGCCGAAGTCTTCCTCGCCCGGCAGGATCGCCGCGCGCGCGTCGCCCAGCAGCGCGTTGCGGGCCGGGTCGTCGACCGCGCCGTGGAAGGTCGTGTTCGTGCCGAGCGCGAGCGCCTCGAGGCGCCGCCTATCCGGTCCGACGCCGACCACGTGCAGCGCCACGCCGGCCAGCGCGCAGGCCGCGATCGCGAGGTCGATGCGCTTGTACGGCAGCAGCCGCGACACGACCGCGTAGTAGCCGCCGTTCCCCGCCCCGGGCGTGAAGCGGTCGACGTCGACCGGGCAGGGCAGCACGTCGGCCTCGCGCCCGTACCAGCGCTTCACGCGCCCGGCGACGTTGCGCGAGTTGGCGACGAAGCGGGTCGGCCGCGCCGCGGCGCGCACGTCCCAGTTCGCCAGCGCGCGAACCAGCGGCCGGGCCAGCGCGCCCGGGCCGAAGCCGCCGACGTAGCGCGCCTCGTCGAACACGAAGCGCGAGACGGTGTTGATGTAGCAGACGTGCACCGCGTCCGGGCGCACGATCACGCCCTTGGCCCAGGCCGTGGTGGACGACACGACCAGGTCGTACGGCGCGAGGTCGAAGGCCTCGAACGCGCGCGGGTAGAGCGGCGCGTAGGCGCGGAACAGCCGCTCGCGCAGCGGGAAGCGCTGCAGGAACGACGTCCGCACCCGCTCCTCGGGCACGAGATCGCCCACCGCGCGCTCGTCGTAGAGCGCGGTGTAGACCGGCGCCTCGGGCCAGGCGCGCACGAAGTGAGCGAACACGCGCTCCGCCCCGCCGCGCTGGTTGAGGTAGTCGTGGACGAGCGCGGTCGTCATGCCGTTGCGCCGCAGCGTCGCCGCGCGGGGCGGGTCTTCAGCCGCCGCCGCCCGCCCGCGGCAGCACCAGCGCCACGTCGAACTGCTGGAACCAGCGCTTGGCGACGCGCTGGACGTCGGCCGCCGAGACCGCGTCGACCGCGGCCGGGATCGTGTCGAGCACACCCGGGTCGAGCCCTTGCGCGACGGTGTTGCCGATCGCCCAGGCCCGGTCCTCGAGCGTGACCGACTCCAGCCGCCAGGCGCCGCGCGCGGTCTCCTTGTAGCGGGCCAGCACCGCCGGGGCGAGCGGCTTCTGAGCGGCGGCCTTGACCACCGCCGCCAGCGTGCCCAAGCCCGTGCTCGGGTCGATCTGGGCCCCGTTGATCCACAGCGCGAACTGGGCCGGCGCGACGTCGTAGCCGTAGATCGTGCCGACCCCGCGCCGCTGCGGCGAGAGGGTGGTCGCGCCGGGACGCTCGAGCACCTCGCCCAGCAGGGTCCGCACCACCAGCGCGGCGGCGAAGTCGCGCGAGCCCAGGGCGGGCGCGGCGAAGCCGAGCACGACGTAGGGCGAGCCGATGTCGCGCCGCGTCACCAGCCGGCGCGGCTCCTTGACGAACGGCCGGGTGTTCAGCACCGGCGCGGCGGGGGCGGTCCCGACCGGCAGGGCCGCGACCAGCGCTCGCGCGGCGGCGTCGCTGGCCGGTCCGGTTCGGCCTGGTGATGCCCTGGCCCGGCTCCGCGATGCTCTGCGCGGTCTGCGACCCGAGCCCGCAGCCGCCGGTGCCCGGCCAGGCCGGTCCCGACTCCGAATGCGGCCGGGGCCTGCACGTCGTCCAGGAGCTCAGCGACTGGTGGGGCTACACCCCACCCGGCCCGCAGGGCAAGGTGGTGTGGGCGGCGTTCAGGGTCGCCGGCGGGCCTGCGGGACGGTGCTGAACGGACACGGCACTGGTCATCAGCGTGCCCGAGGCCGAGCCTCTGGTCAGCCGCTGGCGTGACCGGCCTTCTCAAAGCGGTGCTGGCTCTCCAACACCGC
>CAXTNU010000218.1:0-6988 GCA_964245595.1 uncultured bacterium | reverse complement strand
GCCTGATGGTAACCCCCGGCCCCGTCCCCAGCGTGAACATCCAGCGCATGCCCGACCTGCCCCAGGTCATGAAGAGCCCGACTCCTCACTGACCCGCAGGGGTCGCGCGGGGTCGTGTCCGAGAACTACGGCGAGCGGTCGAAATCGTCGGCTCGCGCCTCGCTGACTGCCTCGCCATGTGGAACCGCTACCATGCCTGGACGAATCATCATCCCGACCGCCGCCGAGATCGCCGCGGCCTTCGCTAACCCTCCACCCAAGCGCGGCCCGCGCGCGACGTCGGTCTCGCACCGGCCCGCCCGGGACGAGGTGCGGCTCGTCCTCACCGGCGCGGTGACGCTGCTCGTCTCTCGCGCGGCGATCGGCGAACTGCGCGGCCCGAGAACGAGCGCCGCACGAAACACCGGCCGGCGCAAGGCCCCGGCGGCATAGTCGTGCCTACCGTAACCGACGGCCCGTCTCCGACATTCGGACCCTTGTCGACGACATCGGTCCGCGTGATAGCCATGCGTGCCGAAGATTTTCGAACGAGATGGTTACGCGGTCTACGTCTTCACCAGGAACGAGCATCCGCCGTGGCACGTCCACGTGAAGCGGGCGGGTGCGGACATTCCCATTCTTTTGACTCTGCGAGGCGCGATCTGGCGCGGGGATTGGAAGGGCAGGCGCCCACGAGATCGCGAGATTCAGCGAGCGACGGAAATCGTGACGGAGAGCTTTGATTTGTGTATCGAGGCCTGGATAAAGATCCATGAAGCGAGCAGCTGACGTGACGGAAGCGGAAATACGCCACAAGCTCGACAACCCGCCGCCGCGAATCGGACCTTACGCCCTTTCCGTACGGTATTCGCCCTCACGGGATGAGATCGTGATCGTGCTCGACACGCATGTGACCCTAGTGATTCCCCGCGTTGCGATCAGCGAACTGCGCGAGCTTTCGAGATCGCAGCTCAAACACATCGAATTGTTTCCCGGCGGGGGCGCCGTAGCCATCGAGGCAGCGGACATTCACATCAGCGTGCACGGCCTCGTTCGCGACATGATCGGCCTGGATCGTGCTCGGCCAGCGGTTCACTCCAAATCCAGAAACGCATCGCAAGGTTTCGGGGAGTAGCTGGTCAGACCATGGAACGGGCGGCTGACATGACGGATGACGAAATTACCGCAATACTGAATAATCCGCCGCCGCGCATCGGACCGTACGCCACCGCTGTTCGCTATGCGTCCACACGCGATGAAATCGCGCTCGTGTTGGACATGGGCGTGACGCTAGCCATACCACGCGCTGCCGTCAGCGGGCTGGGCCTGCTTCCAAAGGCTCGACTCAGGCAACTCGAGCTGATGGGCGACGGTGACGCCATCGCGCTCCACGACGCCGATATACACATCAGCGTCCGCGGGCTGGTGCGAAATCTCATCGGCCTGGACCGCGCTCGACCGTTAGCGCATGCGAGGCGCCGGGCCCACCGCAAGGTTTCGGCAGGATAGCCATGCGGCGTCGCAGCCGGCCGCCACGGAAGGACGGCGAGCCGGACGGGTTGATGGAGTGGTATCTCAAGAACCGCCAGCTCACCGACGCGGAGATCGATCGCGACGTCGCCCGCTCGTGCACGTCCAAGCAGCAGTACGCCGACGAGATGGACGCCAAGGCCCACGCCCTGATGAACGGCATGGGTGACGTGCTCTTTTCCTACGAGTGCCGCTACTGCGGCTTCTGGCACCTCACCCGGAGGCCGAACAGCGGCGGATGACTCGGGGTGGAGCCAGGTCTGCGACGGACGCTTCGTTCGGCTATCTCGGCATCGTCTCGACCGCTTCGGCGTTGGCTGGGTCGAACACCCAGGCGTCGTCGAGCTCGAAGATCTCGAACCAGTTGCGCAGCTCGGGGCGCTCGCGCAGCACCGGGTAGCGCGGCAGCACGTCCGCGAAGTGCGCCGCGTCGCGGATCGCGCGCTCCGACATCCGCTCGTTGATCACCGGAAAGGTCGTCGTGTCGCAGTGCGACGTGATCCACTCGGCGACGTCGGCTTCGCTGCGCGCAGTGCGCACCGCCTCAGTGAACTGCGCCTCCGTGATGCCGAGCCACTCGAACAGGTACGCGCTCATGCCCGGGCCGATCTTGTAGAGCCCGAGCGTCCCTTGCAGCTTCGCCCGCGTCTTGTCGATCGTGCGCGGCAGGAACACCAGGCCGGCGAGCTGCTGGCGCGGGCTGCGCGGCGGATGAGTGCGCAGATCGGCGTCGGGATACGGCAGCCCCTCGGCGCTCACGACGCGCTGGCTTCGGCCCGGTATGCGCCGATCGCCTCGAGTACCGGGCGGTCGTCGTAGCGGAACAGGTAGCTGTCGCGCAGCGCCTCGTGGCGGTACGGCATCCAGGCCGGAATGCAGAACGTGTCCCCGCGCTCCCAGCTCAGCGTCGTGTCGCCGACCTGGGTGCGGCCGCGGCCCTCGTAGACGTGGTAGACGATCCCGGCCGTCTCGCGCCGCGAGGGCGACCAGGCGGCCTTCGAGAGCCGTTCGGCGGCCGCGCCGATGACGCGCGAGATCGGCCCGCCGGTGTGCTTGTGAGCGTACTCGGCGAACGCGTACGGGCCGGGCTCGGCTTCGAGCCGGGCCTGCATCTCGTCCCACGGGTAGCGCAGGTGCGAGCCCTCCGGCGCCGGTTCGCTGGGGAAGCGCTCCTCGCTGTGCGGCTGGGCGAAGCTGGCCGGGAAGAACTGGTAGACCGGCAGGTCGAGCCCGTCGAGCCAGACCATCGGGCCGGCGCCGGCGTGGCCGTGGTCGTGGAACTCCCACGACGGGGTGAGCACCAGGTCGCCGCGGCGCATGGTCACGCGCTCCCCGCCGACCGCGGTGTACGCCGCGTCGCCCTCGACGATGAAGCGCAGCGCGAAGGCGACGTGGCGGTGCGCCCGCGCCACCTCGCCCGGCAAGATGAGCTGCAGGCCGGCGTAGAGCGTGTCGGTGGTCTGGGGCGGGCGCAGGGCCGGGTTGACCAGCATGAACACCCGCCGCTCCGCGTCGGCGGTGCCGATCAGGGCGCCGGCGCGCGCGAGCAGCGGCCGCATCTCGGCGTAGCGCCAGACGTGCGGGACGGCCTTGGGCTCGGGCTTGGGCGGGACCATCGCTTCCATCACGGTCCACAGCGGCTGCGCCTCGCGCGCGGCCGCTTCGGCGAACAACCGGTCGAGGGAGTCGGTCGGGGCGATCATTCGCGCGGAACTCCTTGCGGGCGAGGTGGAGCGGGGCGGCGGCGGCGGTTCGGGAAGAAAATTCGTGTGTCCGTCGTTCCCCCCAACCCGCGCCGGCGCTCGGGTGTGCAATCGGTCGAGGTAGGTGCTTCGCTCCTGCGGGCGCTGGCCGATGCCGACGGCCCGCAGTCGCTCGGCGTCCTGGCCCGCGCGGCCGGCATGTCCTCGGCCAAGGCCCACCGCTATCTGGTCAGCTACGTCCAAGCCGGCTTGGCGGTCCAGAGCGAGCGCAGCGGGGCCTACGACCTGGGTCCCCTGGCGGTGCGGGTCGGGCTGGCCGCGCTCGAGCGGTTCGACGTGCTGCGGCTGGCCGGCGAACGGCTGGGCACGCTGCGCGACGAGGTCGGCCAGACCGTGATGCTCTCGGTCTGGACCGACGCCGGGCCGACCGTGGCCCGAATCGAGCTGTCCGGCCACCCGGTCACCCTGGCGGTGCGGGTCGGCACGGCCTTTCCGCTGCTCACCTCCGCGACCGGGCTGATCTTTCTGGCCTTCGCACCCGACGTGGTGCCGGCGGAGCGGGTCGCCGACGAGCTGGCCGCGGCGCAGGCGGCGCGGGTCTCCGGCATCCCGGCGGACGGCGGCGCGGTCGCTCGCCTGCGCGCCAAGATTCGAGCCCAGGGCCTGGCCGCGGTGGACCAGACGTTCATGGTCGGTATCTGCGCGCTGGCCGTGCCGCTGCTCCACGGCGACGGCCGGCTGGCCGCCGCGCTCACCGCGATCGGCCGCCCCGGCGGGCTCGATCGCAACCTCGACGGCGAGGTCGCCCGCGCGCTGCGGGCCTTCGCCGGTGCCGGCATGGCCTCGCCCCACTAGCATCGGCTCGGAAGGACCGTGCTTCTTCCGCATTGGACGATGCATTCCGCAATTCGGAGTACACACGTGCGCTACGTCGTTTTCAGCACCCGCTCGGCGGGGCCGCGGCTCGGGCTCGCCGCCGGCGACTCGATCCACCCGGTGGAAGGGCTCTCGTCGCTCGAGGAGCTGCTCGCGCTCGACCCGGCCCGGCGCTCGGAGGCGACGGACCGCCGCGGCAACCCCGTCTACCGCGGCGAGGCCCAGCTCCACAGCCCGCTGCGGCCGCGCAAGAACGTGTTCTGCATCGGGCGCAACTACCTCGGCCACGCCGCGGAGGGCGCGCGGGCGCGCGGCGAGGAGCTCGAGCTGCCGCCGGTGCCGACCGTCTTCACCAAGGCCCCGACCGCGATCGCCGGGCCCGAGCAGACGCTCGAGCTCGACGGCACGCTGTCGCAGAAGTACGACTGGGAAGCGGAGCTGGGCGTGGTGATCGGCACCCGCTGCAAGAACGTCTCCGAAGCCGACGCGCTGTCGGTGGTGTTCGGCTACACTTGCATCAACGACGTCAGCGCGCGCGACCTGCAGAACGCGACCACGCAGTGGTTCAAGGGCAAGACGCTCGACGACACCTGCCCGATCGGGCCCTGGGTCGTCGGCGCCGAGGAGATCTCCGACCCGCAGAAGCTCGACGTGACGCTGCGCCTCAACAGCGAGGTCAAGCAGCACGCCAGCACCTCGACCATGATCTTCGGCGTGCGGCGCATCATCGCGTTCCTCTCCGCGGGCATGACGCTCGAGCCGGGCGACGTGATCGCGACCGGTACGCCCGAGGGGGTCGGCTTCGCCCGCACGCCGCCCGAGTTCGTGAAAGACGGCGACATCATGACGGTCGAGATCTCGCAGATCGGTTTGCTGCGCAACCCGGTGCGCATCCACTGACGCCGTAGGAGCAGCCATGCAGACGCAAGCGCGGCCGATCGAGCTCGACTGGGAGACGGGCGCCTGCGCGCGGGTGCCGTACCGGCTCTATACCGACCCCGCGATCTACGCCCGCGAGCTGGAGCGCTTCTTCTACCGCGGCCACTGGTGCTACGTCGGCCTCGCGGCGGAGATCCCCGAGCCGGGCGACTTCAAGCGCAGCGCGATCGGCGAGCGCGAGGTGATCGTGGTGCGCGACAAGAGCGGCGCGATCAACGTGGTCGAGAACCGCTGCGCGCACCGCGGGGTGCAGTTCTGCCAGAAGCCGTTCGGCCGGGCCAAGACGTTCGTCTGCCCGTACCACCAGTGGAGCTACGACCTGCGCGGCAACCTGATCGGGGTGCCGTTCCGCCAGGGCGTGCGCCAGGGCGAGCGCGTCAACGGGGGCATGCCGGAGGACTTCGCGCTCGCGAACCACGGGCTCACCACGCTCGCCGCCGAGGTCTGGAACGGCGCGATCTTCGCCTCGTTCGAGCGCGGCGTCGAACCGCTGCGCGAGTACGTCGGGCCGGAGATCGGGCGTTACTTCGAGCGCATCTTCGACGGGCGCGAGCTGACCGTGCTGGGCTACTCGCGCCAGCGCATCCCCGGCAACTGGAAGCTGATGCAGGAGAACATCAAGGACCCCTATCACCCGGGGCTGCTGCACACCTGGTTCGTCACCTTCGGGCTGTGGCGCGCCGACCAGCAGTCGCAGATGGTGGTCGACGCGCACGGCCGCCACGCCGCGATGGTCTCGCGCAAGAACGCCGGCGGCGCGGCCGACGTCACGGCCGGGGTGACCAGCTTCAAGCAGGACATGGTGCTGCGCGACCCGCGCGTGCTCGACGTGGTGGTCGAGCCGTGGTGGAACGGCCCCAGCGTCACCATGCTGACGCTCTTTCCGAGCTTGATCGTGCAGCAGCAGGTCAACTCGCTCTCGACCCGCCACATCGTGCCGCGCGGCACCGGCAGCTTCGACTTCGTCTGGACCCATTTCGGGTTCGCGGACGACGACGAGGCGATGACGCAGCGGCGCCTGCGCCAGGCCAACCTGTTCGGCCCGGCCGGCTACGTGTCGGCCGACGACGGCGAGGTGATCGAGATGTCGCAGCGCGGGTTCGCGCAGCACGCGGAGCTGGCGACGGTGTGCGAGCTGGACGGGCGCGGCCGAGGCCCGGCCGACCACAACGTGACCGAGACCCTGATCCGCTCGATGTACGGCTACTACCGCGCGGTGATGGAGCTGTGACCGAGCCGGCGGAGGTGAGCGTCGCCGACCGGCTGCGGATCGAGGACCTCTACGCCGCCTACGCGGCCTGCCTGGACGACGGGCGCTTCGAGGAGTGGCCGGACTTCTTCACCGAGCCGTGCAGCTACCGGCTCGTGCCGCGCGAGAACCACGACCGCGGCCTGCCGCTGGCGACGCTGGCGTTCGAGAGCAAGGCGATGCTGCGCGACCGCGTGTACGGCATCACCGAGACGCTCTTCCACGAGCCGTACTACCAGCGCCACCTGGTCTCGGGGTTCGTCGTGCGCGCGACCGCTGGCGGGTTCGCCGTGCAGGCCAACTACCTGGTGATCCAGACCAAGGCCGGCGCGCTCTCGCAGGTCTACAACGCGGGCCGCTACGTCGACCGCGTCGTCGCGGAGAGCGGCAGCTTGCGCTTCGCCGAGAAACTGTGCGTGTTCGACAGCGAGCTGATCCCCAACTCGCTGATCTACCCGATCTGAGCGGCTTGCCCGGCAGCGCGCGCCGCCTTCTTCACCGTCGCATTACGAATCGGCGGGGGGCTGTCCGCGCGGTTCGACGCAGAGATGATGCGATGACTGTTGCGGAGCGCCGGGAACGCTACGACGTCGTCGTGTGCGGGGGCGGAGCGGCCGGCGTCGCGGCGGCGGTGGGCGCCGCGCGCTGCGGCGCCCGCGTCGCGCTGCTCGAGCGCGCGCCGTTCTTGGGCGGCGCGGCGACGCTGTCGGGC
>CAXTNU010000217.1:0-7000 GCA_964245595.1 uncultured bacterium | reverse complement strand
CAATGGCTATCCCTACAGCTCGATTGGCCGCCATCTCATCGAAACGGGACGCATCGCGGCCGACTCGCTCGCGCCGCGGCGCATCGGCGAGCTGGTGTTTCCCATCGCGCGGCGCTTCATCGAGCGCGTGCTACTGGTCGAGGACGAGGCGATCCGCGCGGCCCAGGAGAGGCTCTGGCGCACCGCGCGCATCGTCGTGGAGCCGGGCGGCGCGACGCCGCTGGCCGCGCTGCTCGCGGGCGCCTACGTGCCCGCGCCGGGCGAACGCGTCGGCGTCGTCCTGTCCGGCGCGAACACCACGGCGGTCGACTTCAGCCGCTGATCACTTCACGCTCGCCACGAGGTACCAAGGTCACCATCTGAATGCCTGGGCGGCGGCGGGGCGCTGATTCTCTACTGACGTCGCCCAACGCGCCGCATGTTTTGATGACGTCGCCATGCTCGTTCGATACGCCGCAACTTGTTGCGGAGACCGGATTCCGCGAGCGGCAAGCGCGGCCCGCAGGAGAGACTCCTCGGATCGAACCGCGACCATGCCGTAACGCGCCGCCGTGCGACGGTAGAGGTCTATCGTTGTCCGGCCGTCGACCTCCTCCAATAACCGAGCCGCAGACGGTCGAACCAATTGCTCAGAGCGCCCGCTGAGAATAGCATCACGACGTAAATAGAATATGGTCGTGCGACGAAGCTAAGCAGGATTATATCGACTGCGACTAGCAGGAGCGGGATCAGCAACGTGAACACGCCCGAACCAACAGCGAACAGACCAAATGCTGATCGATCGTTTTGGGCCAGACCGAAGCAAATGAAGCCGTTCGTCAAACAGCGGTATTCGTACTCGATAGCCAGCGCAACCGCTTTGAGGGTCTGGTCGCATACGAATATTACGATGCCACTGACACTGCTTACGATCAGCTCGCTCTGATAGGTGCGACAACGCCTCACATGTGGTTCGATAACTTCCCCTTCTCGCAAACGTTTCACTTTGGCGCAGTCGCTGTCAACCCGTATGGGCTCGCTTACCTCGTAAGCTTCCTGGTCGCCTACACATGGCTCCTGCGCAAAGAGTCCCGCGAGCCATTAACCCTCAGCTCGCACGACGTTCAGAGACTACTCTTCTATTGCTTGGTCGCGGTACTTCTTGGTGGCCGTTGCGCCTTTCTTGCAGCGGACGCATGGCATGATGCAGCACGCGTACAATACTATCTCGAGCATCCCGCGATGGTGCGTTCGTTTCGACGGATTCGCCGGCTTGCGATACCCAGCAACTCTCATCGAGGCGAGCATTGATTTGCTAACCTTTCCGATTGTTCTTTGGATCCATCACCGCAGTCGCGTGAGCGGAGCCACCGGTTGGTCGTGGGTCGTCATATACGCCGTCGGCCGGTTCATCGCCGAGACTTGGCGAGAGCCAGGGGCGATGATATGTTCTTCACCGACGGTCAAGTCGCAGCGCTGGTCATGATGGGAGCCGGTGGCACTGCGCTTACGTACGTTCTATACCGCGCAGCCAAACGCCGCTGATCATTTCACGCCGCAGGTGCCGAGCTGTGCGTTCGCCGGCTTGGCGCCCGCGACCGGGCCGAGCTTGAGCTTGGCGAACGACGGATCGTCCTTGGCGGGGAATGGTTTGCTGCCCGCGGGGTAGCAGTTCGAGGCCAACAGGAACGCCATCACCGAGGCGTACTGCGCGGGCGGAAGCGAGCCGGGGTCGCTGAGCGGCATGTTCTCGAACACCAGCGTGCGCAGGTCCTCGAGCGACCAGCCGTTCTTGCGAACGGTGCTCAAGAACTCTTTGCCCGCGACGCCCGGTGCGGCGGTGCCCTGCAGGTTCGCGCCGTGGCACGACAGGCACGAGGTCGCGTACACCTTCGCGCCAGCGCGCGCTTGCGCGCTGGTGTACGGCGCCGCGCCCGCATGCGACGCCGCCGCGACGGCCCGCGTGCGAACACGTTCGCGCGTGCGCTGCAGGTGGTGCGAGGCGGTGCGGCAGAGCGACGCGGTGTCGTCGGCACGGGTGTAGAGCACGACGGCGGCCGGGGTCACCACCACGCGGCCGACGCTCAGCTCGGCGGGCAGCGTACCCGATGCCGTGCGCGGAAGCGCCACGTACGCCAGCCGGCCGCGTACGACGCCGTACGACGGCGCGCGCGCGGGCGGCGCGCAGCCCGGCACGGCGACGCCGTTGGCCGGGACCGCGAGCACGGTGTTGGCGAGCGCGCCGTCGATGCCGCCCAGCACGCCGGTGACCGCGGGACGCCCGACGACCAGCGCCAGGTTGGCCAGCGCCTGGGTGAGATCGCCCTGGTAGTCTTCCATCTGCTTCTCGCCCAGCGCGTCCTGGACGTTCTGCGCGGCGGCGAGCAGGTTGATCTTCGCGCCTTGGATGGCCGGGGTCCAGGCTTCGACCGCGTTGCGGTCGAGCAGCGCATCGAGATGGCCCAGCGCGCCGGTGCGGTCGCCCGGATCGCCCGCCGCCGCGAGGTAGCCGGAATCGTGCCGGCCGACGAGCGCGTTGAGCGCGCGGTGTGCGGCGCGCTGGTACGCTCCCGGCCCGACCGCGTCGCCGTCCTCGATCCGCACGATCTCACCGATCGCGGCGCGAATGTCGGCCAGCGAGGCCAGCGCGCGGTCGTGATCGGTCGGCCCGGCCGCGCCCGCGGCGACGCTCGCGTTCCCGAACGCGAATGCCGCCGCAACGGCCAGTGCAAGTCCCTTGCGCCACATCGTCGGCCTCGTGCTAGGGCAGGGTGAAGGCGGTGATCATCGAGCCCGCGTTCTTCTTGGAAAGCTCGGGAACCGTTTGGTTGCCGGGCTGCCCGGAACCGACGACCAGGTACTGCTTGCCGTCGGCCGTGTACGAGGCCGGCGGGGCCTCGATCGTCGAGCCGGTGGCGTAGTGCCACATCACGTTGCCCGTCTCGGCGTCGTAGGCGTCGAAGTTGCCGTTCAGCTCGCCGGTGAACACCAGGCCGGTGTTCGTCGTGAGCGCGCCGCCGACGCCGGGCAGCGCGAGATGCTTGCGCCACTTGAACTTGCCGGTGCCGATGTCGACCGCGCTCATCCAGCCGGTGTTCGGTCCCGACAGCTTCGGAAACGAGCCGCCCAGATAGAACTGTCCCGCCAGATAGGTCGCATGGCTGGAACCTTTCCAGATCCCGCACTCGTCGACGCTGGGCACGTAGAACGCGTTCGTCTCGGGCGAGTAGCTGCCGCCGTTGAACTCCACCCCGCCGTTGGTGTTGGGGCAGGCCAGGTTGCCGGTCCGGCTGGGCTCGGTGTTCTGGCCCTTCTGCGTGCTGACCGCGAGCTTGTGGACGACGTTGCCGTTGGTAGCGTCGAGGACCCAGAAGTTGCCGGCCTTGTCGCCCGCCGCGACCAGCGCGCGGTCCGCGCCGCCGACCTTGCCGTGGAACAGTACGGGCGGCATCGCCGGATCCCAGTCGTGCGTATCGTGCGGGAGGAACTGGTGGTACCACTTCAGCTTCGGCTTGGCGCCGGAGATGTCGAGCGCGACCATCGAGTTGGTGTAGAGGTTCGCGCCCTTGCGCACGGTGCCCAGGAAATCGGGCTGCGGGTTGCCGAGATCGGCGTAGAGCGTGTTGCTGCCCGGATCGATCGCGATGCCCGACCAGAGCGCCGCGCCGCCGCGCTTCCACGAGTCGCCCGCCCAGGTATCGTGGCCCGGCTCGCCCGGGCCGGGGATCGTCTTCCACTCCCATACCCGCTTGCCGTTGCGCGCGTCGAACGCGGTGATGTAGCCGATGCCGCCCCAGTCGCCGTTGGAGGCGCCCAGCAGCAGCATGTTCTTGTACGGCACGGGCGACATCGTGTAGAACGTGTTCGTCGTGTCGTGCACGCCGACCACGTCCCAGGCTTTCTTGCCGGTCGCTGCGTCGAGCGCGATCAGGTGCCCGTCGAGCGTGCCGAGGAACACCCGCCCGCCCATCAGCGCCACGCCGCGGTTGGCGGAGAACGCGATCACGTGTGGGTGGTAGCTGAAGGCCCATTTCCGGGCGCCGGTCTTGGCGTCGAGCGCGTAGACGTTGTCGTGCGCCGACGTCACGTACACGGTGCCGTTCCAGACGATCGGCGCGACCTCGATCGGGCTGTCGTCGGGAATCGTGAACTTCCACGCGGGCTTGAGCGTGGTCACGTTGTCCTTGGTGATCTGCGAACTGGCAAGGTAGCGGTTGCCGCTGTAGTCGCGCGCCGGCAGAATCCAGTTGTTGGCATCGGTGCCCGCGTTCACGAACGTATCGGCCGTCGGCCCGCTGCCGTCGGCCGCGCCGGCTCGCGGAGCGCCGGCGAGCATGATGGCGCCGGCTACGACCAGCACGGCTAAATTTCGCAGCAATGTCGATCTCATCGCAAGCCTCTTTCCTCTTCGCCGCCGCGCTGGGCGACCGCCGGGAGGCTGTACGTTGGCCATGCCGGGCGGTCTCCCTTCGCTCGGCGAGCGCGACGGCGTTGCGAAACGCCGCGCGCTCAGAGCGAGCCGGGCGAAACGTCGAGCGACGGTTCGCGAAGCTGCTCGGCTCCCGCGCTCGGACAGCTCGCGACGATTTGCGGATCGGATTGCTGCGACTCCTTGAGCCAGCACCCGCCGACGATCGAGCAGTAGCAGACGCGCAGCCCGACGCGGCCGGTCTGCCGCGCGAGCTTCGGGGCCAGCACCGTGCTCGCCAGGTGGAACATCGTCACCGACCCGCCGACCCGGATCACCGTCCCCACGCCGGGCGTGGCCATGTCGAGCCCGTGCGCCTGGCGGCCCATCCGGCCGATCAGCGCGTGCATCGCATCGAGCATCGTCCGCTGCGGCTTGCCGTCCACCGTCAGCACGACGCTGCGGATCACCGCCGGTCCCAGCCCGTCGTTGCTGATCGCGTACGAGACCTCGCTGTTGCTGAGCGTGCCGGTGATGGTCAGATACGGCCAAACCTGGGCCTGGAGCTGCTGGGCGACCACGTGCGTCTGCCACCAGCTCGCGCTGGTCGCCAGGGCACTGACCAGCAGCGCGCAGATCGCGATCACCAGATCCAGGCGAATCGCCTTGCGCAGGCCGGCCGGCTCGTCGTCGCTCATCGCAGCGCGGCCGCGCGGTCGTCGACCCAGTGCAGCAGCGTGCGGCCGTGCTCGGCCTTCTCCAGCGCGTCCTCGACGCTGTCGGCCATCACCGTGAAGTGGCCCATCTTGCGGCGCAGCGCGGCGTGGCTCTTGCCGTAGAGGTGCAGCTTGAGGTCGCGCTCGCGCAGCAAGTCCTCGATCCCGCCCAGCGTGTCGCCCGCGTTGGCGCCCAGGATGTTCGCCATCACGGCCGGCCGGAACTGGCGCGGCTCGACCAGCGGCAGCCCGCAGATCGCGCGCACGTGCATCTCGTACTGGCTGACCTGCGTCGCGTCGAGCGAGTAGTGGCCGCTGTTGTGGACCCGCGGCGCGATCTCGTTGACCAGCAGGTCGTCACCGGCCTGGAAGAACTCGACGCAGAACGTGCCGACGATCTCCAGCCGCTCCGCGATCGTCGTCGCGTAGCGCCGCGCGCGCTCGGCGATATCGGGCGCAATCCGGCCCGGCACGATCGTCGTCGCCAGCACGCCGGTGTCGTGCTGGTTCTCCGAGGTCGGGAAGGCGACGATCTGGCCCTGCGCGTTGCGTGCGGCGATGATCGAGAGCTCGCGCTCGAACGGGATCAGCCGCTCCCAGATCAGCGCGCGGCCCTTGGCTTCGGCGAACGCGCGCTCGGCGTCGGCGCGCGCGCGCACGACCCACTGGCCCTTGCCGTCGTAACCGCCCATGGTCGTCTTCATCACGCCGGGATAGCCGATCCGTGTTTCGGCAGCGGCGAGCTCCTCGCGCGAGCGGACGGGGGCGAAGTCGGCGGTCGGGATGCCGCACTCGCGCACGAACGTCTTCTCGAGGATGCGCTCCTGGGTGATGCGCAGCGCGGTCGAGCCGGGATGCACGATGCGGCGGTCGGTCTCCAGCGCCAGCACCGACTCGAGCGGGATGTTCTCGAACTCGTAGGTGACGACGTCGCTGCGCGCGCCCAGCTCGCCGATCGCGCGCAGGTCGTCGTACGCCGCGACGATCTGCTCGTCGGCGACCTGCCCGCAGGGCGAGTTCGGCAGCGGCTCCAGCGTGGTGACGTGATACCCCATGCGCTTGGCTTCGAGCGTGAGCATGCGCCCGAGCTGCCCGCCGCCGAGGATGCCGATCGAGCGGATCACAGGACGGTCGCCTCGACTTGCGCCGCGATGCGCGCGACGCGCTCGGCGAGCTTGCGCATCAGCTCCTCGTCGTGCAGGGCGAGGATGCGGGCGGCGTAGAGCGCCGCGTTCGCCGCGCCGCCGATCGCCATCGTCGCGACCGGGACGCCGGCCGGCATCTGCGCGATCGAGAGCAGCGAGTCCAAGCCTTTGAGCGCCTTCGACTCGACCGGGACGCCGATCACCGGCAGATTGGTCTTGGTCGCGACCATGCCAGGAAGGTGGGCCGCGCCGCCCGCGCCGGCGATGATGACTTCGATGCCGCGCGCTTTGGCTTCGCTCGCGTAGGCGAACATCAGGTCGGGCGTGCGGTGCGCCGACACGACCCGCAGCTCGAACGGCACCCCCAGCTCCTGCAGCGTCGTCGCGGCGGCGCGCATGGTCTCGAGGTCGGACGTCGAGCCCATGATGATCCCGACGCGGGGCGGTGCATCCATCGGGAGCGGCGTTCGGCATTCGGCTCCGGATTGACTCGTTCCGGTCAGTAGGCCGCGAGCGTCCAGCGCGACGTCGTGGTGACGTCGGCTCCGCCGCCGTGGGCGGTCGAGGTCTGGGTCCCGCGCGCGCTCGCCAGCCGGCCGTCGCGGAACACCGACTCGACGTGCAGCACGACCGTCGCGGGCACGGTGCGCCCGGCGGCCATGCCGCCGCTCCCGTCCGCGGAAGACTGGCCCCCGTTCTGACCGCCCCGGCGCGATGGGTATCCGCCCTGGCCTCCGTTGGGGTATCCGCCC
>CAXTNU010000216.1:0-7003 GCA_964245595.1 uncultured bacterium | reverse complement strand
CGCTCGCATCGTTCGCGGCCGCGGTCAGCAGCAGCGCCGCGGCCAGCAGGGCGAACAGCGCGCCGACCGCGAGCGCAAAGCCCGGCCGGCGCCGCGCGTCCCAGGCCACCAGCCCCGAGAGCGCGCTGGAATACAGGTTCATCACGTTCGCGCTGAGCGTGCCGAGCAGCACGGTGAGCAGGCCGATCGCGGCCAGCGCGCCGTGCCCGAACAGCAAGCCGATCGTTTCGGCCGGCGTCGCGCTGGCCAGCCCCGGCGCGCGCACCGCCGTGACGGTGGCGGCACCGAGCAGCTCCAGCAGCGTCGAGGGCACCAGGCCGCCCAGCATCGCCCAGACCGTCACCGCGCGCGGCGCGCTGCGCGCGGGCAGGTAGCGCGCGTAGTCCGAGGCCGCCGGCCCCCAGCCGATCGCGTACGAGAACGCCAGCGCGGCCGAGAACACGATCCCCGCGATCTCGCCGCCGCTCGCCGCCGGCGCGTGGGGATCGAAGCCCGCGCCGAAGTGCGCGCGCGGCAGCGTGCCGGCCGCGATGACGACGAACCCCAGCGCCAGCAGCACGCCCGCGTAGCGCTGGAACGCGTGGATCGCGTTGTGCCCGTAGACCGCGAGCAGCACCTGCGCGCCGACGATCAGCGCCAGCGCCAGCGGGTAGCTCAGGTGCGCGAGCACGACCAGCGCCTGCGCGCCGAACACGCTGTCGATCGCGAACCAGCCGACCCCGGCGAAGAACGCCAGCACCGCCGGGACGACGTTGCCGTCGCGCCCGAACGCGCGCCGCGAAAGCACCATCTGCGGCAGCCCGTAGCGCGGCCCGCCCCGCGAGAGCAGCCCGACCACCACGTATGCCAGCAGGTTGCCGGCGATCAGCCCGCCCGCCGCACCCGCGAACGAGGTGCCGAACAGCGCGATCGCCAGGATGCCGATCGCGAAGGTCGCCGTCTCGGCGTTGGCCGCGAACCATAGGTTGAACAAGTCACGCGGCCGACCGTGCCGCTCGCGCGCGTCGATCGGGTCGAGCCCGTGCGGCTCGACCGCGACGACGCTAGCGCCGTACGGGACGGGCCGCTCCGACTAGCTCGGTGCTGCGCGTGACGCCGACGCCGTGCTCGCGCAGCTCCGCCAGCGCGCGCGCCTCGTCGCCCGGCGCGACCTCGACCGGCGCCGCGGCGTCTTCCAGCACGACCGCCTCGAAGCCGGCCGCGCGCGCGTCGAGCGCGGTCGCTTTGACGCAATAGTCGGTCGCCAAGCCGCAGACGAAGACTCGCCGCACGCCGTGCGCGCGCAGGTCGTCGGCCAGCGTGGTCGCGGCGAAGCCGCTGTAACCGTCGGTCGTGCGCTCGGTGCCCTTGTCGATCACCGCGTCCACCTGAGCCAAGTCGAGGCGCGGGTCGAACGCGGCGCCGTGCGTGTTCGCCACGCAGTGCACCGGCCAGGGACCGTTCTCGCCCTGCTCGGCGAACGAGCTGTGATCGGGCGGATGCCAATCCCGCGTCGCGTAGACGCGCGCGAAACGCGGCGCGAGCGCGTCGATCGGGGCGAAGATGCGTTCGCCCTGCGCCACCGCCAGCGCGCCGCCGGGCAGAAAGTCGTGCTGCACGTCGACGACGACCAGCGCGTCGTCGGGCCGAACGTCGTACGCGCTCATTCTCCGTCCTCGCCCAGAACATCGCGATAGCGATCCGGAATCTCCGAACGAATCATCCTTCGTACCGCCGCAATATCCGCACCGAATCGTATTCCAGACGATCGTGTCGTCGATGAACCCGTATTGATGGCGATGGATATTTCCGGCATCCGCAATCCGGCGAAAAGCGACATCGGGGTGCGAACCTCGTACTCGGGAGCGTGGAGTTGGAGATGATGCGTTGCCTCGGAGATCACTTCCAATACCCGGATCGTCGCATCACGGCGCATCTCGTCGGACAGGAACGCTTCTTTCGACAAAGCTCCGACATACTGCTGGAGGCTCGCTGCCGGACCACTTAGAAGGCACGAACGGCCTCCTCGCGCAGGTCGGCGTGGCGGGCCCGAAGCGCTCCAGCGGGGATCAGATCCACGTGTCTGCCGTAGGACGAGCTCAACCGTTCGCCGATCTCGACGAGGTCGAACACGGTGAGCCGATGATCCTCGGCCGTTTCGATCAGCAACGTCGAGGTCGCTGGAATCGTCGTCAGACCGACGCGCGACAGACCCGACGATCGAAGCGTGCGCGATGCCTTTCGCACGCAAAAAGCCTGCATGCTCGCGCAGAACTCCGACGGCGCGCGACAGCCCGAACCGTGTCATCACGCCGCCACGATGTTGAGCAGCTTGTCCGCCACGAAGATCCGCTTGCGCACCTGCTTGCCGTCGATCTGCGCCGTCACCGTCGGCTCGCGCATCGCGAGCTCGAAAGCCGCTTCCTCGCCGATCCCGGGCGCGGTGTCGATCCGGGCGCGCACCTTGCCGTTGACCTGCACCACCAGCGTGATCGCGTCGACCGTCAGCGCGGCCGGGTCGGGCGCGAGCCAGCACTCCAGGTGGACGCTCGTCGCGCAGCCCATCGCCGCCCACAGCTCGTCGGCCAGGTGCGGCGCGAACGGCGCGAGCGCGAGCGGCAGCGCGTGCACGACGTAGAGCACGGCCGGGTCGTCGCTCGCGCCCGGCTCGCGCAGCAGCGCGGTCAGCGCGTTGATCAGCTCGTCGAGCTTGGCGGTGGTGACGTTGTAGTGGAAGCGGCGCGTGTCGGTCTCGCCCTGCGCCGACTCCAGCGCGAGGTGCAGCGCGCGCACGAGCTGGCGCTGCGCGTCGCCGCGCAGCTCCGGCAGCCGGTCGAGCGGAACGGCCTTGGCCGTGGCGGCGAGCGGTTCGACCGCGCGCCAGACGCGGCCCACGAACCGCACCCGGCCGACGATCCCCTCGTCGCTCCACTCCAGCGAGTCCTCGGGCGGCGCGGCCTTGAGCAGGAACAGCCGCATCGCGTCGACGCCGTGCCGCTCGACCGTCTCGTCGATGCCGACCACGTTGCCGCGCGACTTGGACATCTTCTCGCTGCCGTGCAGCAGCGTGCCCTGGTTGAACAGCCGGGTGAACGGCTCGTCGTCGCCGTGGACGTAGCCCTGGTCGATCAGGAACATGTAGAAGAAGCGCGCGTAGAGCAGGTGCAGCACGGCGTGCTCGGCGCCGCCGATGTACTGGTCGACCGGCATCATGCGCGTTGCAAGAGCCTCGTCGAACGGGCGCTCGCCGTTGCGCGGGTCGAGGTAGCGCACGAAGTACCAGGACGAGTCGACGAAGGTGTCCATCGTATCCGCGTCGCGCGTGGCCGGCTCGCCGCACGCCGGGCAGACCGTGTCGACGAAGTCCGGATCGTTGGCCAGCGGCGAGCCTTGGCCGGTGAACGCGACGTTCTTGGGCAGCAGCACCGGCAGCTGCGCGTCGGGCACCGCCACCGCGCCGTGGGTGGGGCAGTACACGATCGGGATCGGCGTGCCCCAGTAGCGCTGGCGCGAGACCAGCCAGTCGCGGAAGCGGTAGGTGATCGTGCTGCTGCCGCGCCCCTGCGTCTGGAGATGGTCCGCGATCGCGCGCCGCGCCTGGGCCGAGGTCATGCCGGTGTAGTCGCCCGACGCGATCAGCACGCCGTCGTCGGTGTACGCTGCGCTCAGCGGCGGTTGCACGGTATTGGCCGCGTCGGTGACGACCTGCACCACCGGCAGATCGTATTTCTGCGCGAACTCGAAGTCGCGCTGGTCGTGCGCGGTCACGCCCATGACGGCGCCGGTGCCGTACTCGGCCAGCACGTAGTTGGCGACCCAGATCGGCACCCGCTCGCCCGAGAGCGGATTGCGCGCGTAGGCGCCGGTCGGGACACCCGCTTTCTCCATGAGCTGCGTGCGCTCGAGCTCGCTCTTGCTGCGCAGGCCCGCGGCGAACGCTTCGATGGGCGCGCGCGACGCGGGCAGCTTCTCGAGGATTCGTGCCACGACCGGGTGCTCCGGCGCGACGGCCAGGAACGTGGTCCCGAACACCGTGTCGGCGCGGGTGGTGAAGACCTCGATCCGCGCTTCGACGTCCTCGACGTCGAAGGCCAGCGTCGCGCCCTCGCTGCGCCCGATCCAGTTGCGCTGCATCGTCTTGATGCGCTCGGGCCAGCCCCCGAGCCGGTCCAGCCCGGCCAGCAGCCGGTCCGCGTAGTCGGTGATCTTGAAGAACCACTGCGCCAAGTTGCGCCGCTCGACCGCCGCGCCGCAGCGCCAGCAGACGCCGTCCTGGACCTGCTCGTTGGCCAGCACCGTGCGGTCGACCGGGCACCAGTTCACCGGCGCCTCGCGCTTGTACGCCAGCCCCTGCTCGAACATGCGCGCGAAGAACCACTGGTTCCAGTGGTAGTAGGCCGGGTCGCAGGTCGCGAACTCGCGCGTCCAGTCGTAGCCGGTCCCCATCAGCTTGATCTGGCGGCGCATGTTCTCGATGTTCGAGCGGGTCCAGGTCTCGGGGTCGATCCCGCGCTGGATCGCCGCGTTCTCGGCCGGCAGGCCGAAGGCGTCCCAGCCCATCGGGTGCAGCACGTCGTAACCGCGCATGCGCATGATCCGCGCGACCGCGTCGCCCAGCGTGTAGTTCTTGGCGTGGCCGACGTGCAGATCGCCGGACGGGTAGGGCAGCATCTCGAGCACGTAGTACTTCGGCCCGCCGCCGTCGCGGGTGAGGTAGATGCCCTCCCGCTCCCAGCGCTGCTGCCAGTTCCGCTCGACGGTGCGGAAGTCGTAGACGCTCGGGTCGGCGGCGGTCTGGTCGGAGGCGCTCGGCTCGTGGACGCTCTGCTCGGACATCGAAACCCCAGACTACGGCGCGAACCGCCCGGGGCCTTGGCGAAGCGAGCCCATCGCGTGAAGGACGGGCATGAAACGCCTGATCCCGCTCGCGGTCGCGGCCCTCGTCGCGGCCGCTCTCTTGTTCCGTCCCACCCCCGCGCCCGGCGGCGCGGCCCCCGCTCCGGCCGCGACCGGCTGGTCCGCCACGCAACTGGCGCCCCAGCCCAAGGCCAAGCATACGCCTGCGGCCACGGTCGTCGTCTACGTGGCCGGCGCGGTGCGGCATCCCGGCGTCTACACCGTTCCCGCGGGCGCGCGCGCCGGTGACGCGCTGGCACACGCCGGCGGCGGCCGCCCCGACGCCGATTTGATCGCGGTGAACCTGGCCGCACACCTCCGCGACGGCGACGAGATCGCCGTGCCCGTGCTCGGTGTGGATGCGAGTCCACGCAAGCTTGCGATCGCCGGCGGCCAGGGCGCGCACCGCAAACGCGGTGCTCGGAGTAACGGCGCTTCCGGCAAAGCCGGCCCGAGGAGCGCTCGAGGCGGCGGCCATCGCGTGCGCCGGGCCGACGCACCGCCGCCCGACAGCGTGGATCTCAATAGCGCGGACGCGACGACGTTGGAGACGCTGCCCGGCGTCGGGTCAGCGCTCGCCGAGCGCATCGTGCTCTTCCGCGCGGCGAACGGTCCCTTCGGTTCGGTCGACGAGCTGCTCGACGTCTCCGGCATCACCGAACGCCGCCTCGAGCTGATCTCGCCCTACGTCGAGGTGCGCTGAATTCCGCGCCGGGCTGGAAACAACCGTGCGATGAGCACCACCGAGTACGTCCAGGCCAACGGGCTGCGGTTCGAGGTCGAGACGGCGGGCCAGGGCGACCGGCTGGCGCTGTGCCTGCACGGCTTTCCCGAGCACGCGATCTCGTGGCGGCACCAGTTGCCGCTGCTGGCCGAGCTCGGCTACCGCACTTGGGCGCCCAACCAGCGCGGCTACGGCAACACCACCCGCCCCGCCGAGCGCGCGGCGTACGAGATGAAGCACTTGCTGGCCGACGTCGCGGGCTTGATCGACGCCTCGGGCGCGAAGTCGGTGACGCTGATCGGCCACGACTGGGGCGCGATGGTGGCTTGGTTCTTCGCGATCCGCCGGGTGCGGCCATTGGAGCGGCTGGTCATCATGAACGTGCCGCACCCGCTGGTCTTCCGCGCTCGGGCAAAGAAGCTGCCGCAGGCGCTGCGCTCGTGGTACGTCGGCTTCTTTCAAATTCCGCGGCTGCCGGAACTGCTGCTCGGCCTCAACCGGGCCGAGCCGATCGCCCAGGCGATCCTGCGCACCGCGGCCGAGCCGGCCCGCTTTCCGCGCGCCGTGCTCGACGTCTATCGTGCCAACGCCGCGCGGCCGGGCGCGCTGACCGCGATGCTGGACTGGTACCGCGCCAACGTCGGCGGCGCCGGCCTGCGCGACCAGCTTCGGCTCGGCGTGCCGGCCGTCGAGCCGCCGACCCTGATGATCTGGGGCGAGCGCGACGTCGCGCTGGGCAAGGACACGACGTACGGCACCGAGCGCTACGTGCGCGACCTGCAGATCCGCTATCTTCCCCAAGCCTCGCACTGGGTCCAGCAGGACGCCCCCGAGACCGTCAACGCGCTGCTGGCGGCGTTCCTGCGGGGCGAACCGGTTCCGGCCGTTCCGCGTTGAGGGTAGGATGGCACGCACTCTCTTCCTTGCTCTCGCGCTCGGCGCGACGGTCAGCGCGACCACGGCGGCCGCCGTGAACACCGCCGACGCGCCGGCCGACCGGTCGTTCGGGCCGTTCAAGTACACCGCGATCTCGGTCCGGACCAAGATCGGGGCGCTCGGCCGCTCGTACGACGAGCGCTGGGCCGACGACGCCTCGCTCGTCCACGACGCGGGCTTGGTCGAGTCGTCGTTCCGCGTCTGGGCCCAGCAGTTCCCCAAGGACCGCTGGCTGGCGCCGACCGCGTTCCATCTGGCCCAGCTCTACCAGGAGATCCAGACCCAGGACGCGCGCGATCACGCGCTGGCGATGTTCCAGTACGTCGCCAAGACGTTCCCCAGCACCAAGGAGGGCCACTTGGCCCGCGTGCGGCTGGCGCAAGGCTTGCCGGCGCTTCACGCCGAGTCGGTCGTCTCGCCCACCCCGGCCCCTTACGGCACGCCGGCGGCCTCCCCGGCGGGTTCGGC
>CAXTNU010000215.1:0-7021 GCA_964245595.1 uncultured bacterium | reverse complement strand
GGCGGGTGCGCCGGACCCTCTGCGGTGTCCGCGTGTGGGGTGTGGACGGCGCCTGAGGGTCGGCATGACAAACCCACCGCCGTCACCGGTCATGCGTCGCCGTAGTCGGCGATCGGTCCCCGCTGGCGCAGCGGCCGGGCACGGCGCCCGAGCTGCCGGCCGACGTTCCGGCCGACGCGCCGCTCGCGCGCACCGTGATCGCCACGCTCGCGTTTCGCGCCGGCCGGCTGGACGAGCTGGACCCCGCCTGGCTCGACGGCTTGGCGCTGAAGAGCGAGTATTCCGACGCGGCCGTGTTTCGGCTGCGCGCGCTCACCCGCGAGGAGACGTTCGACGCGCGCGCCGCGCTGCCGTACGTCGAGGCGCTCGCGGACAACGGCTGTCCCTGCACGACCGAAGGCTTCGGCCAGATCGTGCGGCTGTTCGAGCTGTTCTTCGAGCCCGGCTCGGACGGCGAGCCGCCTCTGCTCGCAACCCAGGACGAGAGCGTGCTGCCGCCGGCTTGGCGCGGCTTCCGCGCGCACGTCGCGACGATCGCGCGCTCGTTCCGCGGCAGCGGGCTGTTCGCGTCGTTCGCCACGACCGCCGAACAACTGCAGTTGATCCGCGGCTCGATCGCGTAGCCGCGCTCAGTCCACCCGGCGGATGCGGTCCGGGTGCGCGAAGGCCAGCGCCGGCGTGGCCAAGCGCAGGCGCGCGACCAGCATGCTGCCCGGTTCGAGCCGCGCGCCACGCACGGCGTCGCCTTCGAGCTCCACCGTCACCGTCGAGCCGACGCGCTCGCGAAAGAAGTTCGGCATGGCCGCCACGTCGGCGGCGTCCTGGACGGCGAGCTCGATGCGCTGGTAGCCCTCGTCTTCCGGCGCGACGGACAGGACGCGGCCGGTCACCTCGGCCCAGTTCTCGCGCCCTTGCACCACGCTCGCTCCTACGGCGTGCAGTCCGCGCTCAGCGCGGTCGAGGCCGCCCGAATTCCGCTCAGGCTGATCGTCGACGGCGCCTTGCCGCCGTACGGCGCGACCGGGGGCGCCGAACCGGCGTGCAGCGCGGTGTTCCCGGTCGAGCCGGGATACGGGTCGCCGGCATTGCCGCGGTCGGCGCCTCGCTCCAGCGCGCCCTGGTCGTCCGCTTGCACGAGCATGACCTGGAAGTTCGGCCGCTGGTTGTCGGACCGGCTCTCGTCGACGTGCCACACCAGCAGACCCGTGCCGGGCAGCGCGCGGTCGAACCCGACGGCGGCGCGGTGCTCGACCAGGTAGTACTCGTGGCGCCCGACGTCGAGCTGCAGCATCGCGCCCGGCGCGGTCTCGTTCGGATCGAAGGTAACGGGGGCCGGCGCGGAGAGACGGCGCGTCGGAGCCCAGCCCAGCTTGCGCTTGCACCAGGCGGACGGGTGGGCCGGCAGCGTGCCGGCCGGCGTGCCGTTCCAGCTCCCGCCCGCCATCAGGCACCAGTTGCCGATCCCGCTGGAGCGGTTCGAGACGTCGTAGAGATCGGGCAGGCCGAAGAGCAGATGACCCAGCTCGTGCGCGCACACGCCCAGCCGCGCGTCCTCGGCGATCGTGAGGAACGCGAAGAGCTTCGTGCCGTCCGCGCCGACGGCCAGCCCGGGCAGCGTCCACTTCAGCGACCAGAGCATGTTCGGGTTCAGCGTCTCAGCGGCGTCGCGGCCGGCGTGCACGAGGACGAGCGCGTCGACGAACCCGTCGCCGTCGACGTCGAAGTTCTTGTAGGGCAGGCTCGGGCCGGCCGTGTTGACGACGTGCGCGGCGAACGTCTGCAAGTTGGGCTGCGCCGCGCCGCGCCCGGATTGGCGGTTGGCGTAGTACGCCATCGGCTGCGGGAGCGTCACCGGTCCGTACACCGCGCCTTGGATGTCGACCGCGCCGCGGCTCACCTCGGCGTAGTACTCGCGCACGCTGCCCGTCGGCACGACGCCGGTCGAAAAGAACAGGTCGCGGTAGTGCGTCGCCGGCTGCGCGATCGCGGCGTCGCTGAAGTTCACCAGCACCACGAGCACCTGGCGAACGCGCGGCGGCGCACCTTGCGCGAGCGCGCGCCGCGGCTCCTCGCCCGGCGGGTAGATCAGCGCGTCGCCCTGCCCCGGCGGCCGCCGCCGCATGCCCGGATTGATCAAGTCGCGCGCGGCGAGGCCGGGCCCTTGCGCCAGCGGCCGCTCCAACAGCGCCAGCGCCTCCGGACTGGGCGCGACGGCACAGAAGTCACTGTAGTCACCGACGATCATGTGAAGCCACCTCAGCAGAGTGCCGCCCTTGGCGTTATCCGCCTCACCTCCCTAGCGAGCCCCGGCTCAGCGCGCGAGGACAGACACGAGCCGTGGTGCGGCGAAGGCGCCGAGCTGAGCGCCGGCTTGGCGCGATCGCGCACGGCGAGCGGCCGGATGGCTTTACGGCGAATTTACCGCACCCGCACCGTATCGCAACATAAGGGCTCACACCCGGCAGGAACGCGCCGATGCACTACGCGTGGAGTACCATGAACTCGCGCGGCTCGGAGCGCGCGTGGCCGGTGCCACCGAGCAGTTGCGCGGGCTGACCCACCGCATCGCCGCGAATGCCCGCCGGCAAGGCGCAGCGCTGCGGGACGTCGTCGAGACGACGCAGGGAGCGGCGCGCGAGCTCGCGGCGACCGGCGGCATCGTGCGCGCCGGGCGCGACGACGTCGCCGACGCCCACACCGCGGTCGACGTCGCTTCGCAGCAGATCGACCAGCTCACCGGGCTCGTCGACCGGCTCGCCGCTCAGAGCCGGTCGGCTTCGGACGCGATCGACCAACTGCTGACGGCGAGCACGAAGATCAGCGCGGCGGTCGCGTTCGTGGAGGACGTCTCGCAGCGGACGAACTTGCTCGCGCTCAACGCGGCGATCGAAGCGGCCCGGGCGGGGACCCACGGGCGCGGGTTCGGCGTGGTGGCGGGCGAGATGCGCAAGCTGGCCGAGTCGACCCGCGGCGCGACCACGGACATGAAAGCGCTCCTCGGCGAGATCGGGACGAGGGCCGGGACCGCGACCGCCATCGCGCGCGGTACGGCGGATGCCGTCGAGCTGGGCACCACGGCGTCGGCCCTGGCCGAACAGGCGCTGGCTTCGATCCGGTCCGCGGTCGGCAGCGTCGCGGGCGCCCTCGAGCGCGTCGACGGCACGATCGCCGCCCAAGCCGCGCGGGTCGAGGAGCTCGAGCGATCCTCCCATGGCGTGCTGGACATCTCCCGCTCGCACTACACCGCGGCGGCCGAGAGCACGCTGTCCGTGAACGCCCTCGCGCACCATGCCAAACGGCTGGAAGCCGGCTTCGGAGCGGCCGCCGTCGTGCCGCGGCGCGGCGTGCTGCGCGTCGCCACGATTCTCAACGACTCTCCCTCGGCGGCGGCATGGGAACGATTCGCGTCGCTGGTGCACGAGCGCACCGCGGGGCGGGTGCGGGTCGAGCTGGACGTTCCGTACACGGGCAAGGGGCGGGGCGAGATCAACGCCTTCGACGACCTGATCGGCGGCGAGCTCGCGCTGGCCTCGGTCGGCTGCTCGGTCGCGGGCAACGTCGTCCCGGCCGCGCAACTGTTCGAGCTGCCGTTTTTGTTCGACTCGGCGGAGCATGCCTTCGCGGTCCTGGACTCACCGGCCGGCCGCGCGGTGCTCGACGAAGCGGGCGAGGTGGGACTGCTCGCCTACGGGTACTTCGAGAACGGCATGCGCCACCTGACCAGCGGCGCCGGGCCGATTCGCACGCCCGACGACGTGCGCGGGCTGCGCTTGCGCGTGATGGAGGCGCCCGTCTACCTGCACTTCGCCGAGGCGCTCGGCGCGATCGCGACCACCGTGCCGTACTTCAAGCTGCCCGAAGCGCTGCGGAGCGGCGAAGCGCAAGCGCAGGAGAACCCGCTGACCAACATCCGCGGGCTCGACCTGCCGTGCACGCAACGCCACCTGACCTTGTCGGGACACAGCTTCACCCCGCAGATCGTGTTCGCCAACCCAGCCGCGATGGAAGTCTTGGGCAGCGATCGCAAGACCGTCGAAGGAGCGCTGGCCGAGGCCGCGGCCTGGCACCGCGAACGCGCTCGTGCGATGGAGCGCGACGCGCTCGCCTGGCTGCGCGCGCGCATGGACGTGGTCGAGCTCGACGAGCGCGCGCGGGATGCGTTCCGCACCGCCACGGCGGCCGTCGACGAGCGCGTCGCGCACCTGGTCGCGCCGGGGCGCTGCGCGAGCCTGCGCAGCGCCGCGGCGGCGCTGCGCCACCGCCCCGCCGCCCGGGTCGCGCCGGCCTGAGGAAGCCGGGTGGTCGACGGCTTCGGCCGCCGCACCTGGCTCGGCTGCGGCCCTGAGCGATCGAGAAATGGCAGCCTAATGCGATCAGCGGCTGATGAGCTGGCGCAAGCATACAGTGCCAGCGTGCGTGCCCGTCCATTCGTACTCGGAACGGCGGCAACGGAAAACCGAGGCTAACGAACGCGCTGCCGGCTGTGACCACGGCACAAACGAGGAACGGTGTCGTCATCGCGGACCGAGTAACGTGTGCATCACTCCCAAATTCACCCGCTTCGGACGAATTCGGGAGTGAGCATTCGTTTGGTAGCGCCAACGGGAGTTGAACCCGTCTCTCCGCCTTGAAAGGGCGGCGTCCTAACCGATAGACTATGGCGCCGAGCGGACCGCACCACATACGACGGCCGGGCCCAGAATGCCCGCCGAAGTGGGCGGCTCGGCCCCACCAGGGGCCGAACGCGAAGGATTCGCCCGCAGGCGAATCCACTGGGCCCGGCTGGATTCGAACCAGCGCGCTACCAGTTATGAGCCGGCTGCTCTACCGCTGAGCTACGGGCCCGTAGCCCCTAGCCCTTCGACAAGGCGACGAAGGCACTCTTCCCGGGGTAGCGGGCGATCCGGCCCAGGTCCTCGGCGATCGCCATCAGGCGGTTGTACTTCGCGACCCGGTCGCTGCGGGCGAGCGAGCCGGTCTTGATCTGGCCCGAGCCGGTCGCCACCGCCAGGTCCGCGATGGTCGTGTCCTCGGTCTCGCCCGAGCGGTGCGAGATCACGGTCCGGAAGCCCGCCTTGTGCGCCGTCTCGACCGCGTCGAGGGTCTCGGTCAGGGTGCCGATCTGGTTGACCTTGATCAGGATCGCGTTGGCGCTGCGCTCGCGGATGCCGCGCTCGAGCCGCTCGACGTTGGTCACGAACAGGTCGTCGCCGACGAGCTGCACGCGCGCGCCGAGGCGCTGCGTCAGGAGCTGCCAGCCCGCCCAGTCGTCCTCGCCCAGGCCGTCCTCGATCGAGACGATCGGGTACTTGTTGACCAGGCCCTCGTACAGCCCGACCATCTCGGCCGAGCTGAGCGGGTGGTCGTCGGGCTTGTGCGGCCAGTACTTGCCGTCGCGGAAGAACTCTTGCGAGGCGGGGTCGAGCGCGATCGCGACGTCGCTGCCGGGCGTGTAGCCGGCGGCGGTGATCGCGTCGACGAGCATCTGCAGCGCCTCGTCGATCGAGTCCAGGCGCGGCGCGAAGCCGCCCTCGTCGCCGACGAGCGTCGGCTGGCCGGCGTCGTGCAGCAGCTTGCCCAGCGCGTGGAAGACTTCGGAGCCGTAGCGCACCGCGTCGGCCATCGACTCCGCCCCGACCGGGACGATCATGCACTCTTGAAACTGCAGCGCGCCCTCGGCGTGCTTGCCGCCGTTGATCAGGTTCATCATCGGGACCGGCAGCATCGCCGCGGACGGCCCGCCCAGATAGCGGTAGAGCGGCACGCCGAGCGACACCGCCGCCGCGCGCGCGACCGCCAGCGAGACGCCCAGCAGCGCGTTCGCGCCCAGGTTGGCCTTGTTGGGCGTGTGGTCCAGCTCGATCAGGGCGTGGTCGATCTCGCGCTGCGCGGTCGCGTCCATGCCCTCGATTGCCGGGCCGACGATCTCGTTGACGGCCGCGACCGCCTTGAGCACGCCTTTGCCGCCGTAGCGCGACTTGTCGCCGTCGCGCTTCTCGACCGCTTCGTGCGCGCCGGTCGACGCGCCCGAGGGCACCATCGCTTCTTCGACCGCGCCGAACGACGTCGCGACGGTGACCGCGACGGTCGGGTTCCCGCGCGAGTCGAGGATTTCTCGCGCGCGCACGCTCTCGATCAGGGGCCGGCCGCCGCCGCGCAGCGATTCGATCGACATCTACCGTATCTCCACTACTTGGCGGCGACCCAGTCGCCGAGGACGCTGGGGCGCGGGAACAGTTCCTCGTCGCGGAAGAAGATCTTCACCTCGCGCTCGGCCGAGGCGGGCGCGTCGGAACCGTGCACCAGGTTGCGGCCGATCGTCTGGCCGTAGTCGCCGCGAATCGAGCCCGGGGCGGCCTTGATCGGGTTGGTCGCGCCGATCGTCGAGCGGCAGCCTTCGATCGCGTCCTCGCCTTCGATCACCATCGCCACGATCGGCGTGCCGGTGATGTACTCGACCAGCCCGGCGAAGAACGGCTTGCCCTCGTGCTCGGCGTAGTGCTGCTGCGCCTGCTCCGGCGTGACGTGCATGAGCTTGAGCCCGAGGATCACGTAGCCGCGCCGCTCGAAGCGCGCGAGAATTTCGCCCACCAGGCCGCGCACCACCGCGTCGGCTTTGGCGAGAATCAAGGTCCGTTCGACTGCCATAGCGGAGGGGAGATACGTGCCGGAAGACGACGCACCTCTCCTGGACGCCGCGCGCGTGCGCGCCGCGCTGGCCGGAACGCGCTTCGCCGACGTGCGCCCGCTCGCGCGCACCGCGAGCACCAACGACGACGCCGCCGCGCTGCTGGGCGATCCCGCCGCGGCCGGTGCGACCTTGGTCGCAGAGTTTCAAACCGCCGGGCGCGGGCGCAAAGCCGGCCGGGCCTGGATCGCGCCGCCCGGCAGCGCGCTGCTGTTCACGGCGATTCTGCCGGAGCCGGTCGCCGCGGAGGCGCTGTGGGCGGTGCCGTTCTGGGTCGCGCTGCTGGTCGCCGACGGGGTCGAGGCCGGCGCGGGCGTGCGGCTCGACCTGCGC
>CAXTNU010000214.1:0-7030 GCA_964245595.1 uncultured bacterium | reverse complement strand
GACAACGAGGTCGTGCTGCTCGAGCGCAAGCGCGAAGTCGTCGATGCGGTCCGGCGCGACGGCTTGCGGGTCGACGGCGAAGCGCGCGCGGCGCGGGTGACGGCGGAGTCGCGCGAGCTGTTCGGCGCGCAGGCGCTGTTCGTGTTCGTGCGCGCGACCGACACCCTGCGCGCGCTGCGCCCGTTCGCCGCCGCGCTCGACCCGTCGGCGGCGATCGTCTCGCTCCAGAACGGCCTGGGCAACGAGGAGGCGATCAAGACCGCGCTGGGCGGCACGATTCCGCTGGTGATCGGGGCGACGACCGAGTCGGCGCTGACGCTCGGTCCGGGCGAGGTGCGGCGCCTGGGCGAGGGCACGACCGTGCTCGGCAGCGCCGGCGCTTCGCCGGAGGTCTGCAACCGCATCACCCGGCTGCTGGCCGACGCGGGTTTCCGAGCCAGCACCGCCTACGACATCCGCCCGCACCTGTGGGGCAAGCTGATCGCCAACGCCGCGATCAACCCGGTCGCGGCGCTGCTGAGCAAACCCAACGGCGTGGTGCTGAGCGACGAGCACGCCGGCGAAGTCGCCCGCTCGCTCGCGCAAGAAGCCGCCACGGTCGCCAACGCGATGCGCATCCCGCTCCCGTTCACCGACCCCTGGTCCTACGTGCGCACGATCGTCGAGCAGACCGCGGACCTGGACAATTCGATGCTCAACGACCTGCGCGCCGGCGCCCCGACCGAGATCGACTTCATCAACGGCGCGGTGGTCGCGGCGGGACGGCGGGCCGCGGTGCCGACGCCGTACAACGAGACCGTCACCGCGCTGATGAAGGCGCGCGAAGCGACGTCGCGCGGCTGAACTCGGTTCCGGCGCGAGTTCGCTGGGAGAACGCTGGGAGGCGTTTCGCGCGTGCCCCCGGAGGGCAGAACGCCGCAACGATGTGCCCGTCACCGCGCGTTTGGGCGTTGCTTCTCGTGTCCGCATGCGCCGGGTGCGAATCGGGCGCGCAAGCCGCCGCGACGAAGGCCACGCCGGCGCCGCGCGTCGCGACGGTGACCGCACGAAGCGGGACGATCCAGCCGACGCTGCGCATCGCGGGGGTGATCGCACCGTACCGCCAGATCGGGATCGCGTCGGCGCTCGCCGAGCCGCTGGCCGAGGTCGACGTGCGCGAGGGCCAGCGCGTGCACGCGGGCGACGTGCTGGCCCGGCTGCAAACCGACGACCTCGAGGCGCAGCTCGCGTCGGCGCAGCGCGTGGTCGCCGAGGACGACGCGCGCGTCACCCAAACCGCCTACCAGGCGCAAGGCAGCGGCGCGCAGGACGTCACCGCGGTCCGCTCGGCGGAGGCGGCGCTGCGCCAGGCGCAGATCGACCTGGCCGGCGCCCGGACCGACCTGGCCCGCTACCAGCGCTTGGCGGTCAATGGCTATCTGCCGCAGCAGACGCTGGACCAGCAGCGCACGACCGTCGCCAGCGACGAAGCGGCGTTCGTGTCGGCGCAAGCCGCGCTGGCGGCGGCACAGGCCAACGTGAGCGCGAACGGCAACGGCTCCGGCGCGGGCGCGCAGCAGGCGCAGATCCAGGCCGCGCGGGCGGCCGCGGACGCCGCCGCGGCGAGCGCCGAGCAGCTCCGCCGCCAGATCGCGCGGGCCACGATCGTGGCACCGGTCGACGGCGTGATCGTCGCGGTGAACGCCAATCCCGGCGAGTACCCGTCGGGCCGCCAGCTCTTCACGCTCGAGCAGAACGACCGCGTCTACGCGGTCTTGAACGCGGCGAGCAGCCAGGTGACGACGATCCGCGAGGGTGCGACCGCGATCGTCGCCCCCAACGGCGTGCCCGACCACGAGCGCGGCACCGTCGAGGCCGTGCTCGACCAGGTTCAGCCCGGCACGACGAACTTCACCGTCAAGGTGCTGGTCGACAACGCGGCGCGCCGGCTCCACGCCGGCGTGCCGGTGACCGCGACGGTGAGCCTGCCCGCCGTGCGCGGTACGATCGTACCGGTGACCGCGTTCGTCGACGACGACCGCGGCACGGTCTACGCGGTGCACGAAGGGCGCGTGCGAACGGTCCACGTCAGCGAGAAGTCCGACGACGGCAACAGTGCCGTGGTCAGCGGGCTCTCGCCGGGAACGCCGGTGGTGAAGAACGTCCAGCAGTCCAACGTCGGCAACGGCGACAAGATCCGCACCTAGATGTCGCTGACGCGCGTCTTCATCAAGCGGCCGACGCTGGCGTTCGTGCTGGTGGTGCTGACGCTGCTGACCGGGGTCCAGGCGTTTCGCTCGCTGGTCGTCCAGGAGATGCCCAACACCAGCCTGCCGGCCGTCAACATCAACGTCCAGTACTCGGGCGCCTCGACGTCGGAGCTGCGCGACTCGATCGTGCGGCCGATCGAAGACCAGCTCTCCGGCACGCCCAACCTCGACCACCTCGACGCGACGATCCAGACGGGGAGCGCCTCGATCACCGCGTCGTTCGCGCTGACCTCGAGCGACACGCAGAACCTGAGCAACGTCGAGAAGGCCTTGCAGACCGCGCAGCGCCAGCTGCCGACCGACCTCACCGCGCCGACGATCCGCACCGCCGACCCGAGCCAGCCGGTCGTGATCTCGCTCGCGCTCACGTCGAAGAAGTATTCCCAGACCGCGCTCGCCGCGATCGCGAACGACCAGATCGTGCCGGCGGTCGAGCAGGTCCCCGGCGTGTCCAACGTCCAGGTCTACGGTCAGACGCAGGCCGCCTACGAGGTGACGGTCGATCCCGCCCTGCTGGCCGCGTCCAACCTGACCATCACCGACGTGATGAACGCGATCGGCCCGAACAACGTGCGCGCGCCGGGCGGCATCGTGTACCAGCCGGGCCGCGAGACGCAGATCGACGTGCGCGGCGACATCGCCTCGCCCGCGGACGTCGCGAACCTGCCGATCCACGTCGCGGCCAGCACGAGCAGCGGCACCACCGGCGGCGCCGGCACGACAGGCGGCAGCGGCACGAGTTCGAGCGGCGGAGCGAGTTCCAGCGGCGGGGGCGGCGGTGGATCGAGTGCTGGCGGAGGCGGCGGTTCCAGCAGTGGCGGTGCGAGCGGTAGTACGGGAACGGGCACGAGTGCCGCATCCGGCGGCGGGACTTCCGCGAACTCCGCCGGCGGAACGCCGGGCCGAGCGCGGCTGAGCTTCCCGCGCGGCGGTGCGACGACCCCGCCGCTCTCGGTGAACGGCTCCGTGCCCCAGCCCGCCGAGCCGATCGGCGTGCCGGCTTCGGGCGCGACGCTGCCGCCCGCACCGGCGCTCGTATCGTCCGCGCAGGCGCAATCCCAGTCGCAGCCGAGTTCCGCCGGTGGCGGGCAGTTCGGGACTGCGGCGGGGTCGAGCGCCGGCGGCACGAGCGCCGGCAGCGGCACGACGGCTGGCGCAGGCGGCACGTCGGCCGGCGGCGCGTCCGCTGGGAATTCGACGGGTGGTGGCGCAGCCGGCGGCAGCTCGTCGTCTGGTACGAGCTCGTCGGGGACGGGCGCCGGCGGCACGAGCAGCAGCGGCGGCGCATCCAGCGCAAGTGGCGCGTCCGGTGCGGCGGGCGGCGGCTTCGCCGGCGGATCGGCGAACGGCAACAGCACGACGGGCGGCACGAACGTCGGCTCGACGCCGACGAGCAGCGTCGTCACGTCGAGCCAGGCTTCGGCGCGGCCTCCCGTCGACCAGCCGATCACCGTCAGCCCGCCTTCGGTCAGCACGTCGAGTGCGGCCGCGACCCCGGCCATGCCCAACGTGTCCAGCGTGCTGAGCGGCGGCACCGGCACCTCGACCTCGCCGTTCGTCGGCGGGTTCGATCCGTGGTCCGCGCCGAGCGCGAACAAGCGCGTCTCCGACGTTGCGTCGGTGAAGAGCGGCAGCGTGCCGCAGCGCGTGTTCAGCTCGATCGACGGCAAGAGCGGCATCGCGCTCAACGTCCAGAAGGCGACGACCGCCAGCGAGGTCACCGTCGCCGACGCGATCGAGAAGAACCTGCCCAAGCTCCAGGCGCAGTTTCCCGACATCGACTTCGCGGTCCAGCACGTGCAGGCGACCTACACCCGCGAGCAGCTCACCGGCGTCGAGCGGACGCTGCTCGAGGGCGTGCTGCTGACCGCGGTGGTGATGCTGTTCTTCCTGAAGTCGTGGCGCAACGCGGTGGTGGTCATGATCGCGATCCCGACCTCGCTGGGAGTCACGCTGTTCGCGATGCACCTGCTGCACCTCACCCTGGACACGATCTCGCTGCTGGCGATGACGCTGGTGATCGGCATCCTGATCGACGACTCGACCGTCGTGCTCGAGAACGTCGAGCGCCACCACGCGCAGGGCGAAGAGCCGCCGGACGCCGCGCTCAACGGCCGCGGCGAGATCGGCCTGGCCGCCATCGTCATCACCCTGGTCGACGTGGTGGTGTTCTTACCGATCGCGTTCGCCGGCGGCCCGGTCGGCCGCCAGCTCTCGGAGTTCGGGATCGTCGTCTCGGTCGCGACGCTGACCTCGCTGTTCGTGTCGTTCACGGTCACGCCGGCGCTAGCCGGCCTGTGGTCGCTGAAGTCGAGCTGGAAGCCGTGGCCGCTCATCGAGCGCTTCGACCGCGGCTTCAACGGCCTGCGCAAGCGCTACGCGGAGCGCTGGCTGCCGGCAACGATGCACCGGCCGTGGCCGGTGCTCATCGTGTCGGTGGTCCTGTGCGTGGTCGCGGTCGCGCTGGTGCCGCTGGGCATCGTCGGCGAGGAGTACATCCCGCAGGGCGATCAAGCCGAGATCTTCGCCGACTACGTCTTCCCGCCGGGCACGCCGCTGGCGACCACGCAGGGTGTCATGGAGCGGGCCGAGGCGCAGCTCAAGCAGATCGTCGGCGCCGATCTGGAGTCCGAGGCGACGACCGCGGGCGGCTATGCCGCACCGTTCGGCGGCTTCGTGCAAGAGGGTAACGCGGGCGAGATCCACGCCTTCCTCAACCAGAACCACAAGACCGCGACCGAGGACTACGTCACGCGCCTGCTCGACGCGCTGCGCAAGCTTGCGCCGGACGCGCAGCTCAACATCAAGGCGGCCAGCGCCCAGGGCGGCGGCCCGCGCCAGCCGATCGACGTGCTCGTGCAGACCGACAACGGTGACGCCCCCGGCACGTACTCGGCCAGGATCGCGGCGGCGCTGCGCGACACGCCCGGCGCGACGAGCATCACGGACAGCGGCAACACGGTCGCGCCACAGGTGGAGGTCCAGTTCGACCGCGTCGCGGCGCAGTCGCTCGATGCGAGCATCGGCACCGCCGCCAGCGCGATCCGGGCCGCGTTCGGCGGCGCACAGGCGACCCAGATCGAAACGGCCGACCGGGGCCTGACCGAGATCGAGGTCATCTTCCCGCGCGCTGCGCAGAAGAGCCTGAGCGACGTGCTGCAGATCCCGATCCGGGCCCAGAACGGCGCCATGATCCACGTCGGCGACATCGCGCACTTGCAGTACGCGCCGGCGGCGCTGCTGATCACGCGCGAGAACCGGGCCGACGTCGTGCACGTCTCGGCCAACGTCGCGCCGGGCTACCAGCTCTCCAACGTGGCGCGCGACTTCACCAAGCGCTGGCAGAAGCTGAAGCTGCCCAAGGCGGTGACGGTCCACCCGACCGCGCAGGGCCAGCAAGACCTGATGGGCCAGACGCTCAAGACGCTGGGCGTGTCGCTGATCGCCTCGTTCGTGCTGGTGTTCCTGATGATCGTCGCGCTCTACAACAGCTACCGCACGCCGTTCGTGACCCTGTTCGCAATCCCGCTGGCGACGATCGGCGCGTTCGGCGCGCTGGCCCTGACCCACCAGACGCTCAACCTGTACTCGCTGATCGGGATCGTGCTGCTCGTCGGCCTCGTCACCAAGAACGGCGTCCTGCTGGTCGACTTCGCCGACACCGTCCGCAAGCGCGACGGCAAGTCCAAGGACGAGGCGATTCGCGAAAGCGCCTCGACCCGCTTCCGGCCGATCATGATGACCACGATCGCGATGGTCGCCGGCATGCTGCCGCTCGCGCTCGGCCTGGACCCCGGCGGCTCGCAGCGCAAGAGCCTGGGCATCGCGGTGATCGGCGGCCTGCTGAGCTCGCTGGTGCTCACGCTGGTGATCGTGCCGATCATGTACCACTGGCTCGCGCCCAAGCAGATGGCCGAGGAGACGAAGCTCGCCGACGACGAGCGCGGCCACGGCCGCGACGACGGCAAAGAGCGCGGGAGCGAACCGTCGCCCCAGCCGGCGTAGCGCCTACACGCCGTCGCGCGCGAGCGCTTGCAGATAGGCGAGATCGACGATCCCGTTCGCCGGCGGCGGGCCGCCGATCGAGCGGCCGGGACGCGCCGGCTCGCCCAGGTCGGTGACGACCGCGGCGGCGCCGCTGAAGTCGTCGCCGGCGGTGTAGTCGCTGACCGTGACCAGCGTCGTGAGGTGCGCCGCCAGCGCCGCGCGCAGGCCGAGGCCGGAGTCCTCGACGGCGACGCAGCCGGCGGCGTCCAGGCCGAGCTGGTCGAGCGCCCACAGATAGACGTCCGGCGCGGGTTTCTTGCGGGCGGCGTTCTCGCTCGCGGCGATCAGGTCGATCGTCGCCCACAGGTCGGTCTGCGGGCGCAGCACCGCTTCGACGCCCTGGCGCGCGGCCGTCGTCGCGATCGCGATGCGGACCCCCGCGGCATGCGCCTCGCGCAGGAGCCGCAGCACGCCGGGCCGGATGGCGACGGTGCCCGCGATCCGCGCGAAATGCCGGATCTTCGCGCGGTACACCGCGGCGATCAGGGCCGGCGTGCCGTCCGCGCCGGCGACCTCGGGACGGTACCGGTGCAGGTAGGCGCGGATGCGCTCGTTGCCGCCGGCGACCGCGAGCAGCTCGCTGTAGAGCCCCTCGTCCCAGTCCCAGTCCAGGCCGAGCTCCGCGAACGCGCGGTTGTACGCGACCCGGTGGCCGAACCGCTCGGTCTCGGCGATCGTGCCGTCGAAATCAAGCAACAGACCGCGCACGCCGAGCGCCCTACACGTCCTCGCGG
>CAXTNU010000213.1:0-7041 GCA_964245595.1 uncultured bacterium | reverse complement strand
GCCGCGGCGGGTGCCGGTCCGCTGGCGGCCGGCGTCGACGTCGGCACGGGCCGAGGCAGCGGGCCGGCGAGGACGGTGTAGACTGCGTTCATGATCGGGTTGTAGGCCGGCGGCTCCTGGTTGGTCAGGACGATGATGTCGAACCCGTCTTCGACGAAGCGGCCGTCCTGGGTGCCCATGCCGGTCGTGTCGCCGCCGTGGAACACCGCGTGCTTGCCGCCCGGCAGATCTTGCAAGAACAGCCCCATGCCGTAATGGGTGTCGCTGCCGTCGGCGAGCTTCATCGAGGTGTGCATCAGCGTGCGCGACGCCGGCGAAAGCAGCGTGCCGCGATCGATCGCCTCGTTCCACTTCGCCAGGTCGGCGGCGGTGCTGTCGATCGCGCCGGCGCCCGAGAACCACGAGTAGTCGAGGTGCTGCTCGTGCTCGGGCGCACCCAGCGCGAAGCGCGTGTACCCGGTCGCGCGGTCGCGCACGACGAGGCTCTCGTCCTCGACGGACGTGCGCGACATGCCCAGCGGGGCGAAGATCTTCGCCCGCAGGAAGTCGGCATAGGAGAGCCCCGAGAGACGCTCCACGATCGCGGTGAGCATCACGTAGCCGGTGTTGGAGTACTGCCACTTCGTGCCCGGCGCGAAACCGAGCGGGCGCGAGACCACCGTCGCGAGGACCTCGTCGTTGGTCGCCGGGCGCGCGCCCAGGCGGTCGATGTCGTCGAGCGAGGTGTACTCCGCGTAGCCGCCGGTGTGGGTGAGCAGCTGGCGGACCGTCACCTGATCGCCGTGCGCGATGCCCGGCAGATAGCGCCCGACCGGCGCGTCGACGTCGAGCTTGCCGGCGTCGCGCAGCAGCAGGATCGCGGCGGCGGTGAACTGCTTGGTGTTCGAGCCGATCGCGTAGGCGGTGTCGGTGTCGGCCAGGACCCGGTCGTCGAGATTGCGGTAGCCGTAGGCTTTGGCGAACACCAGCGCGCCGTGCTTGGCGACCGCGATCACCAGCGACGGCGTCGCGCGGCGCTCGAGCACGGTCCGCGCGATGCGGTCGATGGCCGCGGCTTGCGCCGCGTCGGGCGGGCCGTCGCGCGGCGGCGATTGCGCGGCGGAGGCGGCGGAGCCCAGGCCCAGCCACACGGCGAATGCCGCCCCGGCGATACGGAAGAGCCTCATGCTGCGAGCGTACTCACGCACGCGGATGAGGTTTCCTGCGCCGGGTTCGCCGCGTACCTCGCGGGTCGCGCCGCGGTACCGCGGGCGAGCCAATGCCGTCTTCACGGTCGCCTTCCTGGGCGGCATCCGGTCGGCAACGTCCTGCTGGCCGCGATCGCCCAGCGGCCGGGTCGCAGCCGACCCTGCTCGTCTCGGGTCCGGCGGCGGCGGTTTGCGCGGTGGCGGTCTGGTCGGGCGTGAAGGACGCGCGCGAGGCCGCCTGAAGCCTGCCGGGTGAGCGCGCGCGACCTCAACGCCAGCGGCATCCCGCTGCAGTCGAGTTACGACCAGCCCGAACCGCCCGTGCGCCGCGCGCCGGCCGGCACGTTCCCCTACACGCGCGGAATCCGGCGCGACATGTACCGCGGCCGCCACTGGACGATGCGCCAGTACGCCGGCTTCGCGACGGCGGCGGAGTCCAACGAGCGCTACCGCTACCTGCTCGCGCAGGGGGTGACCGGGCTCTCGGTCGCCTTCGACCTGCCGACCCAGCTCGGCTACGACTCGGACGCCCCGCAAGCGCGCGGCGAGGTGGGCAAGGTCGGGGTCGCGATCGACAGCATCGCCGACGTCGAGACGCTGTTCGACGCGATCCCGCTCGACGCGGTGACCGTCTCGATGACGATCAACGCGCCGGCCTCGATCCTGCTGGCCTTCGTGCTGGCGGTCGCGCGCCGGCGCGGCATCCCGTTCGAGCGGCTGGGCGGCACGATCCAGAACGACGTGCTCAAGGAGTACGTCGCGCGCGGCACCTACATCTACCCGCCGACGCCCTCGATGCGCCTGGTGACCGACGTGATGGCGTACTGCGCCGCGCACGTGCCGAACTGGAACACGATCTCGATCAGCGGCTACCACATCCGCGAGGCCGGCTCGACCGCGCTCCAAGAGATCGCCTTCACGCTGGCCAACGCCAAGGCGTACCTGCGCGCCGCGCAGGCCGCGGGCATGGCGGTCGACACCGTCGCGCCGCGCATCTCGTTCTTCTGGAACGCCCACAACGACTTCTTCGAGGAGGTCGCCAAATTCCGCGCCGCGCGCACGCTGTGGGCTCGGATCGTGCGCGACGAGTTCGGCTCGACCGACCCCAAGTCGCAGATGCTGCGCTTCCACACCCAGACCGGCGGCTCGACCCTGACCGCGCAGGAGCCGCAGAACAACGTCGTCCGGGTCACGCTCCAGGCGCTGGCCGCGGTGCTGGGCGGGACGCAGTCGCTGCACACCAACGGCCAGGACGAAGCGCTCGGCCTGCCGACCGCGCAGTCGGCCCGGGTCGCGCTGCGCACCCAGCAGATCGTCGCCTACGAGAGCGGCGTGACCGACGTGGTCGACCCGCTGGCCGGCTCGTACTACGTCGAGGCGCTCACCGACGCGCTGATCGCGCGCGCGACGGAGCTGATCGGCGAGATCGACGCCATGGGCGGCGCGGTCGCCGCGGTCGAGAGCGGCTGGATGCAGGACCAGATCGGCGAGAGCTCCTACCGCGCGCAACAGGCGATCGAGCGCGGCGAGGCGGTGATCGTGGGCCAGAACAAGTTCGCCGACGCGAGCGACGTCGTGACCATGCCGATCCAGCGCATCGACCCCGCGATCGAGCGCGACCAGATCGCCCGCACCCGCGCCGTCCGCGAAGCGCGCGACGGTGGACGCACGAGCGCCGCACTCGAAGCCGTCCGCCGCGCGGCCGAGGGCACGGACAACCTGATGCCGCCCTTCATCGAAGCCGTCGACGCCGGCGCAACCCTGGGCGAGCTCTGCAACGTCTTGCGCGAGGTGTTCGGAACCCACGTTGCTCGAGAGAGGATCGCATGACACGAGTCGAAGGTCGAGGCATCGAGCCATGAGTGCGGAAAAATCGAAGATCATCCGGCCGGATATCATCCGACGTGACGAGCACGGCATACCGGTAGCCATCGTCGAGGTCAAATACAGGATCAAAGATGCCGATCGTGGACTTTTCCTGCGGCAACTAACTGATTACGTGCGCGCAGTGGGATCCATTCGCTACAGTGTTCTCGGGGACCCAACGGACATCGAAGTGTTCGAAGGAGCCCCGGCAGAGCATCGTTCCTGGAAGCTTCGGACCTCGGACATCCTCAAACGCTACGACGCCAAGTTCTCGGATCGCCGGAATGTCGACGAAGGCTACCTGTCCACGCTGGTCAACGCCTGGCTCGACGACCTTTCCTTTCACGCTGCCAAACAGACGCTCCCTGAGGAAAGTGATCTCCCGCCGGGTTTCGTGGACGTGCTCCGCGCCGCTTGATGCCACCGCTATATCTGGAGACGAATTTCTTGCTGTCGTTCGCATACGGCCAGCACGACGGTTCCGAACTGCTCCTGACCTTGATCGAGGACAAGAGCATTGACGTCGTGATGCCGGAGGTCTGCGTTGCGAAGCGATGAGCGCCTGGCGGAACAAACGAAGCCGTTTGCTCGATGTTACGGCGAGATACGGGAAACAGCAACGTGAACTCGGACGCTGGCAAGCGATCACCGATGCCGCCGATGCGCCGAATATGTTTCGCGATCTTCCGGTGAAGCTTCAGACGGCGAACGCGGCTGCTTTGGACCGTTTATTCGACTGCCTTCGTCGGTTAGGTCCGCGAACGCGTTTCATCCCGGGCGACCGTGAGTGGCTCGACCCGGAAACCCGCGTCAAACGAACGAACGGGTACGTCGACGACTACATCTGCTCTGCGATCGTCGCTGACGCACGAGCCGGTACGAAAACAGCCATCGTTGACGACTTTGCGGCCGTGAACGTGATCGTCTTGACCTCGCCGAGCGATGCTCTGAACCGATACGCATGATCGACGCGCCCATCGACCACGTTGCGGTGGTAGTCAAGGACCTCGAGGCCGCGATTCGGCTCTACACGCGGACGCTGGGCTTCAGCCTGGTGTACCGGGAGATCGTCGCCGATCAGGGGATCGAAGCGGTCGGGGTGCGGACGGGGGACGCGGTGATCGAGCTGCTGCGGCCGCTCGACGAGGGCTCCGCGATCGCCAAATACCGCGGCGAGGCAGAGACCAGGCTGCACCACACCGCCTACCGGGTGGACGACATCCGGGCCGAGCTGGCCCGCCTCAAAGCGGCCGGGGTGCGGCTGATCGACGAGGAGCCGCGCCGCGGCGCGCACGGCAACACGATCGCGTTCCTCCACCCCAGGTCGACCGGCGGCGTCCTGATCGAGCTCTGCCAGCGCGAGTGACCATCCGCAGCGGCAGGGCGCTAACCGTTGGCTCATTCGCGCGGAGCGAGGCGCATGTCTAGCTCGGTCTCGAACGTGCGGTCCCAGGGTAGCCGGATCGTGAAGCCGGCGTCGCGGAACTGGGGCGCGATGCGAGCTAGCAGATCGAGGCCCGCCGGCCAGAGCAGCGCGCGGTTCTCGGAGTCGGTGCGGCGCGCGGCGTCGGGCGTCAGGTAGGTGTGGTCCGCGATGCCCGCCGCGGTCAAGTCGGTGTTGAGCTTAGGGCGCACGTCGTCGTGGAACGCGATGTCGTCGACGTAGCGCATCAGCGTGAACGTGGCATGCCCTCGCGCGTCGTACGTGCCGAGCTTGCGGCCGGCCAGCACCGCGATGGCCTCGGGCAACGCCGTGCCGACCGTGTTCGCGGTCGTGTTCCAGGACGCGAACGCGCCGATCCGGCCGGCGAGGTCCGCGTCGATCAGCAGGTTCGTCAGCCGGCGCTGTTGCGCGTAATCCTCGTTGGCCAGGAACGTCAAGTCCGCGACGGCGGCCAGCGGCAGCTTCCGCACCGCGCCGGCAGCACCGGATACAGCGACAGCGGTGTCGTTCGTACCGGCCGCCGTAGCGGCCGCCCCGGTCGCACCGGCGTCCGCGCCGATCACGGCGACGAAGCGCGCCTCGTCCGCATCGCTCGTGTCCGGCACGTTGACGAACAAGTCGATGTCGGCGGCTGTCGATGCGGTGACGCCGCCGCAGGTGCGGATCAGGTCGGCGATCGTGGTGGAGATCGGGGCGAACTCGATCGGATCGTTGATGCTGCCGCCGTCGGCGCGGGAGTAGATCACGCGCACGCGCGGCACGAGCTTCGCCTGGCGGGCCAGCGCGGCACCGACCAATGCCATGCCCAGCTCGTCCGCGCCCGGCTCGATCGAGGCGTGCCCCGGCGGCACCCAGCGCGCCGCGAAGCCGCGTAGCGCGGCCAGGTCGCGCAGGTGCAAGCCCACCGGGCCGGCGTCGTCCTGACCCAGCACGACGCGGTCGAACGCGCCTTCGGCCGCTTCGCGCAGCGCGAACAGGTCGACATCGCGGTTGCGCGCGCGCGTGTCGAGGTACGCGTCGAGCGCCGGGCCGAGCCGCTCGCGCAAGCGCGCCGCCGTGGCGCGGTCGGCCTCGCTGACGGGCGGGTCGGGCAGGTTCGCGTACTTCTGGAGCAGCGGCCACTGCTCGCCCGCGAACGGAAACGAAGCCGCCGGCCCGAACGCGGGAACGCCGGTCGGCGCCAGCCGCATCACCGTGCCGAACAGCGCGAACGACGCACCCGGCCGCGACGCGCGAAAGGCCGCCAGATCCTGCAGGCGCGTGTAGCCCAAGCCGCGCGAAACGCCCGGGATGCGCGAAGCGACCAGCCCGCCGTAGACCGCCATGTCGCTCGACACGACGTACTCCGCGGCATCGGTTGGCGCATCGGCGCGCAGCCAGCGCAGGATCGCGTCCGGATCGCCCGAGGTGAGGTAGCGCCCGAGCAGCGGACGGGGCGGCTCGACCACCCGCACCCCCGCGATCGCTCCCAGCAGGCGCGGCAACTGCGCGGTGACGGGCCGGTCGTCCAGCGGGACGACGACGAACGTCAGCGCGAGCAGGGACGTGAAGAGCGCCGCCAGTGAGGTCACCGCGGCGTTCGTTCGTCAGCGGGCAGGCTTAACTCTTGAAGCCGTAGAGCCCGTGGCCGCTGGGATCGGCGACGAAGATCTTCGAGGCTTTGCGCACGCCCAGCGACTGGGTGAAGACGACGTGGACCGGCGTGTTGGGCTCGAGGTCCTTGGTCTGCACGCTCTTGCCGTTCTTCATCAGCGTGGCGTAGTTGGGCGCGTAGAGGAACGACAGGTCGGCCGGCACGCCGTCGATGCAGTGCACCCGGATGTTGGTGGTCGAGACGTGGCGCACGTAGCCGTGGCAGTCGCGGTAGTGGCCGCCGGGCGGGATCGCGCCGCCGGTCACGGCGCCGGCCGGTGCGGCCGCAGCCAGCACGGCCAGCGCGGCGAGGCCGGGAAGCGAACGGCGGAGAGAGGCGAAGAGCATGCGATGAGGTTCCTTCCGCGATGGTAGAGTGCCGAACGATGGGCGGGCCGGAGCGTTTCGACGCCTATGCGCTCATGCAGCGCTTTCGCGGCGACGAGGCGGCGCTGGGCGACGCGCTGGCCCTGTTCGTGGACCGCCCGGACTACGGCTTCGTCTGGCTGGCGTACGAGGACGGTATACCCGTGGCGTGCGTGTCGGCCGCCTTCGCCATCTCGACCGAGACCGGCGGCCTGGTCGCCGACCTGCGCGACATCTTCGTCGTCCCCGAACGGCGCCGGCGCGGGATCGGCACGGCCCTGCTGGCCACCCTGCACGGCCGGCTCGACCAGCTCGGCACGACCCGGCTCGACATCGGCGTGCCCGAGGACCGCGCCCTGCGCGAGTTCTTCCGCGCACGCGGCTACCGCGACCGCTTCGGCACCCGCTTCAGCCTCGAGCGGCGCTGACGACCTCGGCCAGCCGCCCGTGCGCGGCGTGCAAGAGCCGCTCCGCCTCGGCGCGGCCGACCGCGCGGCGGGCCATCACGACCGCCGTCTTCACCGAGCCGCCCGCCGCGTCCAAGAG
>CAXTNU010000212.1:0-7085 GCA_964245595.1 uncultured bacterium | reverse complement strand
GCCCCCACCGCCGCCGCAAGCCGGCAGCACGAACAACGCGGAACATGCGGCCAGTACGACGCCGCGGCGCAAGAGACTCATGGACCAATCTTCGGCAGGTCGCACCGTGGTTTGTAGAAGGCTGCGCGCCAAGAAACTTTACAGCCGTTAAGGAAGGTCTAACCGGCCGTGGAGCATTTTTCGGACGAGCTGCGGGCGGCCATGGCCCAGGCCGGGATGTCGGCCTCCCAGCTCGCGCAGCGCTCGGGGCTGACGGAGGCCGCGATCTCGCTGCTGCGCAGCGGGCGGCGCGAGCCGTCGTACCGGACCGTTCGAATGCTCGCCTCGGCGCTGCCCGGGCTCGAACAGCGGCTGGCTTTGGAACGGAGTACGATGGATTCGATCGAGTCGGCGGTTGCCGACATCCGCGCGGGCAAGATGGTCGTCGTCATGGACGACGAGGACCGCGAGAACGAGGGCGACCTCGTGATGGCGGCCGAGAAGGTCACGCCCGCAGCGGTCAATTTCATGCGCAAGGAGGGCGGCGGCCTGATCTGCGTGCCGCTCCCCTCCGAGCGGCTAGACGAGCTGCACATCCCCGACATGGTCAGCGACAACACGACCCCGATGGGGACGGCGTTCTCGGTCTCGGTCGAGGCGCGCGGCCGAGTCACCACCGGGATCTCGGCCCACGACCGGGCCAACACGATCCTGCGGCTCGTCGACCAGGCCGCCGGTCCGGCCGACTTCCTGCGGCCCGGCCATACCTTTCCGCTGCGCGCCCGCGAGGGCGGCGTGCTGGTGCGCGCCGGCCAGACCGAGGCTTCGGTCGACCTGGCCCGTATGGCCGGGCTGTACCCGGCCGGCGTAATCTGCGAGATCATGGCCGACGACGGGACGATGATGCGCCGCGACGGCCTCAAGGAGTTCTGCGAGAAGCACGAGCTCAAGATGGTCACGGTCAAGGACTTGATCGCCTACCGGCTGCGCCACGAGAAGCTGGTCGAGAAGATCACCGAGTTCGCGCTGCCCACCGCGTACGGCGAGTTCCGCGGGGTGGCGTACGAGTCGCGCCCCGACAAGATCGCCCACGTCGCGCTGGTCATGGGCGAGATCGGCGACGGCAACAACATCCTGGTGCGGGTGCACAGCGAGTGCCTGACCGGCGATGCGCTGCACTCGCTGCGCTGCGACTGCGGCCCCCAGCGCGACGCGGCGCTGGCCGCGATCGCGCACGAAGGCCGCGGCGTGTTCCTCTACCTGCACCAGGAAGGGCGGGGCATCGGCCTGGCCAACAAGCTGCGCGCCTACGCGCTGCAGGACGCCGGTGCCGACACCGTCGAGGCCAACGTCGCGCTCGGCCTGCCGGTCGACAAGCGCGACTACGGCATCGGCTCGCAGATCCTGGCGGACCTGGGCATCAAGTCGATGCGCCTGCTCACCAACAACCCGCGCAAGATCGCGGGGCTCGAAGGCTTCGGGCTGACGATCGCCGAGCGCGTGCCGCTGCACATCGCCCCGACGCGCTACAACGCGCACTACATGGAGACCAAACGCGACAAGATGGGCCACATGTTCGGCGCTCCCAACCCGGTGGAGGTGTAGCGTGAAGGCCGAGAAGAGCGGCGCGCCGCTCCCAGACGCCACCGGCAAGCGCTTCACGATCGTCGTGGCCGACTTCTACGCCGACCTGGCCGCGCAGCTCGAGGACGGCGCGCGGCGCGGCCTGCGCGACTGCGGCGTCGACGAGGACGCGATCGAGACGGTGCGCGTCCCCGGCTGCTTCGAGCTGCCGCTGGCCGCGCGGCGGCTGATCGCCGGCGGCAAGATCGACGGCGTCGTCGCGCTGGGGATCGTGATCCGCGGCGACACGCCGCACTTCGATTTCGTCGCGGGCGAGTGCGCGCGCGGCATCATGGACGTGCAGCTCGCGACCTCGGTCCCGATCGGCTTCGGGGTGCTGACCACCGAGAACCGGGCCCAAGCCGAGGAGCGCGCCGACCCCGCCCGCGGCGACAAAGGCTACGAGGCCGCCGTCGCCTGCGTGACCGTCGCCCTGATCGAGCCCAAGCGTCCCACGGCTCGGGTCGGTTTTCGCTAGGCCTCGCGATGACCAACATTGCGAGTGAAACGCTCGAAAAGATAGCACGGCTGCCGGTTCCAACGAACTGGAAATATCGCGGCTCAATGAACCTCACCGTCGGGGGAAAGTCGCAGAAGACGAGCGCGGAATCCGGCGTCGCCGTCGTGGGCAGTGAAGGACGCGGAACGCTATCCTTCCCGTACATACTCCGGTTCGAATGCGGGGCGACAGAGGGCGAGGTATCATTCTTTGCGGACGGTACGGAAACGACGATAGACGCTTTCATCGTCCCTACGGGAGAATCGTCCTCGCGTGACGGTACGCAGACGACGACGTTTCGCGTGATCGCGAACACTATTCAGACCGTCCGGAACACTAACCGCGATGGCGCCCTACATCGTATAACCGTCCTCGGGATGCGCTTCCATCAGCATGAAAATCGGACGTGGTCGGTCCGTATGGAGACGACCATCTTCGATCGGCCGACGCTCATCACGGGATACGTTACCGGCGCGCACGACGACGACGTTGATGCTGCGCAGGTGATCTATGAGGGGAAGCGCTTTGATGACGTGGAGCGCGACGCTCTCCTTGACGTCCTTCGGTTCCTCACCGCAACGCGAGGCGGAGCGTTTTTCCTCGAAGACTTCGATACCGACCTAGCCCGGCTCGGATTCCGGTTTGAAGGTCACGGCGGATGCCTCAAGGACGGCCGCACGCCCGTGGGCTTCGGCCGGCATCCTGCCTTTTCGGAGGCTGACGTTGTCGCCCGCGACCTCCCGACGATGGTGGCAGAGATGCGCAGATTGCGCGAGAGAAGCCCGGCCGGCGTCGCCGCCACTATCCACCACTACAACGACGGTTCAGTTCAAACGTACCCCACGTCGAAAGTCCGCGACATGTCTGTCGCACTCGAAGCACTCGGCTTCGTGCTTCTCGGGAGGCCCGCAGAACGAACCCCCATCATCCCTGACTACAATACGAGAGCCGTCAATCTTCGAACAGCCTTCGATGCCGCCTTCGCCGATCTGGCAAATAATCCCGAATGGGAAGAAAGGTACGCCTGGCTCCGACGAAAGTTCGACAGCTTGAACGTCGCAGGTCCGCGCGAAGAGATTTTCGATGTGCTCGACAGTCTTGGCATCGCTTTGAGCAAAACCGAGCGGATCTGGATAAGCAAGATGCGAAACGGCATCCTGCATAACGGACACCACGGTAATGAGTCGGTCATCGAAGATCTACAGATCAATGCCCAGGCAGCAGACCTGTTCGCGAACGTCTATGTGCGGTCGATGCTCCGACTGCTCAAGTACTCGGGGCCGTACCGAGATTTCGTTTCTAACGAAAGATTTGCGCTCAACGCCGCTCCCCGCTACCCTTTGCTAAAGGTCTGAAGAGGGCACGGATGCTTGAGGACACGCCGAGCTGAGACCGAGTCAACGGTGGTCGTGCCACATGACTACGGTCGTGACTGAATCACCATTCTCTCGTACGGAACGAACACCGTATCGCGGTCTGTATAGTCGTCTATGACGTCGGCCTTTGCCTGCGCATAGGCTTTCTTCCAGTAATGGTCGGCGCCGCGCTCATACGCGGCTAGAAGCCACATGCGCTCTTCTTTTAGAAAAGCCACGACCTGCGGCTGGCGGGCCGCTTCCTCGGCCGTGGGCGTCGGACTTGCGGACGGAATGGCTGTGGGAAATGGACGTGGAGTTGACGTGGGGGCAGCACGTTTCTTTCGGTCTGATCGATCCAGTTCGCCGAGCCCGGCGTCCATCGCGGCGATAATCTTCGACTTGGTCTCCCGATCGATTCGCTGTTCGGATGCCTGCAACTGCGCCCAGGTGAGTTCGGGCGCGTGAGCGCGAAGTAGCCAGAGATTAGCGAGCATGAAGGTCGCGACCGTGATACCGTCGTGGCAATCACTGACAAACGCGCCGCCTTCTTGTCGCGCTAGAACGACCTGGTGCTCAAGGTTACCCAGTGCTGCGGCTGCAAGCGTATCGTCCCTCTGCTCGAGATACGCATCGTAATCGCGCTTGAAGTCTCGCGCGAGACCCATCTCGCTCATGATGGTGGATGAACAGCGACCACGATCTGAAGGGCGTGCAGGAGCAGCGCCAAGAGCGAAAACCAGAGCGGCGACGCCGAAAATAGGCACGGTTATCTGTTCACGGCGGATCGTATCGACCCTTCGCTGCTTATTACTCATGGTACAACCCTGGAATAGCCTGAGCTTGCCCGGTTTCCCGGATATTGACGAAGGTCAGCGAAGAGCTGGTCCACGAGGTAGGGTCTCGGGAAAGCAATGTCGTTCATACGCGAAGAATTCAAAGGATGAGGCCTCGGACCTCATGCGCGAATCTTCGGCGCGGCTTGGTAGCGCTCGACGAGATATGCGCTGGCCGATGCGATCGCCGCCGCCCGCGCCCGGGCACGAGAGACGCCTGGTTGACGCGCACATCCGCGCACCGAACGCTACTGTGCGCCAAATGGGCTTGGCTGAAACTTGCCTGAACCAGAAGGCAAGCGTCCGATGCAGTCCCAGCGCGGGTTCGGGACGGGTTCCGCCCGCCGCCAGCGAAATCGGTGGGCATGGAGTCCATCTGGTTCGACGGTGATGCCGTCGGCTATCTCGATCAGCGCGCGCTGCCGCAGGCCGTGGAGCGTCGGCGTGCGACGTCCGTCGACGATATCGTGACGGCCATCGCGACGCTGGCCGTGCGCGGCGCGCCGGCGATCGGGATCTTCGGCGCCTACGGGGTCGCGCTGGCAGCCAAGCTGTACGCCGGCGACCGCGAGGCCTACGTGGCCGCCGCCGGGCGCATCCGCGCGACGCGGCCGACCGCCGTCAACCTGGCCTGGGCGATCGACCAGGTGCTCAACGCGCCCGGTGCCGAGCTGGAAGCCGCGCGCGCGATCCACGAGGAGCAGCGCGCGGTCGACCGGCGCATCGGCGAGGCCGGCATCGATCTCTTCCCCGACAGCGGCAACGTGCTGACCCACTGCAACACCGGGCCGATCGCGACCGGCGGCGACGGCACCGCGCTGGGCTGCTTCATCGCCGCGCACCGGGCCGGCAAGAACCTGCACGTGTACGTCGACGAGACGCGCCCGCTTTTGCAGGGCGCGCGCCTGACGATGTTCGAGCTACGCGAGGGCGGCGTACCGTCGACCCTGATCGTCGACAGCGCCGCCGCGATCACGATGCAGCGGCACGCGGTGCGCGCGGTCGTCGTCGGCGCGGACCGCATCGCGCGCAACGGTGACACCGCCAACAAGATAGGCACGTACGGCGTCGCGATCGCCGCGGCGTACCACGGCATCCCGTTCTACGTTGCCGCGCCGCGTTCGACATTCGACTTCTCGCTCGATTCGGGCGAGCAGATCCCGATCGAGGAGCGCAACGCCGACGAGGTCCGCATCGCCGCCGACGACGCGGTCTACAACCCGGCCTTCGACGTCACCCCGGGCCGGCTGGTGACCGGCTTCATCACCGAGTACGGCGTGCTCTCGCCGCCCTACGCCGACGCCATCCCCGACTTGGCGACCCGACCGAACTTAGCCGCGCTCGCGCGCTCGTGAAGTTCTACGACTTCCTCGACAAACAGCCGAAGATCGACGGCCTGGTGGTAATCGAGGGCGAAGACGCGATCCTCGCCCAGCGCGCGCTCGACGCCGTGCTCGACCGGCTCCTGCCCCCCGACATGCGCGCGCTCAACTGCGACGTGTTCGAAGGCCCGGCGATCGACGGGGTCGGGCGCGCGGTGGGCGACGCGGTCAACGCGATGCCGTTCCTGGCCGAGCGGCGGGTCGTCGTCGTGCGCAACTGCCACCGCATGCGGGCCCAGCCGCGGCGCGACCTGTGGGCGGTCGCCGAACGCGTCCCGGCCGGCAACACCCTGGTGCTCGAAGATCTCTTCGCCCCCAACAAGAAGACCAAGCCCGAGCCGTTCGGCGCGATGGCCGGCCGCAAGGCGACCCGCATCGACACCACGCCCAACGCCGACGTGCGCGAGCGGTTCGTGCGCGAGACGCTCGACCGCCTAGGTGCGAAGGCTCAGCCGCGGGTGATCGCGACCCTCTCCGAGGGCGACGCGGACCTCGGCGCGATCCAGAACGATCTCGAGAAGCTGGCGCTGGGGGGAGGGACGATCACAATCGCCGACCTCGAGCGCGAGAGCCTCTCGGTCGAGGACCCCAAGGCCTGGCAGTACGCCAGCGCGGTGGTCGAGGGCCGGCCTGCCGACGCGCTCGCGATCGCCTTCGAGCTGTTCGCCAACGACCCGCGCGGCGCGGGCGTGCCGCTGGCCAGCGCCTTGGCCGGCGAGTTCGCGCTGCTCTGGGAGCTGGCCCGGCCCGGCGGCGGCGCCCTGCCGGCGCGGCACCGCTGGCGCGAGCGCATCCTGCGCCCGATCGCGCGCCGGGTCGGCGAGCGCCGAGCCCGCATCGGCTACGAGGCCGCGGTACGCGGGTTCGAGGCCGTCGTGACCGGCCGGATCGACGATCCGCGGGCGATGATCGAGCTGCTGACCGCCGATCTCGCGACCCGGCTTGCCTCCTCACGCTGAGACGCCTGGCCCAAACCAGAGGATTCCTCCGCGCGCGAGGCCAACGTCGCGCTCGGATCGTGGGTCAGCACTAAGGCTAGACCTGCGTCGTCGTTCGCCTTCGGCTCTCGGAGAGGTCCTTCACGAATGCGTAGTCTTCTCGCCCGTCTGGCCGTGCTGGGCGCGTTCGCCGTGTCGATGTCCGCCTGTTCGAACGGGCCCGGCGGGACGTCGCTGCCGTTCTCCGGCCCGCCCAACAGCGCCGGCGGCAACACCGGCCTGCTCCAGAGCGGCGCCAACGGCTCCGCGCTCTTGCGCTTCGTGCACGGCGCCCCCGACATCGGCACCGTCGACATCTGCATCGACCAGGCCTCGGCCGGCGGAGCCGTCTCGACGAAGATCGCCTACAAGGGTGCTACTGTCAATCCGATCGTGATCCCGTCCGGCATCGCCCACACGATCTCGATCTACAC
>CAXTNU010000211.1:0-7088 GCA_964245595.1 uncultured bacterium | reverse complement strand
CCCGCGCCGGCCGGGCCGCCGCCCGTCGCGCTGCCGGTCGTGCCGGTGCCGCCGGTCGTGGTCGAGGTCGCGTTCGTGGTCGAGGTCGTGGTCGCGTTCCAGGGGTGCCAGACGAACAGGCCGACGATGACGATCACGGCGATGACCACCGCGGCGATGACGCCGGTGTTGTTGCCGCCGGTACTGGTGTTGCGTTCGATCATAGTAGCCGCTGCTTACCCGCTTCGGTGCCGAAGCAGACGCCCTCAGCGCGGCGAACGTTCCCGGCGTGAGCCCCAAGATCGTGCGCGGCCTGCGACGCGCGTGGAGCGCCGGTCTGGCCCTGCTGCTCGGGCTGCCGGCCGGCGCGGTGCTGTGGGACCGCCTCGACCGGCGCCCGGACTGGGTTGCGTCGGCCGTCGTCACCGCCACCACCCGCAGCGCTGAAGCCGCCCGCCAGGCCGAAAGCGCCATGACGGCGCGCGTGGTGCACGAGCTAGCCGCGGCCGGCCCGATCCTCATCGAGCCGCACGCGCGGCGCGAGTGGAGCGAGCTCGACCGGACGGCCGTGATCGAGGTCCGCACGGCGTACGTCGCCGACCGCACCCTCGTCATCCGCGCGCCGACCTCCGCGCTGCTGCTACACGGCGAGGCAGCGCTCGAGCGCCTGGGCGGCGTCGCCACCTCGACCCCGCGGCGCGCGCTGCGGCTGTCCGACTTCAGCTTCGGGCTCGTGCTGCTGGCCCTGCTGCTCGGCTATGCGACGCTCGAGCGCTCCGCGCTCAGCGACGCCGACCCGTTCGCCCAGCAACCGCCGCTGGTGGTGCTCAACCTGCTCGCGCTCGGCGCGCTGGCGGCAGGCGGGGCGCTGGCCGGCCTGCAGGGCCCGCGCTTACCGCTGGCGGCATGCTTGCTGGCCGCCGGCGTACCGCCCGCGATCTGGCTCGTGCGCACCCGCGTCCCGTGGCGCACGGCCGCCTTGGGCGGCCGGTGGACCGCTACCGCGGTCGCCAGCGCGCTCGTCGCAGCGCTATGGATGGTGCGCTTCGCTCAGTCCTGAGCCGCGCGCGGTGCTCTACGTCGCGGCATTGAAGAAGCTGCGGGCCAGCCGGTAGAGCAGGTAGCCGAAAGCCGCGAAGATCAGCAGCACGACGATCAGGTCGGTCAGGCCGCTGAAGCCGGCCACGCTGTTGCCGCACACCGCGACGGCCGCGCTCGACAGCCAGAGCGTCAGCCGGGCGACCGGGTTCGCGGCGCGGCCGTGCGAGGCGTCGATCGAGGCGATGAGCTGGTCGGGGTCCCACGAGGTCTCGGTGATGAACTGGCGGATGCGGCCGTCGGGCGCGATCAGGACCGTGTTCTCGCCGTGGATGATGCCGATGCTGGGGTCGGGGAACGCGCCGATTCCGAATTGCGCGGCGAAGTTCAGCGTCGGCTCGGCATCGCCGACGACCAGGCTCCAGCGCTTGGGATCGGCCCCGAAGGTCGTGCCGTAGCGGCGCAGCACGGCGGGCCGGTCGTAGGCCGGGTCGAGCGTGACCTCGACCAGGTGCATCGCCCGCGCGCCGATCGTCCGCTGCAGCCGGCCGAACTCGGCGCTGATGAGCGGGCACATGCGCGCGTCCTGGCAGCGCGTGTAGACGAACGCCAGCACGACATCCTGGCCGCGCAGCCGGCTGAACCTGAACGGCCGGCCGAGCTGGTCGACGAACGGCGTGTCGGGCACGGTATCGCCGGGCTTGAGCGGGGTGACGCGGCGGAACAAGCCGGGCTGGTCGGTCAGCGACTGCGCGCTCGTGCTGGTGACGTGCGAGAGCGTCCAGGGCTCGGTCGCGGTGTCGACCACGCCGTCGATGGTGGCGCCGGCTTGCAGTTGGGCGGCCCGCTCGCGGGGAACGATCCGGAACGGCATCGTCATCGCCGGCATCGAACCGAAGGCATCGTGCCGCACGATGACCTGCCCGGTCTTCGGCGTGACGGCGAGCACCACGCCGTGCAAGCGCTGCGCGGCGCCGGCGAAGCCCGGGAACAGCACCATGATCGATACGACGAGCATCATCCACGGCGTCCGGCCCAGCCGGCTCGATGCCGACGAACGCGCGAAGACGCTCATCCGCCGGCCGTGGACGCGCGCCGAGCGGCGCGTCGTGCTGTCCGGGTTCCTCGGCCGGCTGAGCATCGCGATCGAACCGCTGCTGTGCGGGATCGTGTTCGCGGTCATCACCGCGGGCGTCTTCGCGGCGCCGCGGCTCTCGCCCAAGTGGGTCAGTTCGGACATCGTCATCATCGCCCCGGTCTTCGGGTTGGGCGTCCTCGCCTGCATCGCGTGGGCGCTCGGGGTCATGCTGGCCCCGGTGCGCGCGCTGGCGCACACGGTTCGACCGATCTACGTGGTCGACGGTTACATCCGCTACCGCGGGCGCGACGAGCGCTGCGACGCGCGCTCCAACGGTTACGTCGCGGTGCTCACCGAGGACGGCACGGTGGCCTGCGAGTGGCATACCATCGGCGAGATCGAGCTCCCCAGCTCGACCCGGCCCGCGCTGTGCGAGTTCAGCGAGTACGGCGGCGTGCACGCCATCGACGGCCGCCGCACCGGCGTCCTCCCGGCCACGATCCCGGCCTTCGGGGTCGGAATCCACGGCCGCAAAGAAGAAATCGTCTAACGGAGGGCGAGCTTTCCGCCTGGGCTTCGTTGCCGAAGGACTCGTGTGCCCCTGCACACTTCGCCCTTCGGCGCCTCGCCCAGACGAAAAGCTCGCCCTCCGTTTGTTTATAGCTTCAGGTTGGTCGAGTTTGAGGCGGGCCAGACGTGGCCGTAGCCGGCGGTTCCGAGCACCATGCCGGCGATCGTGAAGATCAGGATGATGACCGCGATGGTCGACCAGATCACGATCGGCGGGATGCCGGTCGAGATCGGTACGCCGCGGACGTCCTTGGGATCGTACATCAGGCTCCTCCGTGGTTGAAGACGGGCGTCGCGGAAGCCAGGATGACCAGCACGCAGCCCAGCGCCATCAGCGCCAGCAGCCCTTTGGTGACCTGGTCGTCCAGGCCGGTCTTGTGCCACTCGCCGCGCAGCGCGATGATCGCGAATATGCCCACGACGATCGCCCCGATCACGGCGATGATTTTTTCGGGCCCAGCAAGTTGTTCCATGTGTTGGCTTTCAGCTCGTGAAGCGGTGGCTACGGCAGTGCGGTCGTTGCGGCCCACCTCGGGGAATCGCGCCCGAGCAGTGATGACGCAGGGGCCGCGCTTCCGGGGGCCCCACGCGAAGCGTGGGGGGCTCGGAGGCGGAGCCGCAGCGCCTTACCACAGATAGAAGAGAAAGAACAGCGCGACCCAGATCACGTCGACGAAGTGCCAGTACAGCGTGCCGGCGGTCAGGCCGAAGAAGCGTTCGTGGTCGTAGGTGCCGCGCGAGGACTGCCACCACAGCACCGCCAGGAACACCACGCCGACGAAGACGTGGAAGCCGTGCATGCCGGTCAGGGTGAAGAACGAGGCGCCGAAGATCGAGCCGCTCCAGCCGCCGATCTGAGCGTGCGCGTACTCGTAGGCCTGGCCGCCCAGGAAGGACGCGCCGAGCAGGATCGTCAGCCCCATGAACAGGTTGTACTTGGGGCGCGTGCCGTGCTTCCAGTTCTCGAGCGCGTAGTGCATCGTGACGCCCGAGCCGAACAGCACGATCGAGTTGACCGCCGCGAACGCGACGTCCAAGCGCGGGAGCTGGTGGCCGTCCATGATCGGCGGCCAGGTCGGCGAGACCGTCGTGCGCAGGTAGATGTAGGCGAAGATGAACGCCGAGAAGAGGACGACGTCGGAGCCCAGGAAGAGCACGAACCCCAGCAGACGCATGTCGCGCGTCTCCCGGTAGATCACCGCGTCGTGCGCCGCATCGTGCGCATCGTGGTGACCGTGGTCGGCGTTGTAGCCTTGTTTCGCGATCGAAACCGACATTACGTTCCTTTTGAGGCGGATCGGCCGAAGGCCGAACGCGACGGGTTCACGGTACGTGAACCCACTAGTGGGTCGGCACGGGGTGGGTCATCGCGGTCGGGGTCGCTTCCATCGCGCCCTCGGCGGCATCCAGGCCGATGTACGGCAGCGGGTTGCCGTAGTCGTACGGGTTGGCCAGGACGGCGGGGATCTTCTTGAAGTTGTAGTACGGCGCGGGCGAGCTGATCATCCACTCCAGCGTGCGCGCGCCCCAGGGGTTGGCGCCGGCGATCTTGCCGTTGCGCGCGCTGTCCCACAGGATGTAGAGGAACAGAATCATCGAGGCCGCCAGCACGAACGAGCTGATCGACGCGAACACGTTCCAGAACTGGAACTGCGGGTCGTAGATCGCGACGCGCCGCGGCATGCCCAAAAGGCCCAGCCAGTGCATCGGCATGAACGTGCCGTTGAACGCCACGAAGGTGATCCAGAAGTGGACCTGGCCCAGCGTCTCGTTGTACATCCGCCCGATCATCTTGGGCCACCAGTAGTACAGGCCGGCGAACAGGCCCATCACCGAGCCGCCGTAGAGCACGTAGTGGAAGTGCGCGACCACGAAGTAGGTGCCGTGCTCGTGGTAGTCGGCCGGCACCGCGGCCAGGAAGAACCCGGTCAGGCCGCCGCAGGTGAACGTGATGATGAAGCCGGTCGCGAACAGCATCGGCGTCGTCCAGCGGATCGAGCCGCCCCACAGGGTCGCCATCCACGAGAAGATCTTGATCCCGGTCGGGATCGCGATCAGCATCGTGAGGATCATGAACGGCAGCTGCAGCCAGGGCACCATGCCCGAGGTGAACATGTGGTGCGCCCAGACCGAGAAGCCGAGCAGCGCGATCGCGACCGAGCTGAAGGCGATCATCTTGTAGCCGAAGATCGGCTTGCGCGAGAAGGTGGTCAGCACTTCGGAGATGATCCCGAAGGCCGGCAGGATCATGATGTAGACCGCCGGGTGCGAGTAGAACCAGAACATGTGCTGCCACAGGATCGGCGAGCCGCCGTGCTTGGGATCGTAGAACGGCACGCCGAACACGCGCTCGAGGAACAGCGCCAGCAGCGCGCCGGCCAGCGCCGTCGTCGCGATGAACGACAACCCGGCGGTCGAGACCTGGGCCCAGACGAACAGCGGCATGCGGGTGAAGGTCATGCCCGGCGCGCGCATCTTCACGATCGTGACCAGGAAGTTGATTCCGGTCAGGGTCGAGCTGACCCCGATCAGGAAGATCGCGATGCACCACATCGTCGTGCCGGGCGGGCCCTGCAGCGAGATCGGCGGGTACTCCGTCCAGCCCGCGTCGGGCGCGCCGACCAGGAACGACGAGAACAGGATGACGCCGGCGACCGGGAACATCCAGAACGCGAGCAGGTTGAGCCAGGGGAAGGCGACGTCGCGCGCCCCGATCTGGAGCGGCATCACGAAGTTGCCGAAGGCCCCGGTGACCAGCGGGATGATCACCATCCAGACCATCGCCGAGCCGTGCATCGAGTAGACCTGGTTGTAGGTCGCCGCGCTCACCACCGCGCCGGTGGGCGAGAGCAGCTGGGCGCGAATGATCTCCGCCAGCAGACCGGCGATCAGGAAGAACAAGCCGCCGGTGATCAAGTACTGGATCCCGATCACCTTGTGGTCGATCGAGAAGATGTACTTGCGGATGAAGCTGGTCGGTTCGGGGTGGATGTGGTCGAGGACCGCGTGGTACGGTCCCGTTTTCACCCCGGGTGCGAGCGTCGCCATGGCCGGTTTGTGCTCCGTTACTTCTTCGAGAGGCTGACGATGTACGCCGTCAAGTTGGCGATGTCGGTATTGCTGATCTGGTTCACCTGGCTGCTCGGCATCACGCCGAGATCGCCCTGGTAACCGTTCTTGAGGATCGTCGCGACGTTCGCGGGCGTCGGGTCGGCGCCGTTGACCAGCTTGGGATGATCGGGATCGTCGAAGACCTTGCCCAAGCCGGGGCCGACGATCTTCTGGCTGAACGGCCCGACCGAGTGGCAGGCGCTGCACTTTTGGCCGAAGAGCGCCTGGCCGGCGTCGGCCTTGCCCTGGTCGAGTGCGAGCGCCGCGCCGGCGGCACCGCCGCCGCCCGCGGCCTTTCCGCTCCCCCCGCCGCCGCCGCCCTGCTGGGCGAACCACTTGCCGAAGTCTTGCTGGTTCTGGATCACGGCCACGTTCTTCATCGCGCCGTGGGCGACGCCGCAGAACTCGGTGCAGATGACGTGGTACGTGCCGGGCACGGTCGGCGTGACGCGGATCGTGTTGACCAGCCCCGGCACCATGTCGGCCTTCATGCGCAGCTCGGGGATCCAGAACCCGTGCAGCACGTCGCGCGAGGTGACGTGGATGGTGACCGGGGTGTTGACCGGGAGGTGCAGCTCGCTGGTCGGCTGGGCCAGCCTGGGGTAGCGGAACTGGAAGCCGAACTGGTAGCCGACGGCCTCGACGGTCAGCACGTCGCCCTGCTGGTTCTGCAAGTCGTACCAGATCTTGGTCGAGTAGATCGCCAGGATCACGATCAGGATCGTCGGGATCGCGGTCCACCAGAACTCGAGCACCGGGGCGTCGTGGATCTGGACTCCGATCGTGTTGGCCGGGGCGTCCTTGGGCTTGCGGAACACGATCGCGAAGTAGATCGTGTAGATCGTGACGATGTTGAAGATGACCGCCGCGACCGCGCCCAGGAAGCGGAACAGATCGTCGATCGAGCCCGCCGGCGCGCCGGCCTGGGGCAACCCGATCGGGAGCGGGCTGGTCACCACGAGGTAGACCATGATCGCCGAGACGACGACGATGACGGCCGTGACGGGCCAAAAGCCCGGGCCGAGGTTGGTCTTGGGTTTGACGACCTGCTGTGCCAACTGATCCTCTCCGCTACCTGTCCGCGTAACCTCGGCGGCTTCTCCACCGGGGTCCGTGACGACTTCCTACTATGGAGAAGTCGCGCACGGAGCGCACGGACTTCTATCGGATGCACGTACCCAGCTCGGCGCGCCCGCCGGTCTCGCCCGGCGGGCGAGAGGAGCGCGCCCTCGTTCGCGTCTCACCCCGGCGCGGCGGCGGCGAACCGGCGCACCAAAACGTCGACGTTGGTGATCGCGGTGCCGACCACGAC
>CAXTNU010000210.1:0-7099 GCA_964245595.1 uncultured bacterium | reverse complement strand
AAGGAGCTGTTCGGCTACGACGAACTTCGTGCTGAGCAGCAGCGTCGTCGCGACCTGGTCGTTGCGCGAGCGCCCGGCGTGCAGCCGTTCGCCGGCCGTGCCGGCGTGCTCGCGCACGCGCGCGTCGATCGCACCGTGGACGTCCTCGAACGTGGCGCTCACCGCCCAGGCTTGGAACGTGCCGTCGGCGATCTCGTCCGCGACGCGGTCGAGCGCCGCGCGCAACGCGCGCGCGTCGTCGGCGCCCAGCACGCCGCCGGACTCGAGCGCTGTGACGTGCGCGCGCGAGCAGCGCACGTCGAACTCGGCCAGCACGAGGTCGTCGTGCAGCGAGGAGCCGAAGGCCAGCAGCGCCGCGTCGGGCGCCGAGGCGAACCGCCCGCCCCACTGCAGCCCGCCGCCCTCGGCGCGGGCGCCGTCTTGCGCCAAGCGCTACGCCGGCTGCGGGGTCGCGCGCTGCGCGGCTTCGTTGGCCTTGGCCGCGCCGGCCGCGACCGGCAGGCCGTGGATCTCGATGAACCCGCCGGCCGCGTCGTGGCGGAAGCGGTCGCCCGCGCCGTAGGTCGCCAGCGACTCGTCGTAGAGCGCGTAGGGCGAGCGCGAGCCGGTCACCACCGCGCGGCCGCGCACCAGGCGCAGGCGCACCTGGCCGGTCATCCGCTCGGCCAGCTTGGCGTTGAACGCGTCGAGCGCGTCGCGCAGCGGCGACGACCACTGCGCGTCGTAGATCAGCTCGGAGTATTTCTGGTCGAGCGCCGCCTTGACGCGCAGCTCCTCGCGCGTCAGCACCAGCCGCTCGAGCGCCTCGTGCGCCTCGATCAGCGTCACGCTGGCGGGGCACTCGTACACTTCGCGCGACTTCAGCCCGACCACGCGGTCCTCGATGATGTCGATCCGGCCCACGCCGTTGGAGCCCGCGGTCTTGTTCAGCTCGAACACCATGTCCGCGCCGTGGGCGCCGTCGATCGAGGGAACGCCGCGCTCGAACGCGATCACGATCTCGCTGCCGCTCGCCGGCGCGCTGGTCGGGTCGGCCGTCCAGGCGTAGGCGTCGTCGGGCGGCGCGTTCCAGGGGTTCTCGAGCACGCCGGCCTCGATCGAGCGGCCCCACAGGTTGGCGTCGACCGAGTACGGCTTGGCCGCGGTGTGGGCGATCGGCACGCCGTGCGCTTGCGCGTAGGCGATCGCGTCGGGGCGCGAGAGCGGCTTGTCGCGCAGCGGCGCCAGCGTCTTGAGGTGCGGGGCCTTGGCGCGCACGCCGACCTCGATCCGAACCTGATCGTTGCCCTTGCCGGTGCAGCCGTGGGCGACCGCGTCGGCGCCGTGCTCGGCCGCCGTCTCGACCAGCAGGTCGGCGATCAGCGGGCGCGAGAGCGCGGCCGAGAGCGGGTAGACGCCCTGGTAGAGCGCGTTGGCGGCCAGCGCCTTGAACGCATACTCCTCGACGAAGCGCTCGCGCGCGTCGATCAGCACCGCATCCACCGCGCCCAGCATCAGCGCCTTATGGCGCGCCGCTTCGAGCGCGTCCTGCGAGCCGTCGCCGGCCACCATGTCGGACTCGCCCAAGTTCGCCGTCATCGCGACGACTTGGTGCCCTTGCTCGACGAACTGCTTGAGCAGCACCGACGTGTCGAGCCCGCCGGAATACGCCAGTACGATTTTCATTTCAACGGGCACTCCGCCCCGGGCTCCGTGCCCCCCACGCGCTGCGTGGGGCCCCCGGGCCGAGCTCGCAACGACATTTCGGTACGCGGATGATTCCGCTGTGCTCGCTCCATTACCATCACCTTAGTCGTCTCCACTGCCGTACTATTCTCCGCGCATGTCTTCGAAGCGCTGCATGATTCGGGGGGCGTCTTGCGGGTTGCCGACGATGACCAGCACGGTGTCGTCGCCGCCGATCGTGCCGATCACCTCGGGCCACTCGCCGCCGTCGATCGCCGAGGCCAGCATCATCGCGCTGCCCGGATGGGTCTGCAGGACGATGAGGTTGACGCTGGCTTGCACCCCCACGACCAGCTCGGACACCATGCGGTGCAAGCGCGAGGTGAACGACGGGCCGACGGTCGGCTCGACGTACTTGAAGGTTGCGCCGCTCCCGCCCTTGAGCGGGACCTTGAGCAGCCCCAGCTCCTTGACGTCGCGCGACACGGTGGCCTGCGTGACGTCGTAGCCCTGCTGCTCGAGCAGCGCGGCGAGCTCGTCCTGCGAGCGCACCGGGCGGGCGGCGATCAGCGCCAGGATCGCGCGCTGGCGCTTGGTTTTCGGTTGCTGGCTATCGGTCGTCGTCATCGTTCATTCCGTGAGGCCGCGGAGATCGGTGAGGAGGGCGAGGAGAAGTGCCTTCTGCGCGTGCAAGCGGTTTTCGGCCTGGTCGAACACGACGCTCTGCGGCCCGTCGACCACCTCGCCGGTGACCTCCTCGCCGCGGTGCGCCGGCAGGCAGTGCATGAACAGCGCGTGCGGCGCGGCCGCGCGCATCAGCTCGGCGTCCACCCGGTAGGCGAGCAGCGCGGCCATGTTGCGCTCGCTGAACTGCTCCTCGCCCATCGAGGTCCAGACGTCGGTGTAGACCACGTCGACCTCGCGGACGGCGCGGATCGGCGAGGTGAAGGCCCGCGCCGTCACGCCGTGCGGAGCGCCCAGCTTGACCAGCCGGGCCAGGAACGGGTCGCCCGGGCGGTGCGAGGGCGGGGCGGCGAAGGTGATCGACATCCCGCTCAGCGCGGCGGCCTCGGCCAGCGAGACCGCGACGTTGTTGCGCGCGTCGCCGACGTAGGCGATGCGCAGGCCCTGCAGCGTCCCGAACCGCTCGCGGATCGTGAGCAGGTCGGCGAAGGCTTGGCACGGATGGGCCGCCTCGGAGAGCGCGTTCACGGTCGGCACCGTCGCCGCACCGGCGAAGCGCGCCAGCGGCTCGTGCGCGTGGGTGCGGTAGACGATCGCGTCGGCGTAGCGCGAGAGCACCCGCGCCGCGTCCTCGGGCGTCTCGCGGGTCCCGATCCCGAAGTCGCCCCCGGTCCCGGCGATGGCATGCCCGCCGAGCTGGGTCATCGCGACCTCGAACGAGACGCGCGTGCGCAGCGAGGGCTTCTCGAACAGCATCGCCAGCGTCTTGCCGCGCAGCAGCGACATCTGCTCGCGCCCGCGAGCCTTGAGGTTCTGCGCCAGAGCGAGCAAGCTCGTCAGCTCGTCGGCGCCGAGATCGGTGACGGTGAGGACGTTCCGGCCGCGCAAGCGCGCCGCCGCCGGGAGGGTGACCATGACTGCATATTTATACATCAGTCCGTATAATTATGCAACAAGGGTGGGGCTTTGCTCAAGAAAACACCGTTCTAATCTCGTTGGGCAGGACGGGCCTTTATGGGCAGGTGCAGAGAAGGGTGCCCCCTGGACCAGCGCGCTCGGACCGGTCGAATAGTGCGGGACCAGGTAAGCGGGCGGTGCAATGAAAACGCATGGGTCGCAAAGCCAAGGCGTTGCCAAAGCCGCCAAATTATTGGGAGAGCTTTCCCGGAGCGTTTATGTGGGGTGCTGTGTTCGCTATAGCCACAGCCGCCTTGTCATATCTCGGTATACCAGCTAGCGTTCGTCCTGCATATATAGTCGGATGGCTTTCTCTCATGGCAATATCCTTGTGCGGCCTTTGCTTTGAGTGGCGCAAAGCCTACATGAAGGCGCCCGGCGCCAAATCCACATTCGGACGGGATCTCAAGCGCCTCGCTTTAGCACTGGGGATTGGTTCGTGCGCGTTGGCTGCTTTCGCGCTCACTGCGTATCGCAACGAAACGGCAATTCACAAAACGTTGATCTTCCATAAGCCTTGGATGGTTCAGTACGGTAACGTTCTTGATGACGGCAAGAATCGCATCTACGTTCATGCTCGCTTCAACAACACGTCTGACTATCCAGTTAAGTTTCAAGTTTACGGTAAGGCGCTCATCGAGCCACTGTCGCTGACACGTGCGCAAAGCGATAAGATTTCCGACAAGCTCAAGGACGATATTCGCTTATCCGCGAGTGGTGACGATGCCCCAGTCCTGACAGCAAGTCCACGTGATGACCAAAGCCCAACCATTTTCGATATACCGGGACCCGCAGTTACGAGCGAGGATTTTTCTGAATGGCGGAAAGGTAAGAATCTAGTCTATTTAGCTGTGCTCGTTTATGTGAAGGAGGAAGATGAGACTCGATTTGCGTTCCGCGACTGTGAGATTAAAAGAGCTGTAGTTAAACTAACATCAGCCGGGACAATTCCTGGTCTCGGCCCGATATCGGTCAAGTATCCCTGGATCGGAGACACTCCATGCGACGAAACTAGAAAGCCATGACTCTTGAGTGAATGCAAGATCATCATGCGCTCCCCTTCCAGAACTCCGACTCGATCCCGAACTCATAGAACGATTGAACGAGACAGCAGAGGTTATGGCACAGGATTTTGCACAGGAGCGAGATCGGCCAGGGACCGTTGAATTTCGTGCGGCGGAAGGGCCGCTCCTGAAGGCGCTCCGCGATCCCGTTGGCGCCGCCTGAATTGCCGCCGCCTCACGACGGAAGGGAGCCTGACTAGTGCTGCGCTACTCTATGCGCCCCCTTACCCATCGCGGACCGGGGCTCCGACTTTATGGGCAGACGCCGCATTTTCTGGGCAACGGGCTCTTTATGGGCAAAGCCAAGGGTGGGCTTTGCCTAGACCCGAGTCCCAGCCTGAACGGCCGGTTAGGCCACATCGCGGCTTACGAGCCGCAAGGCCACCTACCAGACCGGTTAAGACAAGCTCGCGTGCACATCCTAGTGCGCCGCCGCCGTCGTACGCGGCAGCATCCCCGCTCCGCGCTCGTCGCGCTCAGAACGCGCTCTTGTCGTGCGACACGCTCATTGCCTGGCGACCTTGAGGCGATCGCCACGCTCGTCGACGTCGCGCGAGCACATGCGACGACCGCGAATCCGTCGTCGTCCTTTCAGCACGAGTTCGGGGCTCGTCCGGATCAAGCGCCTACTGTGAATTGTTGTCCAGCGAATGCTCGATGAATTCAGGCGGTAGCACGTGACCGGGCGGAACGATGATGTGCGAAACGTTGTCCGGGTCGCCCGGCCAAGACTTCCGGATCTGCACGTCGCTGCCGGGATCGAACGTGAAACCGCGGTCGGGATGCCCCGTGATGCCCGTGACCATCCCGGTGAAGACGAACGTTTCGAAATCGCCACGATAGGCTCGCGTTCCGGGAGGCGAGCCGGGCGGCGGCCGTTCCTCCCGGAAACGGATCGTGATCCTCTTGCGCCCAGCCAACGGCGTCACGACGGCGGGCACCGGCTTGGCACGCAGCTGCGCCACTTCTTGGGGCATGACGAAGCCTGTAGGGAGGAAGAGGTGTGACAACTCACCCGGGTACGCGGGCCGACGGGCTGTAATGATCCCGCCGTCGCCGTAGTCGAAGAATAGGTCGGTGCGCTGCGGCGAACCGGGGGCGATTGAAACCGCCTCGGCCCGAACAACCATGTAGTGATCCCAGTCGCGGGCCAGATAAGCACGGTAACCCGGCGGAGGTTGTATCGCCGGATGGGGATCGGCCTCGATGAAGGGGGGAAGGTCAGATTGCATGATATGAGCGTTCGGCGCTCGTGGCGCGGCGAGTGCGCGAGCTGGTTGAGCATCCGCTGGGGCTGCGGCCGTGGCAAAAATGGCAAGCGCCCATAGCAGTCCCTTCATCGAACGGTGTCGCTCATCATGTTGCGGGATTCGGCCCTGCACCGGTCCAGATACATCCCTCCGGGCCGTACTGGCCATAGACCCGAACTCCTTGGCGTGCGGTGGTCCCGCTCGACGCCAAACTCGGATAGCCGGTGAAGTCGATAATGACGCTGATCGTTCCAGCAATATCGGGCGGGAGAGAAATGAGGTAACCGCAACCAGCCGGATTGGTGACGGTCGGATTGTCAAACGAACCGGTATGCCGGCACCAGAACTCACCGTCATCGGCACTGACGAAGCGGCCGTGCTGTGTGGTGCACGCGCTTTCCGCTGTTGTATTGAACGAACTACGCGCGATAACGATCGGGTTGACGCATGTGGGGTTGACCGTCGGATCGCACGTCGAACAGGCTCCGATACACAGCGACACCCCAGAGCTGCAATTGGGATCGATGCCAGGATCGCAGTACTTGCCGCCGCCACGGACCGGGCCTGACCCCGCTCCTCCGCCGCCGTCCAGATAGCACGTGTCGGTCACGGGGCCGGAGCAGCATGCGCCAACGGCATGCGGGAACCGCGTCCGATCAGTAACCGCTCGCGAGGAAAGAGGCGTCTCGCCGCACACCTGACTCGGGGAAAGGGCCCGTTGCGGATTGGAAGTCGCGGGAACGGTGTTCACGCTACCGCTGCCGCAGCCCGTGAGCGACAGCGCGATCACCAGAGCAGCAAAGAAACCGAACGTTCGAATCATCACCGCACCCACCAGCGACCCGGAATGTCCGCGCATCGTAATGCTCGTGCAGGCGCTTGTCAAGGCCGCTATTTCTTGCTGACAGGGCGGGTCAGAAGAGTTCCTCGGCCAGCGCGACGATGATGCCCGCGGGGCCTCGCATGTAGCAGAGCCTGTATTTGTCCTCGTACTGGGCCACCTCGCCGATGAGTTTGGCGCCGTGGGCGTGCAGGCGGGCGACGGTGTCGTCGATGTCTTCGACCGCGAACATGATCTGCCGGAGGCCCAGCGTGTTCGGCGGGGCGATCGCCGGCTCGGCCCCGACCGGCTCCGGGTTGCGGAACTTCGTCAGCTCGACCCGTCCGTGGCCGTCGGGGGTCCGCATCATGGCGATGTCGACCTGGACGCCTTCGAGCCCGCAGATGCGGTCCACCCAGGGGCCTTCGACCGGCATCTCGCCTTCGAGCGCCATTCCGAGGGTGATGAAGAAGGCGATGGCGGCTGGGAGGTCGTCGACGACGACGCTGACATGGTCCATTCTCTTGATCGTCATGTCATAGTTTAGCAAGGGCCAATGTGCGACGGCTTACGCCACGGTTTTGTCAGGCGTGCTTGCGGCATGCTAGGGCAAGCGGACGACCGGCACTAACCTGGCCCCGATGCGAAATCTCCGCACC
>CAXTNU010000209.1:0-7148 GCA_964245595.1 uncultured bacterium | reverse complement strand
TCACCCCGCCCGCCGATGAGCTCGCCGACGCGCGCGCGGTACGCCGGCAGCTCGGCCTCGCGCGGGCCGGCGCCGAGCACGCCGCGGGCGGCGTGGTCGTCGAGCATGGCCCGCAGCACGTCGCGCGTCGCGCGCGGCAGAACGCCGACCGCCGCGTGGTTGAGGTAGATCAGCCCCGGCGCGAGGGCGAAGGCCGAGCGCGCGAGCGGTGCCGCGCCGGCGCTCAACTCGAGGGGTTCGCGTTGACTCGAATGTCGGCTTTGCTCAGCGCCGGGTCGATGGTGACCTTGGCTCGGGCGACCTGGGTGACGAAGAAATCGAGCGGCACGAAGAGGTCGCCGTTGCGTAGGAAGGTTTGGCCCTTCATCGTCTGCGCGCCCTCGCCGACCTTCGCGGTCCGGCTGCCGGCGGTGAAGGTGGCCGTGACCGCGCCGATCGATACCACGGCGCCCGCGCCTTGGAAGGTCAGTAAGCCGTCGAACGACTTCACCAGGTCGACCAGGTTGGCGTAGACCACGCCGTTGCGGGCGATGGCGACGCCGCCCGCCCGGTCGACCGGCCGGCCGTCGAGGGTCAGCTTCACCACCCTGTCGGCCGCCGCGGCGGGAGCGCCGCCCCAGCCCAGGGCGAGGGTCAGCGCGCAGAGCAGGGCGGCGAGGAGTCGCGTCACGGAAGCATGTCCTTGGTGTGCCAGGCGATGTTCTGGGCGCGGTCTCCGACCCGCTCGATGATCGAGATGACGAAGAGCAGCAGCGTCCCTGCGGGCACCGTACCCGAATCGACCTGCATCTCCGCCTGGAGCGCCTCCAGGCCGTTGCGGTAGAGCAGGTCGACCTCGTCGTCGCGCTCGATCACCTGGTTGGCCAGCACCGCGTCGCGCTCGCGGTAGGCGCGCATGACGTCCTCGAGCATCTGGTGGGCCAGGTTGGCGATCCGGCCGACCTCGATGCTGGCCGGGCGAACCGGGACGTCGGCCAGCTTGATGGCGTTCTTGGCGATGTCGACCGCGTAGTCGCCGATCCGCTCGAGATCGGTGACGATCTGCAGCATCGAGGCGATCTCGCGCAGCTCGCCCGCCACCGGCTGCTGCTTCCAGATCAGCTGGATGCAGGCCGCCTCGACCCGGCGCCGGACGTCGTCGATCTCGTCGTCGCCGGCCACGACCCGGCCGGCCAGGATCGCGTCGCGGTTCTCGAGCGCGTGGGTGGCCGAGCGGATCGCGTCGGAGACGAGCGCGCCCAGCCGGACGACGTCCAGGCGCGTGCTCTCCAACGCCTGGTGGTAGGCGGTACGCATGTCACGTCCAGCATAGCAGAGGGGAGGGCGCGACGCGAACCCCGCCGTAGCGCCGCCCGATGCAAACGATCGCCCTCGAACGCAGCGGGTCCGTCGCGACGGTGACCCTGAACCGCCCCGACGTCCTCAACGCCCTCAACGGCCGGATGCTCGACGAGCTGATGCAGGCCTTCGCGCAGCTCGCCGGCGAGCCCGACCTGCGGGCGGTCATCGTGACCGGAGCCGGCCCCAAGGCGTTCGCCGCCGGGGCCGACATCGCCGAGCTCAACGCGCTGCCCGACGCGAGCGCGGGCGAAGCTCAGGCCAAGCGCGGCCAGGCGCTGACCGTCGCGATCGAGTCGCTGAGCGTGCCGGTGATCGCGGCGGTCAACGGCTTCGCGCTGGGCGGTGGGATGGAGCTCGCCCTGGCCTGCGACATCCGGGTCGCCAGCGAGAACGCCAAGTTCGGCCAGCCCGAGGTGAACCTGGGCATCTTGCCCGGCTACGGCGGCACGCAGCGCTCGCTGCGCCTGCTGGGCGAAGGCATGGCGATGTACCTGGCTCTGACCGGCGAGATGATCGACGCCGGCGAGGCCCTGCGCATCGGGCTGGTCCAGCGAGTCGTCCCGCCCGGCGAGGCCGTGACCGAGGCCCAGCGGATCGCCGGCCTCATCGCCGCCAAGGCCCCGCTCGCGATCGCCGCCACCAAGCGGGTCCTGCTCGAAGGCGCCCACCTCCCGCTGGCCGACGCGCTGGGAATGGAAGCCGGCCACTTCGGCCGGATGGTCGCCAGCGCCGACTTCCACGAGGGCACCCAAGCCTTCTTGGACAAGCGAAAAGCCGCGTTCACCGGCGCCTGAATCACCGGCGGGTGACCGCCGGGTGGGCTCAGCGGTAACGATTCAGGGCGTCTCCCATGTCGCGCTCGACCGCGGGGTCGAAGCCGATCCAGCGGGCGCGGATCTTGCCGTCGGGGCCGATGGCGACCAGCGTGGGAAAGCCGTCGACCCCGAACGCGTGGGCGACGGTCTGGTCGGGGTCGAGCGCGACGTCGCGCATGGTGAACTTGGTAACGAAGGGCCGGACCAGCCCCGGCTCCTCGCCGACGTCGACCGACTCGACCACGACCCCGGGGTGGGTGCGCTTGAAGTGCTGCACCAGCGGGATCGAGTCGCGGCACGGCTCGCACCACGAGGCCCAGAAATCGAGGAAGACCACCCGCCCGCGCGCGCGGGCCAAGTCGAAGCGGGCGCCGTCGAGGGTGGCCAGCGAGACTGGCGGCGCCGGGACGGCATCGCGGTGGAGGCGCGGCAGCACGACGAAGCGCGCCACCGCGACCAGCACGACGAGGACGGCGAGAACGTCGAGCCCGCGCGCGGCGAGGCGGCGCAGCGGAAACACCGGCTGCGCCTTCCGTCGCAGGGAAAGCGCCCCCTGCGCCGCATCACACATGCCGATGCCAACGACGCGCGCGGCGACAGCCACCATCGACGCCCGCACCCTACCCGCGCAGAACCGCAGCGCGCGGATCTTCGAGACGTTCGACAAGTTGCCGGTCGGCGGAGTGCTCGAGCTCAACGAAGAGAGCGACCCGCGCGCCCTGCGCAACGAGTTCGGGCAGTACCGGGCCGGCAAGTTCTCGTGGGACGCGCGCAACCTGGGCAGCGGCCGCTGGACGATTCGCCTGGAGCGGATCGACGAGCGGGCCGACAGCACGACCTTCCTCTCGCACACGGCGCCCTTCTCCAACGCCAAGCAGTCGACCATCAACGAGCTGGCCGCCGTCGCCACCGAGCGCTCGTACCGCACCGGCGAGTCGATCTTCGACGAAGGCGAGTTGTGGCCGTACCTGGGCTTCGTGCGCAGCGGCAAAGTCGTCTACACGCTGCTCTCGCCCGACGGCAAGACCCACGCGCTGGGCGAGCGCCTGACTCACGACCCGCTCAACGAGTCGGGCACCTTCGACGGCGGCGGCGCCACCACGCGCGCCGAAGCGCTGACCGACTGCAGCCTGGTCCTCGTGCCGACCGAAGCGGTGCTGCACGCGGTGCGCAACGACAGCGAGCTCGCGCTGGGCTTTCTCGCCGCGGCCTCGCAAGCCCGGCGGCGCTCGATCGACACCATCGCCGACCTGGCCTTCGCGCACGTGCTGCAGCGCGTCGCCAAGTTCCTGATGTCGTACGCTTCCCCGACGACCGGCATGGCGCCCGGCCTGCCCGGGGTCGAGAACCTGTCCCAAGCGCAGATCGCCGCCGCGGCGGGAACCGTGCGAGACATGGCGGCACGAGCCCTGATTCGGCTGAAAAACGCGACCGCGGTCGAGCTCGACCGGGGCCGCGTGCGCGCGATCGACCGGGCGCGGCTCGAAGCCTTCGCGCACGGGGTTCAGGCGCCGCCGGTCTGAGCAGGCGCCTCCGGATTGTGGGTTCGCCTGCGGCGAACCCGTCGCGTTCGGCCTGACGGCCGATCCGCCCACGAAAGGCTAACACCTTTCGTGACGAAGGAACGCGGCGTGCGACGCCTCGCCTTCGTCTTCGTTGCCGCGCTCCTGGCCGCGACGCCGGCCTTCGCTGCGCGCTTGCCCTACCCGGACGCTCCGCGCGATCCCAAGCCCGACACGTACTTCGGCACGACCGTGCCCGACCCGTACCGGTGGCTGGAGAGCGTCGACTCGGCGCAGACCCAAGCCTGGGTGCAGGCCGAGGGCAGCCTCACCCGCTCGTATCTCGACGCGGTGCCGCAGCGCGCCGCGATTCGAGACGCGTACCGCAAGCTGCTGAACTACGAGAAGATCGGGGCGCCGTTCCGCGAGGGCCCGCGCTGGTTCTTCACCCGCAACAGCGGCTTGCAGAACCAGAGCGTGCTGTACGTGCGCGCCGGCGAGCGCGCGCCGGCGCGGGTCTTCCTCGACCCGAACAAGCTCGCGGCCGACGGAACGGTCGCGCTGGCGGGGCAGTCGTTCACCAAGGACGGCCGCTACATGGCCTACGCGACCCAGGCCTCGGGCTCGGACTGGCAGACCTGGCGCGTGCGCGCGGTCGCGAGCGGCAAGGATCTGACGGATCGGCTGGAGTGGAGCAAGTTCTCCGGCGCGACCTGGGTCGGCGACCGCGGCTTCTACTACGCGCGCTACGACAAGCCGAGCGCGGCCAACACGACCCTGGTCGCGCTGGGCGTGCAGAAACTGTACTTCCACGCGCTGGGCACGCCGCAGGCGGCCGACACGCTGGTCTACGCGTCGAGCGCGCACCCCGACGAGTTCGTCGGTTCCGACGCGACCGAGGACGAGCGCTACGTCTTCCTCATCACTTCCAAGGGCGACGGCAACAGCCTGGCCTGGAAGCGTCCGAACGAGCCCGACAGCGCGTTCCGGCCGCTGTTCGCGCTCGATCCCAACGTGCAGTACACCGTCGTCGGCGACGACGGCACGAAGCTGTACCTGCACACCAACGCGAAGGCGCCGCGCAGCCGGCTGGCCTGGGTCGACCTCACCGATCCGCACCACGCGCTGCACGACGTCGTGCCGCAGACCGCCGACGCGCTCGAAGCCGTGTCGCTGATCGGCAACCGCTTCTACCTGAGCTACCTGCACGACGCGCACGCGCTGATCCGCGTCACCGACCTGCACGGCAAACCGGCCGGCACGATCGCGCTGCCCGGGATCGGCAGCGGCGGCCTGCCGCTCGCGCACCGCGCCGACCGCGTCGCGTACTACAGCTTCGCCTCGTACACCTACCCGAGCACGGTCTACCGCTACGACACGCGAACCGGTACGAGCACGGTGTACCAGCAGCCGAAGATCGCCTTCGATTCCGCGCCGTACGTCACCGATCTCGACTTCGCGACCTCCAAGGACGGCACGAAGGTGCCGGTGTTCGTCACCCACCGGCGCGACATGCCGCGCGACGGCTCGACGCCGACGATCGTCTTCGGCTACGGCGGGTTCGACATCAACGAGACGCCCGGCTTCCACCCCGGCGTGGCGCTGTGGCTGCAAATGGGCGGCGCGTACGCCGACGTGGTGCTGCGCGGCGGGGGCGAGTACGGCGAAGCCTGGCACGATGCGGGCCGGCTGGCCAACAAGCAGCACGTGTTCGACGACTACCTCGCCGCCGCCCAGATGCTGATCGACGACAAGATCACGTCGACGGCGAAGCTCGCGGCGAACGGCGGCTCCAACGGCGGGCTGCTGGTCGGCGCGGCGATCACGCAGCGCCCCGACCTGTTCGGCGCGGCGATCCCCGAGGTCGGCGTGCTCGACATGCTGCGCTACCAGAAGTGGACCGTCGGCAAGGCCTGGGTGCCCGAGTACGGTTCGGCCGACGCCTCGGCCGACCAGTTCAAATGGCTCTACGCGTACTCACCGGACGACAACGTCAAAGAGGGGACCGCGTATCCGCCGACGCTGGTGATGACGTCGGATCACGACGACCGCGTCTACCCGGCGCACTCGTTCAAGTTCGCCGCCGCACTGCAGCACGCGCAGAGCGGCGACGCGCCGGTCCTGCTGCGGGTCGAAGCCAAGGGCGGTCACGGCGGCGGGCGGCCGACCGACAAGCTCATCGACGACGAGGCCGACCGCTACGCGTTCCTGGTCAAGACGCTGAACTTCGCGCCGACGCTGTGACCCCGCGCGCGCCGGCCGGGCCGCGCTGGCTTCGGCGGGCCGGGGTCGGCGCGTTCGCGCTGGCGCTGCTCTACCCGCTGGCCGGACTGCTCGCGCCGGTCGGGCCGTGGCAGTGGAACCCGCAAGTCGCCGGGCCGAGCCTGGTCTCGGTCCGGGTCTCGCTCGGCTTGACCGCCGTCGCGATGGCGGTCGTGGTCGCGCTCGGCACGCCGGTCGCGCTGTACCTGGCCCGCTGCGGGCGGCGCGAGCGGGTCTGGTGGCAAGCCGCGCTGCTGGTCTCGATCCTGCTCCCGCCGCTGGCGCTGGGGATTCTGATGGCGCTGGCCTTCGGGCCGCAGACGGCCCTGGGCGCTGCCTTGACCCGGCTGGGCGTCGGAACGACCAATAGCGCCGCGGCCTTCGTCGCGACCCAGGTCTACGTCAGCATCGGCTACTACGTGCTGGGCGCGGCGGCGGCGTTCGGGACCGTTCCGCGCGCGCTTGAAGCGCAGGCGGCGCTGCTCGGCCACGCCCCGTGGGACGTCTTCCGGCGGATCACCTTTCCGCTCGCCCGGCTCGGGCTGGCGGTCGCGCTGAGCCTGGCCTGGGTGCGCGCGATCGGGGAACTCGGCGCGGTGCTGATCACGGCCTACCATCCGGCCGGGATGCCGGTCCAGCTCTGGGTCAACCTGGAGAGCTTCGGGTTGCCGGCGGTGCTCCCGCTGCTGGTGATCTTCCTGGCCGCGACGCTTCCGCTGCCCTGGCTGGCGCACGTTCTGGGCGAGCGGCGCAGCCGTGCTTGAAGCGCGGGTCGTGCGCCGCCGGGCGGCCTTCACGGTCGACGCCGCGCTGCGGGTCGAGAGCGGCGGCGCGCTGGCCCTGTTCGGCGCCTCGGGGGCCGGCAAGAGCACCGTGCTCTCGTGCCTGGCCGGGCTCGAGACGCCCGACGACGGCTTCGCCCGGCTCGACGGCCTGACGCTGTTCCCGCCCCCGCTCCCGCTCCACCGCCGCCCGATCGGCTACCTCACGCAGGAGGCGAACCTGTTCCCGCACCTGACCGTGGCCCAGAACGTGCGCTTTGCGGTCGACGGCGAACGCAACGGGCGCCGGCGCGAGGCCTGGCTGGCGGAGCTGCGCGACCGCCTGCGCCTGAGCACGGTCTGGGACACCGGCGCGACCCGCATCTCGGGGGGCCAGGCCCGCCGCGTGGCACTGGCGCGCATGCTGGCCCGCCGCCCGAAGCTCGTCCTCCTCGACGAGCCCTTCA
>CAXTNU010000208.1:0-7158 GCA_964245595.1 uncultured bacterium | reverse complement strand
CACCTCCGCTACGTCAACATGTACCTATGTTGCGTTGATCGGCTGAACCTGCCACGCTAATCTTTCATTCTTGAAACACATTTCGGAACACTTTGAAAAGAAGACAGTTATCGTCGTGACGGCTGACGACCTTCGCCTTGCGGGAATGCGGCTTAGCCGCGGGCTTTCGTGGGAGCAAACAATCGCGGATTTGTGTACGGGACTTAGTGATATTTTGAAAGACCAACGTGAGATCGCAAGACTTGTTTTGAAGTGTTGCTCCAGGCTGGTCGTTTCATTTGGAACCTCTGGGGCAGCCGTATTCGCTGTTTGCAATCAAAAGTTAGCCGGCTATATGATCTTCGATCCGGCTCATTTGGAGGGCGAGTGGGCATCGAGCTACGAGGGGTCGATGAGTGGCTTTACACGCTGTCTGACTGCTGGCATTGCAATCAAGATGCTGCGTCAGCTCCCCGGAATAGACACGAATTCTCCAAAGGAACTAAATACGGCGATCACTGCAGCAATCCTAGCAGCACGACGAATGCTTGAAAGTGGCTTTGATGCTTTTGGAACGTTATCCCGTAAGGATACTGATCTTCCTCGTGAGCTGCGCTATCCAGGCGCGGAGATCGCCAGGATTCTAAGAAGTATAATCGCCTTCGAGCAGAATCCTGATGGCATAGTTGCCGCAAGAAGTGTGTGGCGTAGCCTCAAGCCGGAGCTGGAAAAGTTAGACCTCGCGTCTATGACGAAAGAAAATGTTCTATCGCGTCTCAAAGGTGTTTTGCAGGGCCACAGTGAGGTGGAGCGTTTGATCGCTTATGTAGACGATATCTACGACGACTGGCAAAAATTAAATCAGGACGAACAATCGACCACCAGTGACTGGCGAAGTAAAGCAGCTCAAGTGCTTATCAACCGAATTGGTAGGCTGGTTAATCCTGATGACGAGGCGATAAAAGCGCAGCATACGCTATGTGTACAGTCCATTGGTGATTTCGCGATTGCCCCAAAATGGTCGATCCTTGGTCACGTTCTTCCTGCGGGCGGGGATGGAACTGAATCGGCTAAGAAAATTCTTCAGAAGGCTCAAGAAATCGTGGAGTTTGGCGACGCTGGTGTGCTGTGGCCGTTTCCGACCGCTCGCATTGGAAAGTTGTTTTTGACGAGCCGCGAAGAGATCGAAAGCTTGATTTCGGTGCGGGACCTCATGTTGGATTATGTTCGGTCGACCACCGCAAATCCTCTATCTATCGCAGTGTTTGGTAAACCAGGTTCGGGCAAATCATTTGCCATAAATGAGTTGGCCCGCGAACTTCCTGATGATGTCTTGAAGGTTGAGTCTCGTACATTTAATCTTTCTCAGTTCAGCGGGCCAGAAACGATCGCAAGCGCTTTGCAGCAGGTTAGGGACATTGGACTTTCGGGGCGCATGCCGCTCGTATTCTGGGATGAATTCGATACGTCGTATAGCAATGTTCCTCTTGGCTGGCTGCGGTATTTTCTAGCGCCTATGCAAGACGGAATTTTTCAAGACGAGTCTTCTTTGCGTTACGTTGGCCGCGCGATTTTTGTATTTGCGGGCGGAAAATACGAAACAATGAACGAGCTGATTGAAAAGAACAGACTTTCAGGAAAGTCAGATTTCAAGCCTAGCGCAAAAGACCGCAAGGTTCCCGATTTTATTAGCCGGCTCAAGGGCTTTATCGATGTTCCTACTTTGAATTATGGTACCGAGATGGATTATGGAAGGCGACGAGCGGTCATTGACGGATCAACAGCGCTAAGGCGTGCGAAACTTTTACGCGGATTTCTCGAGAGGGAAGGTAAGTTGGAAGAAACAGTTGCAATGCCTGGTGGTAACGGCGTTGAACCGACTATCCGAAAACGGCTGAATATCGATCGGGCAGTCATCGCAGCTTTTCTTCGAATTCCTGAATTCAAGTTCGGCGCACGATCGATTGAAGCAATCGTCAAGATGAGTGCGCTGGCGGACAAAGACCGTTACGATCGATCAATGCTTCCGCCACCCGATCAGCTTCAGCTTCATGTGGAATCCGATCAATTTTCCCAGATCATCCGAGGGCGGATGCCGATCCTTGTCTAGCGACGCGAACTGACTACATAAGCTGGAGGTGTGATCTTGGTCGGCGAACTCACGCCCCATGGATCCGCTGATCATCACCGTCGCCCCGGTCGGGGGCGAGGTCATGCCCGACCAGACGCCCTACCTGCCGATCACTCCAGCCCAGCTCGGGGAGACGGCGCGTGCGATCCGGGCCGCCGGGGCGTCCATCATGCACGTCCACTGCCGCAACGACGACGGCTCGAACACCCACGACGTCGAGCGCTTCCGGCAGGCCTACGAGTCGATCCGGGCGGCGTCCGACTTGATCGTGCAGTTTTCGGCCGGCGGGGCGATCGGCATGACCCCCCAGGAACGGGCCGCGCCGCTGGCGCTGCGGCCCGAGATGGCGACCCTGACCTGCGGGACGGTCAACTTCGGCGACGACGTGTTCGAGAACAGCTTCCCGATCATGCGCGCCCTGCTGCGGGCGATGGACCAGCACGGGGTCGTCCCGGAGCTGGAGATCTTCGACCTGGGCCACCTCTCCAACGCCAAGCGCCTGGCCGCCGAGGGTGTCCTGAAGCTGCCGCAGCACGTCGACTTCGTGCTGGGCGTCCCGGGCGGCCTCGAGGCATCGGTGGAGTACCTGGTCGACCTGGTCCGGGCGCTGCCCCCCGGCTGCACCTGGTCGGCGGCGGGGATCGGGCGCATGCAGCTCACCCTGGCGACGGTCGCCATCGCGATGGGCGGGCACGTCCGGGTCGGCCTGGAGGACAACCTCTACTACAGCAAGGGTCGGCTGGCGCGTAACGAAGAGCTGGTGGCGCGGGTGGTCCGTATTGCTACGGAGCTCGGCCGGCCCGTCGCCACGCCCGACGAGGCGCGTCGGCTCCTCAAGCTGAGAACCACCGCCGCCGTCTAACCGTTTCCGAGGAAACCGCTTGGCCGGACCGGAACAGGCGGCGGTTCGTTACCCGGGGAGGTGCTTCCACTGTTCACGTACGTCGTCCGCCGGACGCTGCAGAACATCCCGCTCCTGTTGCTGGTCTCGGTCGTGCTGTTCACGATCCTGCAGCAAGCACCGGGCGGCCCGCTCACGCCGTACCTGCAGAACCCGCACATCACCCAAGCCGACATCGAGCGGCTCAAGCACAACCTCGGCCTCGACCAGCCGGTGTACGTGCAGTACTTCAAGTGGCTGTTCCGCGTTCTGAGCGGCGACTTCGGCTGGTCGCAGTCCAACTCCGAGCCGGTCACCCAGGCCATCGTCGAGCGCCTTCCCGCCACGCTGGAGCTAATGGGCGCCTCGTTCGTCCTCTCGCTGGCGATCGGGGTCACGGCCGGGATCGTCAGCGCCGTCAAGCAGTACTCGTGGCTCGATTACCTGGTCACGACCTTCGCGTTCTTCGGCCAGTCGATGCCGGTGTTCTGGTTCGCGCTGATGCTGCAGCTGCTGTTCGCGGTCTACGGCATTCCGCTGGGCTTCGGCTACAAGATCCAGCTGCCGTCGGCCGGGATCTCCGAGAGCGACAGCTTCATCCTGGCCGACCGCCTGCGGCACCTGATCCTGCCGACGATCGTGCTCTCGCTGCTCTTCATCGCGCAGTGGAGCCGCTTCATGCGCAGCTCGATGCTCGAGGTGATCCGCACCGACTACATGCGCACCGCGGCGGCCAAGGGCGTCTCGCGCACCGCCGTCATCCTCAAGCACGGGCTCAAGAACGCGCTCATCCCGCTGGTCACGGTCATCGCCCTCTCGCTGCCCGGGCTGGTCGGCGGCGCGGTCGTGACCGAGACGATCTTCGCCTGGCCGGGGATGGGCCGGCTGTTCATCAACGCGCTGGGGCAGTTCGATTTCGCGCTGCTCATGGGCTACATGATGCTGACTTCCTTCCTGGTCATCGCCTTCAACCTGGTGGCCGACGTCTGCTACGCCTGGCTCGACCCGCGCGTGAAGTACAGCTGATGGCCGCCACGCTTCCGCTCAATCCCTCCACGGCCGCGGCCACCGAGGAAAGCGCTCCCAGCCGCAACACCGTTTGGCGGCGCTTCCGCAAGCACAAGGTCGCGCTGGCCGGCGGGGTCATCATGATCCTGCTGGCGCTGATCGCCGTCTTCGCGAGCCCCATCACGGGCTTCATCCTGCACCAGGATCCCAACGCGATCGACAACGTCCACTGGCAGGGGTATCCGCTCGCACCGGGCGCGTTCGGCCACCTGCTGGGCACCGACGAGAACGGCCGCGACCTGTTCGCGCGCTTGATCTACGGCGCGCAGATCTCGCTGACGGTCGCGCTCTTCGCGGTCTTCATCGAGATCACGGTCGGCACCGTGCTCGGCGCCATCTCCGGCTACTACGGCGGCTGGGTCGACTTCGTGATCATGCGCACGACCGACGTCGTGCTCTCGATCCCGCTGCTGCCGCTGCTGCTCGTGCTGACCGCGATCGTCGCCGGGACCTCGAACAAGGCCTCGCTCAACTTCGGGGTCATCGTGCTGATCATCGGCGGGCTCTCGTGGCCCGCGGTCGCGCGGCTCGTGCGGGCTTCGTTCCTGAGCCTGCGCGAGCGCGAGTTCGCCGAGGCGGCGAAAGCGCTGGGCAACCGCGACGGGCGGATCATCTTCCGGCACCTGCTGCCCAACGCCGTCGCGCCGATCATCGTGCAGGCGACGCTGGAAGTCGCGAACGTCATCATCCTGGAGTCGACCCTGTCGTTCCTGGGGTTCGGCATCCAGCCGCCGACGGCGTCGTGGGGCAACATGCTGGCCAACGCGCAGTCGAACATCACGGTCGCGCCGTGGGCGGCGATCTTCCCCGGTCTGTGCATTCTCATCACGGTGCTGGCGATCAACTACCTCGGCGATGGGCTGCGGGACGCGCTCGACCCGAACATGCGCTGAGGTCTGAACGGCTTAGCGTTGCCGCGCCACCTGGTCGGGGTGGGGCTTGTCACGTCGTAGTTCGGGCGGGATTGCGGGGTGATGAAAGACTTCAGGTATGTGTGATGTTGCCGAGCTTTCGCAGGGTTCGGCGGTTGTTGCGGCAGGACGGGTGGGTGGTCGTGCGGGTTCGCGGATCGCACGAGCAGTGGCGCCATCCCCGCAAGCGGGGTGTCGTCACGGTTGCCGGGAAAGACGCGGAGGTCATCGATCCGAAAACGTGGAGAAATCTCCAGAGACAGGCAGGTTGGAAGTGAAGTACGCTGTCGTTTACGAGCCTACGTCGACCGGCTACAGCGCGTTCGTGCCGGATCTGCCCGGGTATGCGGCCGCGGCTCGGACGGTCGACGAGCTGCGCCTGCTGGTGCGGGAGGGCATCCCGTTTCATCTCGACGGGTTGCGCGAGGCCGGTGGTCCGGTTCCGCAGCCTGCGGCGGTCGTCGATACGGTCGAAGTCGCATAGCGCCTCGATTTCCCGCGGAGTGTGACGAGGGCGGCCGTTTGCTCGTTTCTGGAATGGAAATGATTCTTCCTAACCCGCCGGTTGCCGCCAAGAGGTCCCGAAGATGGAGCTGCGACATCGTGAAGAGATCACGGAGGTCTCGCGCTACTGGACGCCCGAGCATGTCGACGTGACCCACGCTCCGCTGGCGTACGCGCGGCCGAGGGCGAATTGGGTGGACGGGTACAAGCGGTTGCGGCCGCTGCTGGCGATCGATTCGCAGGACCGGCTCGCGCGGCACCGGATGAGCTCGCATGCGGTGGTCGACCCGACCGAGATCACCGTGCTTCCGCCGCTCGTCGCGCCTGCGCCCGTCCGGCGCCGGCGGCACCACTGGGGAGTCCTCGACGGCGTGCGGGCGATGGCTGGGCGACGCGCCAGCGGCTGACCGAGTCCGTTTGCCTCGGCGTTGAGCTCGAGGCTCGTCCGAGACCGACGGAGGCCGCGGTCTCATCAAGAGCTTGGCGACGGTCGCCGGATGCGGCGTGCGAGCGCGTACGCCGCGCCGGCGAGCGCCAGCGGCACCGGTGCATAGGCGACCGACCACACGACCGCGCTGATGACCGCGACGGCGGTGTCGGCCAGGGCGTTCAGGCCGGCGTGCCAGGCGCCGTCGATGCGGGCGGTCGGGCCTGGTTTGGCGGGCGTCGGGTTGGCGCGTTCTTCGCTCAGGCTCAGGGCGATCGCGCTGGTCGCGACACGGTGCAGGTCGTGCTGGTGCTGCGCGGCGAGCTGCTCGATCTGGCCGCGCGTCTCGCTCAAGTTCTGCTGCACGGTGAGGATCTCGTCGACCTTGCCGCCGCGGTCCATCAGCGCGCGCAGGTCGCGCTCGGCGCGGCGCAGGTTGGTCAGGCGCGCTTCCTCGTCGACGATGGCATCGCCGAGGTCGTCGGCGGCGATCGTGCGATCGCGAACCGTGCCGAGCTTGGCCAGCGCGTCGAGCGTCGCGTCGAGGCGGTCGGCCGGGACTTCGACGGTCAGCTCCGCGCCGTGAACGGCGCCCGCGGTCCGCGGGCTGGCGTCGTCGAGCGCGGTCACCTCGCCGCCCGCGCCGCGAACGGTGCTCTGCGCGGCGCGCAGCGCGGCTTCGACGTCGCCGACGTACATCTCCAGGAGCGCGTGCTTTGCGAGCCGGTGCTGCTTCTCGGCGGTCGGGCCGGACGCGTCGGCGGCGGTCGGAGGCGGCGCCGGGGCGAGCTTGGCCTCGAGCGCTCGTTGCACCGGGGCGGGCGCGCGCGCGGCCTTGTCGTCGTGACTCGGGCCGGGCGTCACCCGGTAGACGGTCTGCAGGGCGTCGCCCGTGCCGTTGCCGAGGCGGCAGGCAAGCCGCCAGCAGGCCTGGTGCGAGCAGCGCCGCCGGCCACGGTGCGAACGGCGACAGCGCCGCGAGCACCGCCAATGCCAGGGCAAGCGGCGGGAGAAGCCGCTTCGCGGTCTCGCGCCAGGAGAGCCCTCGCTCGTCGCGCGCCTGCGCATCCCATCGCGTCTCGCCGCCGAGCAAGGTGCCGGCGAGAAACACGAGGTGGAACACCAGGGTCACGGGATAGCTGAGCGCGACGACGAGCTGATCGAGCAGGGCGCTGCCGACCAGCGCGGCGCGTCCTCCGAAGTCGCGCGCCTGCGACGCATCCGCGAGGGCGCCGCCCACGCAAAGAACCCGCGGCAC
>CAXTNU010000207.1:0-7198 GCA_964245595.1 uncultured bacterium | reverse complement strand
CCTCGCCGTACGCGACGCGCAATTTCTCGCGAATCAGCTCGCGCGCCATCGGCAGCGGGCGAAGCTTGAGCCGCGTCGCGGCGCGCAGCGCGTCCACCACCGCTTCGTCGGCGGGATCGGGCAGCGCGACGGCCAGCACGCCGTCGACGACGGCCAGCGGCAGCGCGTCGTGCCGAAACGCGAGCGCCCGCGGCATGCGCGCGACCGCTTCGGGACTGGGGACAAAGCTGAATTCAGCCGCACTCAAAGGTGCGGGTGTGACGAGCGCCATTCCGTTTCGTGACCTCGGAAAAAAGACAACGAGAACCGGGTCGTTGAGAAGGCTTTGTTACGCGCTCCTCAAGCCCGGCAAGGACACGAATCGGAAACAATGTTTGTCAAGCTAAGGCAACATTAGCTCGCTCAGATTAAATTCCCTTAACCTCGCTCAGTGTCCACCAAGCTGAACCTCGTTCCTTCCGTAGGATGCTGGTGCGCATCACGTTACGAAGCGCGCTGATCAACGCTTTTCGTCACCGATTTGTGGGGCCGTCCGCCCTTCTTGCCGTTCTCGCGTACCGCAGCAGCCTTCGCGGGTGATTTCACGGAGCCGGCGCGCCGCGCGTTCGCTGCGGCCGAGCGAATCATCAACGCCTCGGCGAGCAGCAGCGGCACAGATAGGTCGACGTCGAGATCCGGCCAGCGAAGAAACTCTCCCTCGCCTTCGACGATGACGTTTTTCAATTGCTCGTCATCGTGCACGTCCCCCAAGCCGGGAACTTGAGCGGTCGGGAGCACGATGAGCACGCCGCTGCGCAGGGGAAGCGTGAGCATCGAACGAGTGCAGGTCACGCCGTTGACCGCGCGAGGCTCGGTTGCGTTCTCGCGTTCGGCGCGCCGGCGGGCCGCCTCGTAGGCGGCGTCGGTCAGTTCAGCGGAGCGGGCCATGTATGCGTTCCATTCGGCTTGACATCGGCGTAGATTCGTTGCGACGAGTCCGAGCAGCTGGGCGGTGTCACGCCTGGTCATCGTTGTCGTTATCACGATCGGAGTCGCGCCTGCGATGTCGATCTTCGCCTTCTGCCCGGCCTTGAATGCATGGACGTGCGCGGGTGGGTGGTCGTTGGTCAGAATTCGAACCTCGAATCCGTACGCGACGAGGAGCGTTGGCACGGGCTCCAGTATACCAAACGCGTTAGGTTATTGGCAAGCTGCTGCTCATGGAGCAATACGAGGCGATCGTTCTACGGTGGGTGGAGGGCTCGCCCGGCATGGTGCGGCACGTTCGTCCGCCGGGGGGCGGACGTGCTAGCGTGAGAATATATTCGAGTGTGACCACCACGCACACCGATTACCTGACGATCGAGACCGCGCGCCGCTACGAGATCCGCGACATCACCGAGCACGTCGAGCGCGTGCGCGCGGCGGCGAACTTGTGGGACGGCGTCGTGCTGGTCAGCACCATGCACATCACCTCGAGCATCTTCGTCAACGATCACGAGTCCGGGCTGTGGCACGACATCATGACCTGGCTCGAAGGCCTCGCTCCCGCCGGCTTGGACTACCAGCACCACCGCACCGGCGAGGACAACGCCGACGCGCACCTCAAGCGCGCGATCCTCGGCCACCAGGTGCTCGTGCCGGTGACGGAGGGCCGGCTCGACCTCGGCCCCTGGGAGCGCGTCCACTACGGCGAGTTCGACGGTCTGCGTCCCAAGCGCGTCCTGTTCAAGGCGTTCGGGGTCGCCAAAGGCGAGGTCTGACTCTCGGACCGTGTGGCGCGAACAGGGCCGCGATCGCTCGCGGCCCTGCGTGTCTCGCGCTCGTGCGCGGGTGGTTAAGGGTTGCTCGGGGTCTGCGGGTTGCCGGCCAGCGGCGCGAACGGCTGGGCCGCGAAGACGGCCGCGTGCGGCGTGCCGTTGCCCAGCACGTAGTCGTAGCCCGGGGTCGTCGGGTAACCGTTGTTGCCGGGGATGTTCTGGCGGTAGACGCTGCCGCCGAACGCGGCGGCGAGCGCGTAGATGTACCCGTTGGCGTTGCCCAGGCGGGTGTGGAGCGTCTGCTCCGTGACCGCCAGCAGGCCGGCGAACTCCGGTGACGACGCGCTGGTGCCGATCAGCAGGTAGAAGCTGCCGCCGATCGCGGTGATGACGCTGGAGCGGGCGGGGTCGCACGGCTGCACCGAGCCGACCGGACAGCCGCCCATGTGCATGCTGATGTCGGGAATGGTGCGCTTGTTGGCGCGCGTGTTCACCAGCAACTGGTACCAGGGCTTGTCGAACAGCACGCTGATGCCGCCGCCCGAGCCCCAGATCTCGTTGGGCAGCGCGCCCTGCGCCGGGTCGAAGGCGTCGTAGTTGGCGTTTTCGGTCACGTACGAGGAGTTCAGCGAGCCGCTGACGCTCGCGGTGACGAGGTTCGTGCCGCCGACCGCGGTCACGGCGGTGTCGTCGGCCGGGTTGGAGACGCCCTTGATGAAGCGCGTTCCGGCCACGTTCTCGCACTCGTACGCGCCCGAGTCGCCGGAGCTCGCCACGAAGGTGATGCCCTGCGCGTTGCCCTGACGGAAGATGTCGTGATAGTCCTTGAGGATCGAGGTGTAGTCGGTGCCGTCGTTGTACGCGGCGGTGTAGTACAGCTCGCACAGGCCGAACGACGAGTTCACGACGTCGACCTTGTTGTCGTCCACGACCGCGGTGTACGCGGCCATGATGTCGTTGTCGAACAGGCTGGGAATGGAGTAGAGCACCAGGTGCGCGCCCGGCGCGCTGCCCAGCGCCTGCTGCACGTCGAGGCTGGCCTCGGCCGAGTCGCCGCTGTTGGGATCGAAACCGGCGCCGCCGTTGACCGGCCGCCGCTCGATGGTCGGCACCGGCGCGTGCTCGTGGCCGAAGTAGAGCGCCAGATCGCTGTCGAGCACGTCGGAGCTGATCACCACGCCGATGCTGTGCCCGGCGCCGTTGACGGTCTGGTAGGCCGGGTAGCCGTAGGCCTGTTTGAGGTCGGTGAACCAGTACGGGCCGACGTTGGAGTAGCGGTTGGCCGGCGCGTCCACGTACGGCGTCTTGCTGACGCGCTTGGAGTAGACGTGCTTCGCCAGCGCCGAGACGCTCACCGTCGCGCCGAGCTTGGCCAGCGACTGCGGCAGGGTGACAGCACGGTCGAGGCTCAAGCCGGCGCGCCCGCGCTGCGTGGTCTGGCGCACGTGGATCCCGAACGTCTGCTCGACGGTGGCCTGGGGCGCCGCCGCGAGCACGCTCTGCGAGGTGACGTGGGCGTCGAAGCCCAGCCCGCGCAGCGTCGTCGCGACGGTGGCCAGATCGGCTGCCGGCGGCGCGTAGCGGTCGCGGAACTGCTGCGGGGTGAGGAAGTGGTGGTAGTCGGGCGAGTTCTGGTCGGCCTGGCGCTGGATCAGGCCGTCGAGCTCGGCCTCGTTGCGCAGCGGCAGGTGGACCGAGACCGCCAGGCCGCCGCGCAGCGCCTGGGTGGGGACGGCGGCGACGCTCTGCGGCGCCTGCGCCTGCCCGGCGGGAGCGACGGACGCGGGCGGCGCCGTGTGCGGCGTCCCGCCGCCGCATGCGGTTATCAGCGGCGCGATACACGCGACCGCCGCGAGTCGAAGGAGTCGAGACATCGCGACCTCCGAGCGGAGTTCTAGGTTGTCGGTTTGACGACGGCCCGTCTACCTTGCCCTGACGGGTTCTTCCTCGCGGCCAAGCGTCCGGGTGCATCCATCGTGCGCGGGGGATGGTCTGGCGAACGTCATGTCACGCGACGCATCCGTTCTCTTCACGCCCTTCGATCTGCGCGGGCTTCCGCTCGCCAACCGCATCGTCATGGCGCCGCTCACGCGCAACCGGGCGACCGCCGGCAGCGACGTGCCGCGCCCGCTCAACGCCGAGTACTACGCCCAGCGGGCGAGCGCCGGGCTCGTCATCGCCGAGGCCACGCAGATCTCGCCCAGCGGCAAGGGCTACGCCTGGACGCCGGGCATCTACTCGGCCGAGCAAGTCGCCGGCTGGCTCCGGGTGACCGAGGCCGTGCACGCGCGCGGCGGCAAGATCGTGCTCCAGCTCTGGCACGTCGGGCGCATCTCGCACCCCTCGCTGCAGCCCGGCGGCGCGCTGCCGGTCGCACCCTCCGCGGTCGCGCCGAACGAGCAGAAGACGTTCATCGAGGACGGCACCTTCGCCGACATCGGCACCCCGCGCGCGCTGGACGCAGCCGAGCTGCCCGGCATCCTCGCCGACTACCGCAGCGTGACCCGCAACGCGCTGGCCGCGGGGTTCGACGGGGTCGAGATCCACGCCGCCAACGGCTACCTGCTGCACCAGTTCCTCAGCGACGAGGCCAACCAGCGCACGGACGCGTACGGCGGCTCGCCCGAGAAGCGCCTGCGCTTCCCGCTCGAAGTCGTCGAGGCCGTGGTCGGCGTGGCGGGCGCGGAGAAGGTCGGCATCCGCATCTCGCCGGTCAGCCCGGCGCTGGGCATCGCGAACAGCGATCCCGCCGCGGTGTTCTTCCCGTTCGTGCGCGAGCTCGACCGGCTCGGGCTGATGTACGTCCACGTGATCGAGGGCGCGACGCAGGGGCCGCGCGACATCGACCCGAGCTTCGACTTCGCGGCGCTGCGCGCGTCGTTCCACGGCCCGTGGATGGTGAACAACGGCTACACGCGCGACCTCGCCATCGACGCGGTCGGCAGCGGCTACGCCGATCTGGTCGCGTTCGGCCGGCCCTACGTCGCCAACCCCGACCTGGTCGAGCGCCTGCGCGCCGGCGCGCCGCTCAACGAAGTCGACAAGGAACACCTCTACGGCGGCGACGCGCAAGGCTACACCGATTACCCCGCGCTGGAGACCGCGGCGCGCTGAGCGGCGCGGTCTGCGCGCGCTAGCGCTTGATCGCGACCGCCAGCAGCCCGGGCGCCGCGTGCACCTCGAAGCGCTCGAAGTTGTCCGCGAACAATCCCGCCAGGTGCTTGGCCTGCGCGTCGTAGGCCGTGCGGTCGGCCCAGGCGTTGCGCGGGTTGAGCACTTCGGCCGGCACGTCGGGCACGGCGGTCGGAATCTCCAGCCCGAAGAACGGTTCGCGCTCGAACGACGCCCCGGCCAGCCGGCCGTCGATCGCCGCGTTGACCATCGCGCGCGTGTAGGCGATCTTCATCCGCTTGCCGGTGCCGTACGCGCCGCCGGTCCAGCCGGTGTTGACCAGCCAGCACTGCACGCCGTGCTCCGCGATCCGCTCGCCCAGGAGCTTTGCGTACACGGTCGGGTGGTGGACCATGAACGGCGCGCCGAAGCAGGTCGAGAAGGTCGCGGTCGGCTCGGTCACGCCGCGCTCGGTGCCGGCCACCTTGGCGGTGTAGCCGGACAGGAAGTGGTACATGGCCTGTTCGGGCGAGAGCCGGGCGATCGGCGGCAGCACTCCGAACGCGTCCGCGGTGAGCATCACGATCGTCTTGGGATGACCGGCCATCCCGCTCGTGACGAAGTTGGGCAGGAAGCTGACCGGATACGCGCTGCGCGTGTTCTCGGTGAGCCGGTCGGAGTCGACGTCGAGCCGGCGCGTCTGCGGGTCCATCGCGACGTTCTCGAGCACGGTGCCGAAGCGGTGCGAGGCGGCCCAGATCTCCGGCTCCGCTTCCTGGCGCAGCTTGATCATCTTCGCGTAGCAGCCGCCCTCGAAGTTGAACACGCCGTCGGCCGACCAGCCGTGCTCGTCGTCGCCGATCAGCGGCCGGCTGGGGTCGGAGGAGAGGGTCGTCTTGCCGGTGCCCGAGAGGCCGAAGAAGATCGCGACGTCGCCGGCCTGCCCGACGTTGGCCGAGCAGTGCATCGAGAGCACCTTGCGCAGCGGCATCAGGTAGTTCATGATCGTGAAGACCGACTTCTTGATCTCGCCCGCGTAGCGGGTGCCGCCGATCAGGATGATCTTGCGCGCGAAGTTGACCAGGCAGAAGGTCGACGAGCGGGTGCCGTCACGGGCCGGCTCGGCCTCGAACAGCGCGGCATCGACGACGGTGAACTCCGGGACGAACGACTCGTCGCCGTCGGCGTCGTCGATGAACAGGTCGCGCGCGAACAGGCTCTGCCAGGCGTACTGGGTGATGACGCGCACCGGCAGGCGATAGCGCGGGTCGGCCCCGACGTAGCAGTCGAGCGAGAAGAGCTCCTTGCCGGCGACGTACTCGCCGACCCGGTTCAGCAGGCCGTCGAAGGCCGCGCCGTCGATCGGCTGGTTCATCTCCCAGTCGATGTGGGTCTCGCTGCCGGGCTCGCGGACGAAGAACTTGTCCTTGGGCGAGCGGCCGGTGAACTTCCCGGTCTCGACCACGAGCTGGCCGTCGGCCCCGAGCGCCGCCTCACCCCGGCGCAGAGCGTGCTCGTACAACTGCGCGACGCTCTGGTTGCGGTACACCGTCTCGACCCCGCTCAAGCCAAGAGCGGCCAGATGTTGGTCGAAGGACTGCGAAGGGTTCGGTAGCGTGAGAATGGGCGTGCTCCTCGGGGACGAGCCGGGGGAAGGGTTGGAGATTCGCTTGCTGGGGAGGGCCCGCCTCGTTCGACGACTCGGCCTGGCCGCAGGGTTCTGGGAGACGTAGCGGTGCACGAACTCTTCACCGTTCTGCCGCCCGGCGAAGCGTTCGCGACGCTTGCGCGCGATTGTTCCCCGATCGAGCGCTCGGAAATCGTGCCCTTGGGCCTGGCTTTGGGCCGAGTGGTCCTGGCCGACGTGCGGGCCGCCGAGACCCTGCCCGGCTTCGCCCGCTCGACCATGGACGGCTATGCGGTGCGGGCCGCCGACACCCACGGCGCCGCCGAGCAGTCGCCGGCCTACCTGCGCCTGGTCGGCGACGTGCCGACCGGGGTCGTCCCCCACGTCGAGGTCGGGCCGCGCGAGGCGGTCCGGATCCACACCGGCGCGATGCTGCCGCGCGGCGCGGACGCGGTGGTGATGGTCGAGGACACCAACTTGCACGGCGCCGAGGTCGAGGTGCTGGCGGCGGTCGCCCCGGGCGAGGACGTCCTGGTGGTCGGCGAGGATATCGCAGCCGGCGCGGTCGCGGTGCCGGCCGGGCGGCGGCTGCGCGCGGCCGGTGGCCTGGTGCGCCCGGTGGTGTATTTCGCAGCCCTGGGCCTCGGCTTCTTGTTCATCGAGATCGCCGTCATCGAGCGCGCCGCCTTCTACCTCAATGACCGGACCAGCGCCTTCGCCC
>CAXTNU010000206.1:4209-7205 GCA_964245595.1 uncultured bacterium | reverse complement strand
GCCCGTGCCGGACCTGTTTGGCACCCAAGACGGGTGCGGCCGACGGCTTCGGATCGACCGGCTTCGTCTCGCCGGGGACCGCCGAGGCGGGCGCCGACGGGGGCGGCGCCGACCTGAGCCGGGTGCCCATGCTCTGGATCCGCCTCCCCTCGCCGGCCCCGAACCTGTAGCAGCGCCCCGTCGAGCTCTCTTCCTTCTTGGGGCTCCGGGTTATACTGGAGTGACCGGCTCGGCTCGTCGGGCGGTTTTTTTGTGGAATCGACGATGCGGATCAAATACGAGGTTTCCGCCGGCGGGCTGGTCCTGCGGCGACAGGGGAATTCGCTGGAGGCCTTGCTGATCGGGCGGGGCGAGCCGCGCGTTTGGTCCCTGCCCAAGGGCCACGTCGAGGCCCGGGAGACCCACGAGCAGGCCGCGCTGCGCGAGGTTCGTGAGGAAACCGGCTGCTGGGCCGAAATCCTGTCCAAGTTGTCCGACATCTCGTACTGGTTCTATCTGAACCGGACCAAGCACAAGAAGTCGGTCCACTTCTACCTCATGCGCTACCTGTCGGGCGACACCGCCAACCACGACCACGAGGTCGACGAGGCGCGCTGGTTCGAGATCAAGGCAGCCAAGAAAGCACTCAAGTACGTCAACGAGAAGCGCCTGGTCGACCTGGGGCTGGAGTACCTCCAAGCGGGGGGCAGCGGCCTGTTCGACCCCGAGACCGTCGCCGCGTCGTCGTCCGAGGGGCACGAGCGCCTGACTTCGTGAACCCATCCGCCGGCCCGGTTTTCGACGACAAGGCCCTGCGGGTCTCGCTCGACGTCTTCGACGGCCCGCTCGACCTGCTGCTCAACCTCGTGCGCGAGCGTCAGCTCGACATCGCCACCGTCCCGCTGGCCAAGCTCTGCGACCAGTACCTGGCCTACATCCAAGCCATGGAGGCGATCGACGTCGAACTGGCGGCGGACTACCTGGTCGTCGCCTCGACCCTGGTGTTCCTCAAGTCCAAGGCCCTCTTGCCGCCGATCCCGGCCGAGTTCGAGGATCCCGAGGAGTCGGCCGAGGCGATCGAGCAGCGCCTGCGCGAGCGGTTGATCGCCTACTCGAAGTACCGCGAGGCCGGCCAGGACCTCAAGGCGCGCGCGGCCGAGGCCTCGGCCTACTACCTGCGTCCCGACGGCGGCGACCCGACCGCCGCGCTGCAGCAGAAGTACAAGATCGACGCGCTCAAACTGGCCGGGGCACTGGCCGCCGCCCTGCGCGCGGCCAAGCCGGAGAAGCGCACGATCATCCGCGAGCGGGTCTCGCTGGTCGAGCAGATGGAGGTCGTGGCCCGGATCGTCCGGCGCGACGGCCGGGCCTCGTTCTTCGCCCTGTGCGAGGGCCAGGACCGGGTCGCGATCATCGTCATCTTCCTGGCCGTGCTCGAGCTGGTCCGCCGCGAGCGCGTGCGCGTGGCCCAGGACACCGCCTTCGCCGACATCGCCCTGCTCCCGATGGCGACCACCGATGCAGCCTGACCTGCTGGAGACCGACCTGCCCCAGCCCGACACCGAGCCCGCGCACACTGAGTCCGGCGAGACCTCGCAGACCGAGGCCGGCGAGGGCGGCGAGCCGGTCCAGACGGCGTTCATCCAGCCCGAGCTGGTCGAGACCGGCAAGCTGCAGCGCGACCTCGAGGCGCTGCTGTTCGTGGCCTCCGAGGCGCTCTCGATCAAGCAGCTCGCCAAGCTGACGGGAGCCGAGCAGAGCGCGGTCACCGTCGCGCTGCAGAAGATCGACCAGGAGTTCGCTCAGCGCGGGATCGTGCTGCGCGAGATCGCGGGCGGCTACCGCTTCGCCAGCGCCCCGGCCGCGCGCGACGCGGTCGAAGCCTATCTGATGCCGCCCAAGACGAATCTCTCGGCGGCCGCGTTGGAAACACTGGCGATCGTCGCGTACATGCAGCCGGTCACCAAGGGCGAGGTCGAGGGCATTCGCGGGGTGAGCGCCGACAGCGTCATCGCGACCCTGGTCGACCGCCGCTTCCTGACCGACGCCGGCAAGCGCGACACGCCCGGCCGCCCGACGCTCTACAAGACCACGCCCGACTTCCTCGAAGTCTTCGGCCTGCGCTCGCTCGACGAGCTGCCGCCGGTCGACGTCGACGGCGCCATGCCGATGGAACTGGCCCTCCCCATCCCGACCGCGCTCGTACCGCCCGCGCCCGTTCATGACGGCGACGCCGGCGAGCCCGAGCCCACCTCCGACGGCGCTTCGACCGAAGCCGGCGTCGATGAAGATTCGCGCGACGAAATCGTCGCCGAGACCACGCGAGCGATGACCCTCGACCGCGTCGAGAATCCCCCGGACGAGGTTGCCGCGGTCGCGGCGCCCGCCAGCGAGACGGCGGTCGGCGAAACGATCGTCGCAGAAGAAGAAACGGAGCCCCAGCCATCACCGGAGCCGCACCCGTCGACGGCGTGACCGCCGACCTCACTCCCGCCAGAGTCTGGCGGACGATCGACCAGAACTGCCAGCGCGTCGCGCTGATCCACGAGCTGATCCAGCCCGGCGAGAACTTCCGCCTCACCGACGGCCAGAAAGTCGCCATCGATGCCCTGATCGAGGGGCTCGACGACGGCAAGTACGAGTTCTTGCTCAAGGCCCCGACCGGGTCGGGCAAGACCGAGGTCATGCTCCGCGTGGCCGTCGACACGATCCTCGAGACCGGCGGCCACGTCGTGATCATCGCGCCGACGCGCGACCTGATCCGCCAGCACGTCACCTACTTCACCGAACGGCTCGCCGGCACGGGCATCGGCGTGGGCCAGATCCACGGCGGCGCCGCCCCGGGCGACCGCCGCGACGACGAGAGCGGCCTGCGCGACGGCCGCGTCCGCCGCGCGACCGGTCGACCGGGCCGCGCGTCGTGGCGACGTGTTGCGCGATCGCTTCCTCGATGCGGGCGACGTCGCCGACGAGCAGGACGGAATCGGCGTGGCGGGCGAGGAAGCCGAGGGCCGCCG
>CAXTNU010000206.1:1083-4199 GCA_964245595.1 uncultured bacterium | reverse complement strand
TATTGGGACAGCAGCGAGTTCGAGAGTTGCCTGTTCGACGGCAGCGTCAGCGTGATCGTCGGCTCGGCGATGATGCTCACCATCGACCGCTACTGGGACCTGATCGACAAGAGCCAGCTCCTGATCGTCGACGACGTCAACGCCTTCGACGAGCGCGAGCACCTGCAGCTGCTCGAGACGCTCGACTGCCCGATGCTGTTCGCCAGCGCGACCCCGGCCGAGCTGCGGCGCTTCCTCGAGCGGGTCGGCGCGATGAACAACGTCATCGCGATGAAGGGCATGCCGTTCGACGTGCTCCCGACCAAGGTCCACAAGGTCGAGGGCGTGTGGGGCGAGCCGCCCGCCGAGCAGCTCTCGCGCGCCGACGCGCTGATCCGCGAGCACATCGAGCGCGGTTCGCGCATCTTCGTCATCGGGCGCACCCGGGGCGACGTGCCGCGCCTGGCCGAGCGGCTGGAGCACACCTACGGCATCGGCGTGCAGCAGCTGCGCGGCGACATGGCCGACACCGAGGAGCAGGGCCGCCGCCACCGCCGCAAGGGCGTCAAGGTGAACGAGGTCGGCACGCGGGTCGAGATGATGAACCGCTTCCGCTCGCAGGCGCCGGCGGTGCTCGCCGCGACCAATCTGGTCGGGAGCGGGATCGACATCCCGGCCGCCGACCTGATCGTGATCACCGACTCCGACGCGTTCGGCGAGGCCGAGGTCGAGCAGCTGATCGGCCGGGTCGGGCGGCGCGAGCGGCCCAGCGACGCGGTGCTGCTGACCAACACGACGTTCGAGCGCAACCCGTCGCGCGCCATGCCGACCGCGCGGGCGCAGACGTTCCTGCCGGCCGGCATGCGCGCGCGGCAGTTCAACTTCGGGCGCAGCCGCCGCTAAGCCGGTGCACATCGGTCTGCACGTCCGCACCGACACGGGCTACGGTGAAGCCGCCGCGTACGCGCAGCGGCTGGGCTGCAGCTCGCTGCAGTTCTTCTCGGGCAATCCCAAGACGTACCGGACCGGAAAGATCGACGCGCCCGCGCTGGAACGCTTCGCCGCCGCGCGGGCCGAGGCGGGGATGGGCCCGGTCGCGATCCACACCTCGTACCTGATCAGCCTGGCGAGCGAAGATCCCAAGACCGTCCGCAACTCGCTGCGTTTACTGAAGAACGACCTCGCGGTGGCGGCGGCGGGCGGGATCGCCTACGTGAACACCCACCTCGGCTCGTACGGCAAGCGGGAGCGCGGCGAGGGATTCGCCAGCGTCGTCACGGCGCTCGAGAGCACGCTCGAGAACATCGCGCCGGGCGTGTTCCTGGTGATCGAGAACAGTGCCGGCGCGGGCCAGCTCTGCGGCGGCACGATCGAGGAGCTGGGCGCGATCGTGCGCGCGATCGATCACCCGCAGCTCGCGTTCTGCCTCGACACCGCGCACTCGTGGGCGGCCGGCTACGCGATCGACACGCGCGACGGGGTGGAGCGTTTCTTCGAATTGGTCGAGCGCGAGATCGGTCTCGAGCGGGTCGTGATGTTCCACTTCAACGACACGCAGGTGCCGCTGGGCGGCCACCGCGACCGCCACTGGCACATCGGCGAAGGGCTGATCGGCGTCGAAGGCTTCCGCGCCATCGTGGCCCACCCGGGCGTGCGCGGCAAGCTCGCCATCCTCGAAACTCCCGGCGAGGAAGCGGACGACGCGCGCAACGTCGCCGCCCTGCGCACGGTGCTCGACGGGGCCGCGGCGTAGGCTAGACCGTGCTCGCACCCGGTGCTTCGCGCTCGTGATCGCGCACTTCGACCTCGACGCGTTCTACGCGTCGGTCGCGCAGCGGGACGATCCGGCGCTGCGCGGGGTGCCGCTCGCGATCTGCTGGGCGACGCGCCGCTCGGTGGTGCTGACCGCGTCGTACGAGGCGCGGCCGTTCGGGGTGCGCTCCGCGATGCCGCTCTACCGCGCGCTCGAGCTGTGCCCCGAGCTGGTGGTCGTGCCGCCGAACTTCGAGGCGTACCGCGAGACGTCGCGGCGCGTGTTCGACATCTTCGCCGAGGGGGCACGCGCGGTCGAAGGGCTGTCGCTCGACGAGGCGTTCGTCGACGTGCCGAGCGACGATCTCGACGCAGCCGTCGCATTCGCGCACCGGGTGCGCGCGCGCGTGCGCGCCGAGGTCGGGCTGACGATCAGCGCGGGGGTCGCGACGGGGAAGATGGTCGCCAAGATCGCCAGCGACGTGAACAAGCCCGACGGCTTGACCGTCGTGCCGCCCGGTACGGAGGCGGCGTTCCTTGCCCCGCTGCCGGTCGGGCGGCTGTGGGGGATCGGGCCCAAGACGCAGCCCCGGCTCGAAGCGGCCGGTCTGCGCACCATCGGCCAGGTCGCGGAACTCGACGACGAGCGGCTCTACGCGCTGTTCGGGCGCGGCGGGACGGTCTACCGCGAGCTGGCCCGCGGCATCGACGAGCGCGACGTCGACGGCGCGCGCGAGCGCAAGTCGATCTCGACCGAGAACACCTTCGAGTACGACGAGCGCGACGAGGCGCGCGTGCTGGCGCTGCTGCGCGAACAGGCCGACGAGCTCGCCGCCGACCTCAAGGCCAAGGCCCTGCGCGCCGCGACGGTCGGGGTGAAGATCAAGCGCGCCGACCACACCGTCACCGGCCGGCAGACCTCGCTCGCGGTGGCGACCAGCGACGCCGGCGCAATCCTGGCCGCCTCGGTCTGGTGCTGGCAGCGGGCGGGGATGCGCGGCGTGCCGATCCGCCTGCTCGGCACGCGCGTCGCTTCGCTGACCGAGGAGCCCGAGCGCGAGCTGCGCTTGTTCTGAATAGCGAGCGAGCTTGACCGCCGGCGCGGGCGTGCTGTAAGCTAAGGCCAACCGGCCGCGCTTCGCATGCGGCGGGTCTTACCGGGTTTGGAGGAGCCGATGACGCAGCTCATCTCGGTCGCGACCGGCCTGATCTCGGTCTATATCATCCTCGCGCTGATCGTGTCGCACGTCGGTGAGTGGTTCTCGTCGCTGGTCAATCAGCGCGGGGAGCTGCTCCAGCGTGCGATCGTCGCGCTGCTCGCCGGCCGCGAAGCGGCCGCGAACGCGGCCATCCCGAAGGCGCTCGACCCGGCCGCGCACGCCGCA
>CAXTNU010000206.1:0-1073 GCA_964245595.1 uncultured bacterium | reverse complement strand
AGACCGCGCTCGGCACCGCGGCCGCCGCCGCCGCGGCGGCGCCGCACGATGCCGCCCTGGCCCAAAACCCCGCGGCCGCGGCCGCCGCATACCGTGTAGCGACGAAGAACGACGCGCGCGATCCGACCATGCTGGTGAGCTATCTCTACGCGCACCCGCTGATCGGCAGTCTCGGCGCGGACGGCCGGCTTCCCAGCTACATTCCCAGCCGCACGTTCACGCTCTCCCTCGTCACGGCGGTCAAGACGTTCACCGGGCAGATTCCGCCCCCGGCCGACGCGGACCCGTTCACCGCCGGCGCGGCCGACTGGAATGCTCTTCGCGGCGACGTCGCGGCGCTTCCGGATGGAACGCTCCGGAGCAGTCTCGAAACGCTGCTCGACGAGGCGCAGCACGACTATGCGAGCGCGCTCGATGCGATCGATGCGTGGTTCGACGTCCAGATGGACCGCATCGCGGGCACGTACAAGCGCTGGTCGACGAAGATCCAGATCGTCATCGCGCTGAGCGCGGTCTGCCTGGTCAACGCGGATACGATCGCGATCGCCAATCAACTGCTCCAATCCTCCGCGATCTCGACCGCGCTTGCCAATGCGGCGCAGGGAGCGCGCGAGCAGAGCATCTCCGCCCTGAACAACGATCTGGTTGCGGCCGGTCTGAAGATCGGCTGGTCGCCCGCGCCGCCGAACCCGTTTCACCAGTGGGACGCTCGGAGCTTGAACGAGGTCGCGTTCTGGCTGGCCAAGCTCGGCGGGTTGGCGATCACCACGTTCGCCGCGCTGCTCGGCGCGCCGTTCTGGTTCGACGTGCTCAAGCAGATCATGCCGGTGCGCATGTCCGGTGCCAAGCCCGTCAAGAACAAGGCGGGCGCGAAAGGCGACAAGCAGGCGACGGTCGTGCCGCAGCCTCGCAGCGTGCCTTAGATGTGGTCCGTGCTCCAGCCCGGGTCGCCGTCGCGCGAAATGGTGCGCAGGGCGGCGCGGAACGGCGCGCTCAAGGGCACGGCCATCGCGATCGCGTCGTTCCGGCGGCGGATCGCGCCGGCCGGCAGCGCGCGGCGCGCGGGCGCGGGC
>CAXTNU010000205.1:0-7224 GCA_964245595.1 uncultured bacterium | reverse complement strand
CCGACGCCCTCGAACGGCTCGACGTCGCGGGGCGGGTGCGCGCGCGCGGACCGGGCCTGGGCGAACGGCTGCGCGCGCTGCGGCGCTACCCGCGCGTGCGCGACGTGCGCGGCCTGGGGTACCTGTGGGCGGTGGAGTTCGCCGACGGCGGGTTCGCGAACCGGGTCGTGGTGCGCGGGCTGGCGCGCGGGCTGATCCTGCTGCAGTCGGGCCCGACCCGAACGTCGATCACCCTCGCGCCGCCGGTCACCAGCGAGGACGAGCAGCTCGCGCGGGCGCTCGACCTGTTCGAGAGCACCGTGCGCGCGTGCGAGGAGGAACCATGAGCAAGCTGCGGGTCGGGATCGTCGGGTCGGGGTTCGGCGGCGCGGTGCACGCGCCGGCGTACGCGCTGCACCCGCGCTTCGAGCCGGTCGCGATCGCCTCGCCGAGCAGCGCCGCGCGGGTCGCGCGCGAACGCAAGATTCCGCACGCGTTCGCTTCGGTCGAGGAGATGCTGGCCGGGGCCGAGCTCGATGTCGTCTCGGTCGCCTCGCCGCCGTTCGACCACCACCGCTCGGTGCTCGCGGCGCTGGCCGCCGGCAAGCACGTGCTGTGCGAGAAGCCGTTCGCGCTGAACGTCGCGCAGGCCGAAGAGATGATCGCGGCGCTGCAGCGCGCCGGGACGGTCGGCGCGCTGGCGTTCGAGTTCCGCTACGTGCCGGCCATTCTCGCGCTCAAGGAGCTGATCGACAACGAGCACATGGGCGCGCTGCGCGAGATCGAGGTCGCCCGGCTGAGCAGCGACCTGCTCGAGCGCAATACCGAGCGCCCGCGCAGCTGGTGGTTCGAGCACGCGAAGGGCGGCGGGGTGGCGAATGCCGTCATGCCGCACTTCTTCGACCTGATCACGTTCCTCGCCGGCGGGGCGCCGCGTGCGACGCACGGTCTGCTGCGCACCGCGAACCGGCTGCGCAGCGACGCGCAGGGGCAGTTCGAGAGCACCGTCGCCGACGGCGCGTTCGCCTTCGTCGACTACGGCAACGGGCTGGTCGCCCGGGCCAGCAACGACTCGGCGACGGTGATCGACTCGACCACCGTCACCGTGCACGGCGAGCGCCGCAGCGCGATCGCCAACGGCACCTTCTTCCACGACCTGAGCCTGTTCACGATCGCGCCCGACGAGCAGGACGAGCTCGCCGTGGCCGAATCGCCGTACGCCAAGCACGCCGTGATCCACGGCAACCTGCCGTTCTTCTTGCCGCTGCTGGACGCGTTCGCCGCAGCGATCGACCTGGGCACCCCCGGGGTGCCGACCTTCGCCGACGGCCTCGTCGCGCAGCGCTCGCTCGAGGCCATCGGCTACGGCCGCTAGCGGACGTATCGTACGCTAACCGGTCCTCGCAACGAACGAAGGTTAGAGTGTCCGGCGGCATCCGTTCTTGTAGCCGATGGATTGCCACGTGTTCCCGGCGGTGTCGAACCCATTGACCGTAAGCGTGACGTTCTGGGTCGGGTCGCTGGTAGACCCATCGGCCACTTCGACCGTAAAGGTCGGCCCGCCCGGCTGAATGTAGTGCGTCGGCTGGCGCCCGAAATCATAGCTGAAGGGACCTTCGTTGTTGGTGCCGCTGTAGGTGGTATCGGTGCCTACGTATGCACCGATCTCGTACGAGGGGTACGCCGTTGTCAAAGTCAGATAGTAATATCCGGCGTTGAGTACTTCCTGGAGATTCGTCGCTTGAGCCGTCCAATGATAATATTCGGTTCCCGTGCAGTAGCCGCCGTCCTGGGGCTGACGGTTCAGCGTGCCCAGCGGTGCGCTATTATCCGCCTTTACGATCTGGTTCACCGAACCGTTATACGTTGCGTGCCGACCATCGACGAATGTTACGTCGATGCCGCTGCTTCCGCTCGTCACCGCTCGAGGCCCGACGACGATGATCTCATGTGTATAGTCGGGAACGAGGAGGTAGGCTGTTTGCTGTGATACGGGAGCAGATTGCGCAGCGACGGTCCGTCCACTGGGAAGGGCGTCGCCACCCGTACCGGATACGCCGCCAGATGAACAAGCGGAAGCGAACATGATAGAGGCAATGGCGATCAGCGACCGCCTAAACGTCGTGGTGGAAGACATATCGGACTACACCCTTTCGAAACTGCAAATGCCGATTCGATTTGCTCTTTCCGAAGTACTCAACGCGGGCGTCATCACCTTCTAGGCGAGGCCACGTAAAACGACTCGCCGCCCTGAGTCCGCGCGGGTTCGCCTCGCCGGATTCGAAAGTGTGACGCTCGGCAGCCCAAACGAATAGAGGACGGTGCCCCAAAAGGCACCGTCCTCTATTCTATAGTGCGCGAAGCGTCTCACGGTGCCTTACGGCAATGTGTAAGCTCCGGTTACCGGCTGTAACTTGATCGTACCGATTGCGCAGCGCGCCGTCGTCGTACAGGCCGACGGCGATGTGCCGATCGAGTCACCGGCATCGATGACGCCGTCGCCGTTGGCGTCGTACCAGACGGCGACTTTGTAGCCGCTCGGAGCGTCAGCTGGACGGACGTCAGCGATCCGGAACGTACCGGTGGTCGGATCGACCGGAACGCCGACCGGAAAATCGTAGTCCAGAATCGTCGGCCGGCTCGAACCGCTATTGGCATACGCAAAAGCGATGGTCTGACCGGGTGAGTGCGGCTTGGGTTGTGGCCCCGAGTACGTCGCGCCGCTATCCCGGACCAGGGCGGCGATGGCGCGGTAGACGTTCAAACGCCCGTGACCCTGGTTGGGATCGCCGATGTCGTCGGCGGTACTTTCGAGCAGTTGCGCGACTTGCGCGGGGGTGAGCGCACCGTGACCACCGGCGGCGGAGTACAGCAGCGCGGCCGCCGCGCTGACCTGGGGCGTGGCCTGCGAGGTTCCATTGAAGAGCGCGGTGCAGTTGGTCGGCACCTTGGGCAGCGTGCCGCGCCCATACGAGCACGGCTGCGTCGCGGTGGTCGAGTAATAGCCCCAGATCCAGTGCAGCAGGTCGGGATCGGGATCGCCGTTGGCCTGGTCGGGTCCGGCCGCGCCGCCCGGCGCGACCAGGCTCAGGCCGTTGCCGCTTTGCGAGTAGCCGGTCACTGATTCCGTCGCGCTGGCATAGTCGCCGCTGTTGTTGTCGTTGAGCTGCGAGGCGCCGACCGAGATCACGCCCGGATAGGCTGCCGGGTAGTCGAGATTGTTGTGCGCGTAGCCGCCGCCGTTCGGGTCGTTCGGAATCTTGTCGCCACCCGGGTCCAGCCCGTCGCGGTTGTTGCCCGCTGCCGCCACGACGGTCACGCCGGCTTGAATTGCGGCTTGGATCGCCTCGAACTCACCCTGGTCGTACCCTTCGCTAGCGGAGTCCGAATTGCCATTGAAGGTCGCTTCTGCCCCAAGACTCAGATTGATGACGTCGGCACCGTGCGTAATCGCGTCCCCGATCGCGATCGCCTCGTCAGAGGGATAGGCGAAGCCGCTGCTCGGATCAAAGATACCGATTGCGATCAATTTGGTGTTGTATCCACCGCCGGCGAAACCGACGCCGTTGTTCGCGGCGGCGCCTGCAATACCAGCGACGTTCGTACCATGCCCGTCCTGGTCGGTTTCGGTAGCGGTCTTAGCGCCGTTGAAAACCGATTCCGAAAATATGACCTGCGATGCGATGTCCGAGTTGGTCAGATCCACTCCCGTATCGATCACGGCGATCGTTGCGTTCGAGCCCTGCGCATACGACCATGCGTAGGGAAATCCGTCCGCGAAGAGATACCATTGGTCGGGCAACTTGAAGTGCGAGTCGTTCGCGTTCGAGGCGGCACGCGAGAGCGCATAACGCTTGTGGACCGGGTATACCGCCGCAACATCCGGACGCGCCTGCAGCGTCTGCGTGAACGCCGCTGCGGTCGTGCCGGCCGGCACATCTATTACGGTCAGAGGGTCAGGGTTGGTGGTGGGAAGCTCGCTTCCGACCCGCCCGACTGCGTGAATCGCGTCCGCCACGCTGCGACCGCTCTGGTGCAGCGCTGACGCACGAAAACGAACGTAGACGCGATCGCTCACGATTTGCACTGCCGCGGAGCGCTGCGGCCGGCGGTGGAGCTCGCCCTGCAGGCTCGCGCGCGCCGACGACATAGCCAGCGTACCGCGGCGGATCGCTTGCAGTTGCGTCGCGTCGACCGTACCGGTCGAGTCGGCGTTGCGGTTGTAGTAGACCTGATGCGCGCCGTCGTGGATCTGCTGCACGCTGACGGTGAACGGCGAGCCCAACGCCGAGGCGAACTGGTACTGCAGATTGGTCGACGAGTCCGGCAGCGTGTCGCTGGCCGGGGTGGTGAGCGTCGTGTTGAACGACGTGGTCTGACCGCTCGGATCGACTCGCTGCACCACCACGCCCGCCGGGTCGGAGCTGAGCGCGTACACGCTCGTGCAGCCCGTCGACGCCGAGCCGTGCGGGCACGTCCCACCGCCGTGGCCGCCGCCGCTCGACGCGAAGCCGAGCGGGTTGATCGACTCGATGCCCGGGTTCGTCGTCGGACCGGGGCTCGGGACCACGCCCCCGTGGCTGCCGCCGCCTCCGCCGCATGCGGCCAGGACGGCCGCTGCGAGCACGGCGAGGGTACGCGGGATGAGGCGGTGGGTCATGCGCATCGCTTCCTAGGGAACTGACGTTGAGGCGTGGGCGTCGCGTTCGAGGTGGCGCCAGATCAGACCAAGCGCCGCCACGGTGGCACGATCGCGAATGTCCGCCCGGTTTCCTGGGAACGTGAGCCGCCTGGTCTCCGTCTCACCAGATCGTAAGGCAAGCGCGAACCACACCAAACCGACGGGCTTGTCCGCCGTTCCACCGTCGGGGCCGGCAATCCCCGTCGTTGCGATCGCGAGATCGGCGCCTAGCCGCTCGCAAGCGCCGCGTGCCATCGCGACTGCCGTCTCCTCGCTCACCGCGCCGAACCGGTCGAGCGTCTCCTGCGGCACGCCGAGCTGGCCGACCTTGAGCGCGTTGTCGTAGGCGACGATCCCGCCGCGGTAGGCCGCGGACGCGCCCGCCACGCTCACGATCGCGTCGGCGACCTGGCCGCCGGTGCACGACTCGGCCGTCACCAGCCAGGCCTCGCGGCGGCGCAGCTCGGCCACGATCGCGCCCGGCAGCGTCACCTCGTCGGCGCCGAAGTAGCCGCTCCCGATCCGCCGCCGCAGCTCGGCGGCGACCGGCTCGATCAGCGCATCCGCCTCGGCGCGGCTGCTCGCCTTCGCCATCAGCTTGACGTCGACTTTGCCGCCGTGCGCGAGCATCGCGATCTTGGGATTCTCGAGCGTGCGGAACAGGTCTTCGACCTTCTGGTCGAGCTGCGACTCGCCGATCCCGACGGTGTGCAGGGTGCGGGTGTAGATCGCGTCGCGCAGATCGTACGCGCGCACCAGCCAGGGCACGAGCTTCTCGGCCAGCATCGGCTTCATCTCGCGCGGCACGCCCGGCATGCAGGCCACGAACTTGCCGTCGGCGCGCAGCGCGACGAAGCCCGGCGCGGTGCCGTGCGGGTTGTCGAGCACCACGCAGCCTTCGGGCAGAGACGCCTGGCGGCGGTTGTTGTCGGTCATCGGGCGCCCGAACTGGCGAAAGCGCTCCTCGATCGCGCGCAGCGAGGGCTCGTGCAGCACCAGCTTCGCGCCGACCGCGCGCGCCACCGCGTCCTTGGTGAGATCGTCGACGGTGGGCCCCAGACCACCGGTCGTCACCGCGCCGTCGGCGCGCGCGAGCACGTCCTCGAGCATCGCCGCGAGCCGCTCGGCGTTGTCGCCCACGGAGTGCTTGGCGAAGACGTCGACCCCGTGATCGGCCAGGACGCGCGCGACGTGGACGCTGTTGGTGTCGACGAGCTGGCCGAGCAGAATCTCGGTTCCGATCGTGACGATCTCGGCGGAGGCCATGCGCGACGGCTTCCCGCCGCGCCGGGCGAACTCCCCGAGGGCTTAGTTGGGCGGGTTCGGGTCGCCGACCGCCTTGGCCATCGCGCGGTAGACGTTCAGCCGACCGCAGCCCTCGTGCGGGTCGGCGATGTCGTCGGCGGTCGTGCACAGCAGCGCCTTCATCGCGGCCGGGCTCTGGTACGAGCGGTTGGCGGCCAGGATCAGCGCCGCCGCGCCGGCGACGTGCGGCGTCGCCATCGACGTGCCGGCGATCTCGGTCCGGCAATCGACCGGCGCGGCCGTCTGGGTGCTGTTCGGATAGTCGTCGGTGCACGCGCCCGCGAAGTTGGAGTCGAACGGCTGCGAGGTCCAGATGTGCTCGATCCAGTGCAGGTCGTCGTCGTCGGTGCCGGCACTCGGGTCGCCGCCCGGCGCGACGATGCCCCAGGCCGACGCGCTCTTGGGGGCGGCCGCGGGCGAGCCCCAGTCGGAGTACGACGCGACGTACTCGACCGGCGCCGACGCGGAGCCGGCCGACGACGTGCCGTTGGGCTGGCCGTCGCCCAGCGCCGACGCGCCGACCGCGATCACGCCGGTATCGCACGCCGGCGCTTCGACCGGCGAGCTGCCGTCGTTGCCGGCCGCGGCGACGACCACGACGTTGGCCGCGACCGCGTCGGCGACGGCCGCGCCCTCGACGGGATCGCTGTCCTGACCGTTGGTGCAGCTGTCGCCGCCCAGGCTCATGCTGATCACGTTCACGCCCTGGCGGACCGCGTCGTCGATCGCCGACGCGATGTCGACGGTGCTGGTCCCGCACTGCTGGTCGGTCGTGGTGTCGCTCGTGCAGTCGTCGTCGGGAGTCGGGAAGACGCGGTAGCCGTAGAGCGAGACGTTGCCGCCGGCGCCGACGAAGCCCAGCCCGTTGCCGGCCGCGGCACCGGCGATGCCCGCCACGTCGGTGCCGTGGCCTTGCGGGTCGGTCGTGAAGGCCGACGTCGACTGCGTTCCGTCGGGGTCGGTGACGAAGCACTTCTGGTAGACGATTTTTCCGCTCAGCTCCGGGTGCGTCGTGTCCTCGCCGGTGTCGATGACGGCCAGCTTGACCGACGGCGAGCCGAGCGCGGCGGAATTGACGATGCCGCTGCCGTTGCCCGCCTGGCTGTACCCGAAGGCATCTTCCAGCCCGATCGCGTGCATGTCCCACTGGCCCGGAACGGACGGCGCTTCCGCGTACGGCGCGCCGTGATAGGTGCCGCCCGCGGCGAAGCCGGCGAAGTACGGGTCGTTCGGGTAATACGGGGTCGAGACGGCGGCGG
>CAXTNU010000204.1:0-7275 GCA_964245595.1 uncultured bacterium | reverse complement strand
CGCGACGCCCTTGCCCAAACCCGCGGCCGCGCCGGTCACCAGCGCGCAGCGCGGGGTCTGGCGGTCCGGAGGCTCGATCTGGGCGGGCACGGCCTCTGGGGTGAGACACGGCACGCGCCGGGGCCTGCCCGGCGCGGGCGGAACGGTCAGCGAACCGTGAGCGTCTCCTGGACCGGCGTGCCGGAGGAGCCGGTCTGCCGGTCGGTCGCGAGGATGGCGAGCACGAGCTGGCTGCCGGAGGCGGCGCCGATGCTCACCTGCTGGCTGAACCGGCCGTTCTCGTCGGCGGTGACGTTGTAGGCGGCGCTGTTGTTCTGCGTCCCGGCGCCGAGCAGCGTGCCGATGATGCCGCCCAGCGTGCCGGTGCGGCCGTTGCCGTTGCCGACGCCGACCTGGATCGTGACCCGCGCGCCCGGCGTCGCGCGGCCCGAGACGACGAACTGGTTGCCGACCGTGGCGCCGTCGGCCGGGCGGACGCTGGTGATCTCGCCGGCGACCGCCGACGAGGTGCCCGACGTGAACGACCAGGTGCGGTCGAACGGACCGCCGTTGCTGTCGGTGCCGCTGACGCGGACGGCGTGGGCACCGGGCTGCAGCGGCGAGCGCGGCGCGTACAGGATGCCGGTCGTCGAGCGGGTCGAGTCGCTGGTGACGTCGAGCCCGTCGACCATCACCTTGACGGTGTTGGGGTCGACGGTGCCGCCCCCGAAGGTGGCCTCGATGGTGGGCCGGCGCGAGGTCACTTCGGCGCCGCGGGCGGGGGTGACGGTCGCCAGGTTGATCGCGCCGTTGCGCCGGCCCACCGGAACCGGGGTGATCGTCTGCCCGGCCGGCGCGCTGCCGCCGCCGGTGGTGCTCAGCGCGACGATCTGGTTGGCGCCGTCGAAGTTGACGGTCGCCCCCAGCGCCTGCGAGACGAAGCGCAGCGGGACGTAGGTCGAGGCGCCGATGATGAACGGCGCGACGTCGAGCGTCTGCTGCTGGCCGTCGACGGTGGCCGCCTGCGAGCCAACCTTGAGGCTGACGTTGTGGTTGCGGCCGGTGGCGTTGATCGTACCGTTGGCGTACACCACGGTCGCGCCGAGGTTTTCGAAGACCCCGCGCAGCGGGACGAAGACGCGCCCGGCGCGCTCGGTCGGGGCGGGGTTGAGGGTCAGCGGGTTGCCGTTGAGGGTGACGCTGACCGGCCCGGCGGCGAGCGCGGGAAGCGCGGTCGCCGAGGCCAGCAGAGCCGTCGCCGTGAGCGCCGTCAGACGCCGCTTGGTGGAAAAAGACATGGTACGAGAACCTCCAGCGCGTTGCCGGAGGTTCCCTTACCCGTTCTCAGCGATTTCTCAGACTACGGCCGCTAATCGCCCATCGCTCCGGCCGGCACGCGCGCCGGCGGGGCCAGCGGCTCTTGGTCGCCGCCGCGCGGATCCTCGTGGCGCGAGCGGCGCCGCGCGAACCAATCGCTCAGATGGTTGGCGGTGACGTACATCGCCGGCACCAGGAAGAGGGTCAGGAACAGCGAGCTGAGCAGGCCGCCGATCAGCACGATGCCCATCGACATGCGGATCTCGCCGCCCTCGGTGTGCCCGGTCGCCAGCGGCGCCATGCCGAACACCATCGCCGCGGTGGTCATCACGATCGGCCGCAAGCGCGTCCCGCCCGCGGTCAGGATGCCCTCGACGTAGGTCAGCCCGCGCTTGCGCAGCGTGTTGGAGTAGTCCACCAGCAGGATGCCGTTCTTGGCGACCAGGCCGAAGAGCATGATCAGACCGATCGCCGAGAACAGGTTGATCGTCTGGTGGGTCAGCGCCAGCGCGAGCAGCGCGCCGATGAGTGCGACCGGGATCGAGAACATGATCACGAACGGCGTCACGAACGAGCCGTACAGGACCACCATCAGGCAGTAGATCAGCGCGAACGAGGTCACCAGCGCGAACGCCATCGAGCTGAGGAACTCCAGGAAGAACTTGGAGTCGCCCTCCTCGCCCAGCGTCACGCCGGCCGGCAGGAAGCCCGGCGTGGCGAGCTGCTTGCTCACCAGGCCCATCACCGCCCCCAGCGTCGTCTTGCCGCGGTCGATGTCGCCGTTGACGCGCGCGATGACCTGTTTGTCGACGTGCTCGATCTTGGTCGACGCCCGGTCGGAGGTGAAGCTTGCGACGCGGCCCAGCGGCACCAGCGAGCCGTCGTTGGCGCGCACCGGAATGCGCTCGATCTGGTCGAGCGAGTTGCGGTTGGTGATCGGGTACTGCACCAGGACGTTGACCAGGCCGTTCCAGGTCCGCACCTTGGTCGCGACCGCGCCGCCGACCGCGGTCCGCGCGACGGTCGCCGCCGCGCCCGGCGAGACCCCCAGCAGCGCCGCCCGAGCCGGGTCGATGCGAATGCTCAAGTGCGGCGCGGCCGCTTGCGCGCCGGTCTGGACGTTGACCGTGCCGGGCACCGACTTGATGTACGCCGCCAGCTTGTTGGCGGCCGGCTGGATCACGTCGCCGGGCCCCGAGAGGGTGAACGAGATCGGCAAGCCGCTGCCGCCGCCGCCGCGCCCGGACACCGTCACCTCGGCGCCCTTCGCCAGCGGCGGGACGAGCTTGCGCAGCCGGTCGACGACCGTGTCTTGCTCGCGCCGGTGCGCCTTTTGGAGCGTGATGTTGAAGGTGCCGACGAAACCGCCGTCGGTCGAACCCCAGCCGTCGGGCTTGGTGCCGGCGTAGGTGCGGACCGTGTCGACGTTGGGAATCTTGAGCGCCTCGGTCTCGATGCGCGTCAGCGTGGTCTCGGTCAGCGCCAGCGGCGTGCCGACCGGGAAGGTCACGTCACCGTGGATCTGGCCCGACTTCTGGTCGGGCACGAACTCGCTCTGCAGGTTGAGGTTCAGCAGCACCAGGCCGAACATGAAGGCCCCGATGGCGGCGCAGCCGAGCGCGCCGCCGACCGACGCGCCGGCGTGCGAGCCTTGGATCCGGATGCCGGCCAGCCCGCGCCCGCGCAGCACGCGGCCGAGCGGAATCCACAGCAGGGTCACGACCGCCAGCGCGGCGTCGGCGCCGGCCAAGGCGGTCATCGCCTCTTTGCCGGCCACCAGCGAGATCGCGTTGACGACCATCAGCAAGCTGAACCAGAAGGTCATCCAGCGGTGGCGCAGCGCGAGCGGCAGCGCGCGGTGCTTGTACCAGGCCGTGAGGCGCTCGAAGCCGGTCTGGAACCAGGCCAGCCAGGGCGGCGGCGCGGCGCTGCGCTCGAGCACCGACCAGCGCGCGGCCAGCACCGGCGTGAGCGTGAACGAGACCAGCAGCGAGAACAGCGTCGCGACGGTGACGACGATGCCGAACTCCTTCATGTACTGGCCCACGAAGCCGCTCAGGAACGCCAGCGGCAGGAAGACGACGACGTCGACCAGCGTGATCGCGATCGCCGCGCTCCCGATCTCGTTGCGCCCCGAGAGCGCGGCATCGGTCGGCGCCTGGCCCATGTCGCGGTGCCGGGTGATGTTCTCGAGCACGACGATCGAGTCGTCGACCAAGATCCCGATGATCAGCGACAGGCCCATGAGCGAGACGTTGTCCAGCGTCAGGCCCATCACGCGCATGACGATGAAGGTCGCCAGCAGCGAGGACGGGATGGCGACCATCACCACCACCGCGTTGCGCCAGGCGTGCAGGAACAGCATCAGCACGACGGCGGTCAGGAAGATGCCCTCGAGCAGCGACTGCAGGACGCCGTTGAGCGAGGCCTGGGTGTAGTCGGCCGGCGCGAACAGCTCGTGGAACTGGATCTGCGGGTACTTCTTCTCGATCGCCGCCATCTGCGCGCGGACGATCTTGGTCTCGCCGACCTCGTCGGAGGTGATCGTCCGGCTGATGTCCAGGATCAGGCCCGGCGCGCCGTTCATGTGTGAGATCAGGCGCTGCTCCTGGTGCGTGTCGCTGACGCTCGCGACCTCGCCCAGCCGGAGCGTCGTTTGCGCGCCGCCGGGAACCGTCAGCGGAAGCGCGGCGAGATCGCCGGCGGAGTTGACTTCGGCGTGGACCGAGACCGTCGTCTCGACGGTCGACCCGTCGATGCGGCCGCCGGGCAGGTTGCTGTTGTTGGCTGCGATCGCGCTGAAGATGTCGGGCAGGGTCGCGCCCGCGCCCATCAGCCGCAGCGGGTCGGCGGCGACGTCGAACTCGCGCACCGCCGCGCCGCTCAAGCTGGCCGTCTCGACGTTGGGGATGTGGCGGATGTCGGAGATGAGCCGGTCGTTGACGAGGTCGGCCAGAGCCGCCGCGCTCAAGACCTTGGAGCCCAGCGCGTAGGTCACGACGGGCGCCTCGGCGCCGTTCTTGATGACCTGCGGCGGGTCGAGGTCGGTCGGCATGAAGACCCGCGCGGTGTCGACCCGGCGCTGCACGTCGATCGCGGCGAAATCCAGGTTCGTGCCGAGCTGGAACTGCGCGACGACGACCGCGCTGCCTTCCTGGGCGGTCGCGTTGAGGGTGTCGATGTGCTCGATCCCGTCGATCTGGTCCTCGATCGGCTTGATCACCAAGCGCTCCATCTCGGCCGGCGAGGCGCCCGGATAGCTCGCCACGACCACCACCACCGGGAAGTTGACGTTCGGCTGCGAGTTCTTCCCGAGCGAGAAGTACGACACGACGCCGTAAGCACCGAGCGCGATGAAGAACATCGCGACGATGATCGGCCGCTGGAGTGAAAAACGCGTCAACCACATGGCGTAGGAACCGTCCTCTCGTCGGCTGCCTCGAACTACGACGCTCGGCCCACCGATGTTTCGCGCCCAACTCCTACATTTACCGTTGCTTGGCCAAGGTTTTCTGCCTAGAACGAGCAAGCGTACGAACGAAGCAAAAAGCCCGCTCGAAAGCGGGCTCTTCTTTATGGTGCGCGAGACTGGACTCGAACCAGCACGAGGTTGCCCCCGCTAGCCCCTCAAGCTAGTGCGTCTACCGATTCCGCCACTCGCGCACGGGGGCTCGCCCGGCCCGCTGCGGCGACCCGGACAACCAGGAGAGTGTAGGGCATCGGCGCGGCCCGCGCAAGGGGCGTGCGGGCCGTCTCAGGCGGCGGGCTTGTCGCCCAGCAGCGCGCCGATCTTGTCGTGCAGGCGCTCGAAGCCGCGGTCGCCGGCCTGGCGGTGGACCAGCTTGCCCGCGCCGTCGAAGACGTAGTACGCCGGGACGAACTGGTTTTCGAAACGCCCGGCCAGGGTGTGGTCGTTGTCGATCGCCAGCGGCCAGGTGATCTTCATCGCGTCCCGAGCGTCCTCGGTCACCTTGGCGACGTCGAGCTCTTCGGGGCCGCGCGGCTGGTGGATCGCGATGACCTCGAGGCCGCGAGGGCCGTACTCGGCCTGCCACTTCGCAACCTCTTCGGCGACGTCGTGGCAGATATAGCAGCTCACCGACCAGAAGTGGACGAGCCGCGGTTTGCCCGCGAGCTCGGCCGGCTTCGGTGCGCCGCCGTTGACCCAGGTGGAGACGCCGTCGAGCGACGGCATCTCCGAACCGGTGCGAAGCGGCACGGCGGTTAGGCTCCGACCGTGAGGAGCTGCTTGCCCGGGGTCCAGTCGGCCGGGCACAGCCCGCCGGTCTGGAGCGCCTCGAGGACGCGCAGGGTCTCCTCGGACGAGCGGCCGACGTTGTCGGCGGTCACGACCGCGTAGCGCAGCACGCCGTCGGGATCGATGATGAACAGACCGCGCTGAGCCGCGCCGCTCTGCTCGTCCAGCACGCCGTACGCGCGGGCGACTTCCTTGGTGAAGTCGGCGACCAGGGGATACGCCGTGCCGGCGATGCCGTTCTTCTCACGCGGCGTGTTGAGCCAGGCCCAGTGCGAGTGGACGCTGTCCGTCGAGGCGCCGAGCACTTCGGTGTCGAGGTCCTGGAACTGCTCGTACTGGTCCGAGAGCGCCGTGATCTCGGTCGGGCAGACGAACGTGAAGTCCAGGGGATAGAAGAAAAAGATCAGCCACTTGCCGCGGTAGTCCGACAAGCTGATCTCTTTGCCGAGGTCCTTTGCGCTAGTGGCGCCCTTGGTGGACGGGAGCGTGAATGAGGGTGCCGACTGGCCGACCTTCGCTAACAACTGATATTCCTCCGATACGCTTGCTATGGGAGTGGGTCTCCCAGTCTAGTCAACACTGAAAATGAGAACCGGTTTCATTCGCGGGGACTACCCATGCGCCGTGTGGCGACGATCAAGCCCTGTCCCCGAACGATCGGACGTCCTCGACGCTCGAGCAAGCGCACGCTGTGGCCGCGGTTCGGCTTCGCCACCGTCCACTGGGGCTCTGCAAGACGTGGCTGACGCCGCCACCGCGGACCGTGCACGAGCGGTCTTAGGTAGTGTGAACAAGATCGAGAAGACCGACGCGCAGTGGCGCGAGGAACTGGGTCCCGAGCGCTACGACGTCCTGCGCCGCGGCGGCACCGAGCGAGCGTTCAGCGGCAAGCTGTACCACAACCACGACCAGGGCACGTACGCCTGCGGGGCTTGCGGCGCGACCCTCTTCTCCTCGGACACCAAGTTCGAGAGCGGCAGCGGCTGGCCGAGCTTCTTCGCCCCGGCCGACCAGAGGAACGTGCGCCTGCTCGAGGACCGCTCGCACGGCATGGTCCGCACCGAAGCTCGCTGCGCGCACTGCGACTCCCACCTCGGCCACGTCTTCGACGACGGTCCCGCGCCGACCGGACAGCGCTACTGCATGAACTCGCTGTCGCTCGACTTCAAGCCCGCCGACCCCGCCTGACCGCCGGGCGGCGCTGAACCTTCCCGGCGCGCCGCTCGACGAACCGGCATGGAAGGGCAATGACCGACGCCGACGACCGCCGCCTGCTGGAGCGCATCGCCGCCCGCGACCGGGTCGCGTTCGAGACGTTCTTCCGCGCGCACGGGGCGGCCGTTCACCGCTTCGTGCGCGATCTGGTGCGCGACGACGGCCTGGCGGAGGAGTTGACGAGCGACGTGATGGTGGAGGTTTGGCGCGGCGCCGGCAAATACGGCGGCCGCGCGCGGGCGCGGACGTGGGTCTTCGGGATCGCGCACCACAAGGCGGTCGACGCCCTGCGCCGCCGCCGCGCGACGACCGTCCCGCTCGACGAGCTGCTCGGCGTCCCCGCCGCCGGCGCCTCGCCCGAGGAGGCCGCGCTGCGCGCCGCGGACCGGCAGCGCCTCGACGCCGCGCTGGCGACGCTCTCGGCCGAGCACCGCGCCGTGCTCGAGCTGACCTACGTCGAGGGCTTCTCGCAAGCCGAGATCGCCGAGATCGTGAGCTGCCCGGTG
>CAXTNU010000203.1:4164-7289 GCA_964245595.1 uncultured bacterium | reverse complement strand
GGCCTGGTGCGCGCGTTCGCGCTGCGCGAGGGCACGGCGACGGCGTCGCTGCTGGCCGAGCGCCACGCGGTGCGCCCGCACGGTACCGAGGGCGGCGGCGACGGCGCGCCGGGCGCGCACGTCTTCGTCCAGCGCGGCGGCGCCACGCGCGACCTGCCCGCCAAGACGACGGTCGCGATGGAACCCGGCGACGCGATCATCGTCCGCACCGCGGGCGGCGGCGGCTACGGCGCGCCCGCGCAGCGCGACCACGACGCCCGCAAGCGCGACGCCCGCGACGGGATCGCCTCGGCGGAATGAACGCGGTTGGTGGAGACGATCGCGGAATGACCGCCGCCGAAGCGCGCGCTGCGCTGCGCGCGGGGACGCTCGCCGGGCCGACGGAGCGGCTCGCACCCGATCACGTCCAAGCAAACCTGATCGTCGTCCCCCGCGCGTACGCCGGCGAACTGCGCGACCTCTGCGCGCGCAATCCCGTGCCGTGCCCCCTCGTCGAGGAACTCGTGCCCGGGGCGTTCGCGCCGCGTTGCGCGCCCGGCGCCGATTTGCGCACGGATCTCGGCCGTTACCGCGTCTGGCGCGGCGGCGAGCTGGCGGAGCAGCCGCGCGACGTGCTCGCACCGTGGTCGGAGGAGTGCGTGGCGTTCCTGATCGGCTGCTCGTTCACGTTCGACCACGCGCTGGCCCAAGCGGGCCTACCGCCGCGCCACTACGCGCAGGACCGCAACGTCCCGATGTACCGCACCCGCGTGCCGCTCGCTGCCGCCGGCCGCTTGACCGGCACGATGGTGGTCAGCATGCGTCCTTACAAGGCCGCCGAGATCGAACGCGTGCGCGACGCGACCCGCCCGTACCGTGTCGCGCACGGCGAGCCGGTGGCCTGGGGCGATCCGGCCGCGCTCGGCATCGCCGACCTGGCGCGGCCGGAATACGGCGATCCACCGTCGCTCGAACCTGGCGACGTGCCGGTCTTCTGGGGCTGCGGCGTCACGCCGCAAAGCGTGATCGTCGCCAGCCGCCTACCGTTCGCGATCACTCACGAACCGGGCCATATGTTCGTGACCGACCTCGAGCACGAGCACCTCCTCACTTCGCCACGTTGAAGGCCGTCGTGACGGTCGACGTGGTGCTCCCGGCGAGCGTGGAGCCGGTCGGAAGACCGAAGCCCCACAACAGGCACACGAGATAGTCGACGGGTGTACCGAATCCCGCGCCCGCGGCGGAGAAAACCAGGACGTACGCGCCGACGAGCGTCGTCGCTGCCGCGATGAACAGCCAGGCGCTCGAGCCCAGCCGGCGGACATCGAGCTGCAGCATCTGCAAGGACGGAAGCTGTGCCGAGCGCGGCGAGGCTCGATCGGGGGCGAGCTTCCGGATCCCCGCTGAGCTGACCTCGGCGCGGAGCTTACCCAGGATGTCTTCCACGCCGGCGGACAGCGTGCCGGCCGCAGGAGCGATACTGCCCGTGACCAATGCGTCGAGCCGGCCGACGGCGTCTGCCGTCGCCTGCGGCTTGGAGCCCGACGGGTCCATGTCGACGGCTCGCTCGATGCCGCCTACGACGATCGTCAGCGCGGTTACCCAGTCGCTCGCCGCCTGGACGTAGGTTTGGTATGCGCTCAACGGCGGCGCGGTCGGCGACGTCCACGGTGTCGGAACCGCCGCGGGCAATCCTTGCTGCTCGAGGGCCGTGAGGGACAAGACGTTCGTTTTCAAGTCGGCGATCTTGGCCGCGGTGTTCGGTGCCTGGGCGCTCGGCCGTTTCACGAGCCGTGAGCTCAGCCTGTCGAGCGTGGCGACGAGCGACGCGACCGGAACGAGCAACTGATCGCGGTTGAGGCGGCTGCGAACGTAGAACGTGAAATACCACGCGAGCACGACGCCGGCGAAGATCACCGCCACGCCCCCCAGCTTGTACGCGAGTGACGACGAGTAGACGGTCATCGCCACCGCATCGCCTTCCGGTTTTTCGTTCGCCGCGACCGTTACGGACCCACCGTACTGTCCCGGCCCGCCGACCGCGACGAGCCAAAGCTGGTTGGGGGAGAGCGGCGGGAGATCGATACCCTTGCCGTCACACGGTTTCGGAGTGCGGCAAAGGACGAGCCCGTCCGCCGCGATCGGGGTCTTACCGACGTTCTCGATCAGCGCGGTTTGCACGGCCTTCACGCCGGTCGCAGGTACGGGACCGACCGCGATGCTGAGCGGGATCGCGTCCCCGGGGGCGAGCGCGATCGCCGGAACCGCCCTGGGCGTCCAAGAAAAGGTGGCGGCGGCGGTGTTCGTCAGCGTGTACGCGACGAGCTCGTCCGCGCCGTCGACGGTGAAGCGCAAGAAGCGCTTTTGCGAGGCGTTCGCCGGTAGATCGCTCACCGCCAGATCGAGGACGTAATAGCGCGTGCTGGCCCCGCGCGGCTGCAGCTCGAGAGCTCTGGCGACGCGGACCTTGGTCGCATCCGAGCCCGTGTCGGTGAGCGGGCCCAACAAGTCGGCCTGCTCGACCTGCGCCGCGCTGAGCGCCTCGAGCTCGAGCGTCAGCTGCGCCGTCCCGCTCGATTTTCCGTAGTCGATTCGAGCGATGGGCTCGACGAGCGACGCGACCACCGCCACGCCGTCCGCGCGCACGGGTCCTCGGAAACCGATCACCGCGAGGCACGCGGCGATCAGGGACCAGGCACGGCGCACCCGAGTTGAGGGAGCTGTCATGGACTGTGGTTGCTCGTTTGCGTCGGCGGCCCTTTCAGGGACTTGCTCGGGCGGCCGAGGCCGGAGCGTGAGCGGGCATCCTGCGCATGTAGCTCGTCAAAACACGGCGCTTGACGAAACTATTAATTCCATAGTAGCGTAACTTCGCAGACCTCAGTGCCCAGAGCGAGCGGAAAAGCGGTATCAGGTGAGCGGAGCGGTAGCGATCGTTCGGACGTTGGCGTGCGCGCTGGCCGTATGGGCGAGCGCGGCGGCGTGTGCCCAAGCGCAGGCCGCTAGCGCGAGCCCCGGCAGCATCGCCGTGCCGACGCTCTCGGCCGTACCGCCGCTCGACCCCAAGGCCGATGCCGCGGCGTGGGGTGAAGGTGCGCTGGTCACGCTGCCGTGGGACGTTCAGCACCAGCGGCCGGCGTCCGAGC
>CAXTNU010000203.1:0-4154 GCA_964245595.1 uncultured bacterium | reverse complement strand
TTGGGCGGCGGCGCCCGCGCCGGGGGCCGGTCCCCCCCCCGCGCCCGGGGCCCGCGCCGCCCACCGCGCGGCTCGCCACCGACGGGACGAACATCTACGTGCGCTTCGACGTGCAGCAGCGCGAACCGCTGCTCGCGCAGCAGCGCACCAACGACGTCGGCGACGGGACCGACGACGAGGTCTGGATCGATCTCTGGCCCAATGGCAACGCCGGCTTCTACTACCAGTTCGCGGCCACGTCCAACGGTACGCACTACCAGTATTCCTCCGAGAACACCGCCTACGCGCCGACCTGGGAGTCGGCCGGCAGCGCGCGCGACGGCGGCTTCACGGTGACGATGCGCATTCCGCTGCGGGCGCTGCGCGGCAGCGGCGGCAACTGGAAAGCTCAGCTCGTGCGAATCGTCCGCTCGACCGGCGAGCGGCAGATCTGGACCTACGGGCCGGCCCAGACCAACGGCGACGACGTCACCTACGCCGGCGCGCTCAGCGGTCTGGCGAGCGCCGTCGCGGCGCGCCCGCGGCCGCGCGTCGCGCTGTACGGGCTGGGCGCCGCGGGCTCGTCGTCGGCGGGCCTGACCACCTCGCGCATGGGCGGCGACTTCTCGCTCCCGGTGACCGCGACGTCGTCGATCTACGGCACGATCCACCCCGACTTCTCCAACGTCGAGATCGACCAGCAGACGATCTCGCCGACCGCCTACCAGCGCTCGTTCACCGAGGTCCGGCCGTTCTTCACCCAGGGTGCGAACTTCTACGACAACCTGGACTGCGACGCGTGCCCCGGCATCGCGCAGCTCTACACGCCGGCGATCCCGACCCCGCGCGACGGCTACGCGTTCGAGGGCAAGCAGGGCCAGTTCAGCTTCGCCGGCTTCGACGCGGTGGGCGACAGCCGCAACGACGGCGCGACGGCCGTCACGTACCGCACGCCGGACTCGCGCTGGCGGCTCACCGCGCAGAGCGTCGCGGCGAACATCCCGGGCGTGACCGACCACGTCGACACCACCGGCATCTCGTACAACGACAACAAGCACGTCAGCGGTTATTTCAACTACGGCACCGACCACGGCACCAACGTGCGCGACGGCAGCCAAGCCCAGCGCTACGACGTCGGTACGTTTCTCTACACCAACACCTTCGGCTTTGCCGCCTCGGCGCGCAAGGTAGGGCAGTATTACGAGCCGGTGGACGGGTTCGTGCAGCACGCCGATATCGCGGGCTACGCGCTCTACGAGAACAAGATCTGGCTGTTCGGTGACAAGTCGCCGCTCAACAGCATCCAGTTCGGCGGCTTCATGGACCGCTACCACGCCCGCACCGGCGCGCTCGACCAGACTGACGACACGCTGTTCCTCGACGTCCTGACGCGGGGCCGGATCGACGTGCAGGGCAGCATCGGCTCCAGCTATCTGCTGCTCGACAGCGGCGTCTTCACCCCGATCTCGCAGAACGGCGTGAGTGCCACCTGGCACAGCGGCACCGCCAACAGCCCCGGCAGCAACGGCTACCACGGCTCGTCGTCGACGCCCACCACCTTCACCTATAACACCGGCCGCTTCGGCCCGGGCCGGGTCGACTCGTGGGCGCGCAGCTCGACGATGGTCGCCGGGCCGCGCGGCACGCTGGGTCTGGAACTGGACGACACGCGCGCCTACGAGGACTCCGGCACGACCAACGTCCAGTGGCTCGAACGGCTGGGCTACACCTACGCGACCGGCAAGAACTCGTCGTTCGCGCTGGGCGTGCGGCGCATCATCGGCACGCCGCCGGTGCTCGACGCGACCAGCCTACCGTCGTTCACCAGCGCCTGGAACCTCACGTTCGCCTACCACCGGCGCCTGCCGCACGACGAGCTCTACGTCGCCTACGGCGACGCCAGCCAGCTCTCGACGCTGCCCCAATTCGTGCTCAAGCTGATCCACTATTTCGGCGCCGAGAAAGGTACGTGACGGCGCGGCGGAAGCCGTAGGCACGCGTCTGGACGTCGTGTGCGGCCGGGTGTAAGCGTCTTGCCCTCGTTCGGATATCGGGATAAGATCATACGGCATCCGCGCTGTCGTATCGGATGTCTCTTCGATACCGGAGGGGTGAATGTCACACACGTATGGCTTTGTAAAGTGCAAAGTCGTCAGCGCGCCTGCCCTGAAGGCGAGTAGGCAGCCGCACGAGATTCAATACCATCTGCACTCCCAGCTTCGGCTGGACGCCGCGGACGGTACGAGCGAGCTTTGGGACAGTGCCGTCAACGTGGGAACCAACGACGCGGACGATCTTCTCCAATACAAGCTCGTCTTCGACTACGGGAACCCGCTGTTGGCGGTTCTCAAGGCCGCGCCGGCCGGCTTCACCGACTTGACCGGGACGGCAGTGCTTCCCGCGCTCGACTTTCTGCGCAGCGACGTCTTGAACGGCACCGGGGCCTGGCGGCCGAGCGACGTCATGGACGGCAGCGAGGCTCCGGAGCCGGTCGCGTCGCTGCTGAGGATGCTCGAGCGAGCGCGAGCAAACGACGCCGACGTCTACATCTTCGGGCGCACGTATACCGGCGGCGACCTCGGAGTCCACGACGTCCACATGAACCAGGGCTCGCAGGGCCGTTTTCTCAATCACGGCACGGACGCCAACGATCACAACGACATATGGCAAGATGGAGCGGTGCTCGTGGATTTCGGCGAATCGGAGTTCGCGGCATACTTCACCGCTTTCACGCAGCAGCTCGTACCGACCGATGCTTTGGGCAATCCGACCGGTGAAGCTCACCCGATCGCGGATGGGAAGCCGCGCAGCACCGCGGCGACCACGACCGAAGCAAAAACGAGACACCGGCGGAAGCGGCACAAGCACGCGGCATAGCGGGCGCGCCCGCTCGCTCTTTCAGCCCAAAGCGGTGGCCGCGGTGCGCGCGACGTTGCGGTGCAGGGCCAGGCTGAGCGCGCGCCCGCGCACCAGCACGATGCCCAGCGCGACGACCAGCACCGCGGCCGCGACCGCGAACGGGGCGTGGATGCCGACCGTGTCGGCCAGGCGGCCGGCCAGCACCGGCGCGACCGCGCCGCCGCTCCAGCGCAGGAAGTTGTACGCGCCCGAGGAGATCGAGCGGCTGAACGGCGAGACGTCGATCGCCAGCGTCGTCAGCAGCGTGTTCGCGATCCCGCACGGGATGCCGGTCAGCACGACCAGCGCGATCGCCGTGCCGGTGCCGTGCACGCTCGCGAGGCCGGCGAAGATCAGCGTCAGCGCGACGATCACGCCCGCCAGCAGCGCGGTCAGCCCGATCCGCTTCTGCAGCACGCGCACCAGCACGACCGACGAGAACGCGACCAGCACGCCCCAGCCGAAGAAGGTCCAGCCCAGCGAGAGGGGGCTCATCCCGAGCGCCAGCGGCGCGTAGGCGAGCACGGTGAAGAAGCCGTACGAGTAGCACAGCCCGACCAGCGCGTTGGTCAGCACGTCCTCGTGGCGCAGCGCGGCGAACACGTCCTTGGCGCGCCGCGGCGGCTCGCGCCGGGCGGGCTCCTCGACGCCGCGGTACGCGATCAGCCAGCCGATCGCCATGCACGCCGCCGTGCCGAAGAACGGGAAGCGCCAGCCGAAGCCGCCCAGGAACCCGCCGATCAGCGGACCGGTCGCGATGCCGAAGCCCAGCGCCGCCTCGTAGAGCGTGATCGCGTCCTCGTGCGTGCCGGTCGACGCGCCGACGATGATCGAGAGCGCGGTCGAGACGAAGAGCGCGTTGCCGAAGCCCCAGAACGCGCGCAGGGCGGCCAGCTCGGGCACGTTCTGCGCCAGGCCGCACAGGAACGCGCAGATGGCGACCCAGCCCAGCCCGAACAGCAGCGTCTTGCGGCCGCCCAGGCGCGTCGCGGCGACGCCGGCGACGAGCATCGCCACCGCCATGATCGCGATGTAGGCGGTGAACAGCAGCTCGACTTGCGCTTTCGAGGCGCCCAGCTCGTGCGAGATCAGGGGCAGGATCGGGTCGATCACGCCGATGCCTAGGAACGCCATGGTGGTCGCGAACGCGGTCGCGAGAACGGTCGCGGGTGGGCGTCTCACGCCGTCACCTCGGCGGCGCGCTGCGCGACCCGGGCGTCCAGCGCGCGCTCGATCAGCGCGCAGGCGCGCACCACGGCCTCGCGGTCGTCACGCGG
>CAXTNU010000202.1:0-7331 GCA_964245595.1 uncultured bacterium | reverse complement strand
GTCCGGGCTGGTGGCGCAGGCGGCGCTGCGGGCGATCGGCTGCGCGCTGGTCGTCGGGGCGGCGTTCGCGCTGGCCGACTACGCGCTCGCGCGCAAGCGCTGGGCCAAGGGCCTGAAGATGTCGTTCGACGAGCTCAAGCGCGAGGCCAAGGAGAACGAGGGCGACCCGCAGGCCAAGGCGCGCCGCAAGAGCGCGCACCGGGCGATCGTGCGCGGCGCGATCGGGCGCACGCGCGAGGCGTCGTTCGTGGTCGTCAACCCGACCCACGTCGCGGTCGCGCTGCGCTATGACCCGCCGGCGGTGCCGGTGCCCGAAGTGCTGGTGCGCGCGCTCGACGAGAGCGCGCTGGCGGTCAAGGCGCTGGCGCGCGAGCACGGCATCCCGGTCGTCGAGGACGTCGCGCTCGCGCGCCTGCTCTACGCGCAGGGCGAGCCCGGGCGCGCGATTCCGCCCGAGGCGTACGTCGCGGTGGCGCAGGTCGTCGCGGCGCTGGCGCGCGAAGGGCTGGGCTGATAAGCGGCAGCGGTCGCCCGGCGGCAACTCGATGATCCGCGCGAATGCGCCGCCAACATCTGAGCAGCTTCCCACGCCGGTGCTACACGCGGCTTGCTCGCCTTGCAAAGAGGAGCTATACTAGCGAGGGTAGACCAGCTGCATATAGTCTATTCGTCCGGCGGTTGGTCGAAAGGCAAGCATATGAGCGTGACATCGGCCGGGAAGCGCCTGCTGTGGGTGGTCGGAATCGCGATCATCCTGACGTTTGCTTTTCATGGGCTGTATCCGTGGACAACAGTCACGCCTGCGGTCGAGTCGGTCTTGGTCTGCGTTGCTTTGCTCGCCACGCTGATGGGCGAGACTATCTGGTCGTTCGTCCTCAAGCGGTCGAGTGCGCCGGCTGCGCGGTCGACCGAACCGCCGGGTAAAGGCCACGGCACGTGAGGCACCTACGGGCCATTGCCTTTTGCATTGCGACTTGCGCCGCCCTTGGATCGGGCTCGGTACGGGCGGCGCAGCCCATTGGTCTGATCGTCAATGGCACACCGGCGGCGAAGCCTGCGCCGGTCGAGCGCGGCGGCGTCGTCTTCATCCCGCTGCGGACCATCTTCGTCCGCCTTGGCGCAAGCGTCGATGTCGCGAACCTCGATGTTTCGGTAAGCCGGGGCGATCGCCGCAGCACCCTGCGCGTGGGATCGCGCAATGCGGATATCGACGGCGTCCCGCGGACGCTGGATGCGGCACCGTTCATCATTGGCGATGCAATCTATGTCCCGCTCGATTTCGTCACGCAGGCGCTTGGCGTGCACGTGGCCTACGATCCGGACGAGCGGGTGATCACCGTCGGGGTACGCCACCATGCCGCCACGGCGAAGGCGGGCGAACGAGGGGGCTCCGGGTCATTGCCTCCCCCGTCGGGGGCGGTGGCGCCGGTGCCGGTGCCGGCGCCACCGGCTGAGCCGGGTCCGCGGGTTATCGACAGTGTCTACGAAACACTGACCCGCGACCGGCGTGCGGAGCGTACAGGATATGGCCGCTACACGTACCTGTTGCTCATGACGAAGAGCGAAGCCGAGCGGAACGAGGCGCTGCTGGCAGCGGTGATGGGGACCACGCCGACCGCCGGTTCCGTCACCACCCCGCCGGCGCTCCTCAACGTCTTCGAAATTCCTGAATCGAGTGGGTACGACCCCAACTCCGAGCGGGCGAGCGATCCCGCGTACGCTCTCGAGAAGTATGATTTTGGGCTCGCACACGATCTGGTCGAGCGCGCGTGCGCCGCTCCGCAGCCGCTGGCCGTCTGCAACGGAACGCTGACCGGACCGTTCCTGCTGACCTACGGCAAGCCGCTGGAATCGGTCTCAGTCGCGAACCCACCTTATCTCATCGTCGACCTGCAACGGCTCAATGTCAACGGGTTCAGCCACATGGTCGCGATGATGAAGCAGCAGGTGAAAGAGGCCGATGTCGCCGACGGTCATCTCGTTCGCAACTGGTCGATCCAGCTACTCAGTACAACGCTCGATATCGCCGATTGGCTGCCTAACGCCGTCTCGAGCGCGAGGAATATCGAGGGCGCGCTGGTCGGTGACACCAAACCGCACTAGCCGCCTAGTATCATTTGACTGGCGTATGGCGCCGCGGTAACCTGGGTCTGGGACAACCCAGTGCCTGCGCCACCTACAAAGGGGCTGGGCTGACCCGTGTGGCCCAGACACGCCTAGCCGCGGCAACGGTACCAGCAGTGATGAACACCTTCCGCGTCTTCGCGGCCGTCCTGGTCGCCGGTCTGCTCTGCGGAGCCGTGCGGCCGGCGGGCGCCGCTTCGGAACATGCGCCCGCCATCACCGCGAGCAACACCGTCGTGGACGGGCATCCGGTGCAGTTCCTCACGGTTCGGCTCGCCGGGGTGCGGGTGAGGACGGGCCTGGCCGGCGGCCGGCCGGGGCGGGTGGAGGCGCTCGACGCGATCGCGCGGCGCTATCATGCCGTCGCGGCGATCGACGGTGGCGACTTCGAGGCATACGGCAACGCGGCGATCCGCAATCCGAACCACACCCTGATCGCCGGCGGCGGCATGCTGTTCAAGGGCGACGTCGGTGACGTGCTGTGGTTCGACCGGGCCGGTCGGGCTGCGATCGAGCGCATTCCGCTCAAGCTCGAGGGCTCGCTCGACGGCAGCTTTCGCTGGCCGAACAACTGGTACGCGTACTGGATCAACCGCTATCCGGCGGGGGCGTCGGATACGATCACCATCTTCACGCCGGAATGGGGCGAGCGCACGGGCCTCTCGGGCGGTCCGCAGGTCCAAGTCGCCGACGGCGTCGTCACCGCGATCCAGGACGGCTCGACGATCATCCCGCGCCACGGCTACGTCGTCTACTTTCGCGGCGAGGCGAAAGCCGCGTCGCACTTCGCCGTCGGCCGGCGGGCGGACTACCGCGTGGTGCGGGCCGACGGGCTGCCGCTGGGCGGTTTCGCGCTCGCGCGCGAAGCGATCGGCTGCGGGCCCCGGCTGATCACGGACGGGCGCATCACGGTCGATCCGGCGGCGGAAGGCTTCCGCGACCCGAAGATCCTGTTCGCCTCGGCGGCGCGCAGCGCGGTCGGCCTGACCCGCGACGGCACGATGATCCTGGCCACCTCGAGCGGCACGATCCGCGAGATGGCGGGCGTGATGCGCGGACTGGGCGCGTACCAGGCGATGGCGTTCGACGGCGGCGCATCGGCCGGGCTGTGGCTGCGCGGCCGTTACCTCACCGAGCCCGGGCGCCTGCTGAACAACGCGCTGCTCGTCATGGCGCGCTGAGCCGGCTCGCAGGAAGTGAACCTCGCAAAAAAGCCGCGCACCAAGGACGACAGGGTATGTCGGGTGCCCTCCGGTACATGCGAGCAAGCCGAGATCGCACTGAAGGAGCGACGTTTTGAAGCGCCTGGGTTCCGCCATGCTCGCCGGTATGATAGCCGGCTCGTTCTGCTGCCCGAGCCGTGCATCGTCGCAACCCGTGCCCGTCGAAGCGCCGGCGGCCGCCGCCGCGGCGCCCGTGCCGGCTCACGACGCGAGCGCGCCGGTGCGTGCGACGCTCGCGAACGGCATGCGCGTCGTGCTGCTGCCCAACAAGCTCGCGCCGGTCGCGACCACCTTGATGTCCTACGGCGTCGGCGACGCGGACGACACGCTGCCCGGCATCGCGCACGCCACCGAGCACATGCTCTTCCGCGGCACCGCGAACCTTTCGGGCGGCCAGCTCGCCGAGATCGCCGCGCGCATGGGCGCCAGCTACAACGCGCTGACCGCCGACGAGAGCACGCTCTACTACTACAAGCTGCCGGCGGCGTACGTCGGTCTGGCGCTGCGCATCGAAGCCGACCGGATGACGAACGCTTCGATTCGCGCTGCCGACTGGGCGACGGAGCGCGGTGCGATCGAACAGGAGATCCGCGCGCAGGAGAGCGCGCCGACCTACACGATGGGGAAGGCGCTGCGCGAGTCGTTCTTCGCCGGCACGCCGTTCGCGACCGCGTCCGGCGGCACGGTGCCCAGTTTCGAGAAGATGACCGCCGACGACATCCGCGCGTTCTACCGCACCTGGTACGAGCCCGCAAACGCGACCCTCGTCGTCGCGGGCGACATCGACCCGGATCAGGTCCTGGCCCAGGTCCACGCGGACTTCGACGCGACGCCCGCCGGCGCGCTGCCGGTTCGCAAGCCGATCGCCGTGCCGCCGCTCGCGTGCTCGGCCAAGTGCTCCGCGGCGGCCGCACGGCGTTCGCCGATCTAGCCGCCGACGGCAAGCTGCTCGGGGTGCTGCCGATGACGACGATGTTTCCGGCGACCGGGGCCGCGTTTCTGCTCGGCATCCCGGCGAACGGCAAGCCGGCCGAAAGCGTCGAGCCGCTGCTGGCCGGCGTGCTGGAGACGTACCGCAAGGACGGTATTCCGCCCGAGCTCGTCGAGGCCGAACTGAAGCTGCTCAGCGAACGGGCATATCGCCAGTCGTCCATCTCGGGGCTCGGGTTCGCGTGGGCGGAGGCGATGGAGCAGAACCAGCCCACGCCCGACGCCGTCTACCAGGCGCTCGGGGCCGTCACCGGCGCGGACGTCGACCGCGTTCTGCGCACGTACTTCTCGCCCGACCACCAGCTGACGATGCTCATCACGGCCAAGCCGACGCATGCGATGGCGAAGGTCGATCCCGCCGCGGGCGTCGAGCACGTCGGGTTCACGCCGACCGCGCACGAGCCGTTGCCGGCTTGGGCGCACGCCGCGCTCGAGGCGCCGCTGCGCGCGCCCTCCGACGACCTGACTTCGCCCGTGCACCGGCTGAGCAACGGGCTGCGCTACGCCGCCCGGCGCGAGACGGTCGCGCCGGCGGTCGTGCTGTCCGGGTACATCCGCACCGACCCGCAGTTGTACGAGCCGGCCGGCAAGGACGGCGTCACGCTGCTGGTCGATTGGCTGCTCGGCTACGTCACGACCACCTACGATCGCAAAGCGTACCAGGCCCAGTTCGAGGCGATCGCCGCGACGGCCACGATCCGGCGAACCTTCAGCTTGCAGGTGCAGGCGAAGGATTTCGAGCGCGGGGTGGAGCTGCTGGCGGACGGGCTGCTGCACACGTCGTTCGCCCCCGAGTTCTCGGTGGCCAAAGCGGCCGTGATGCAGAACGTCGCGCTCAGCAACGGCCTGCCCAAGACGAAGGCCGATCTCGCCCAGCGGCTCGCGCTCTACCCGCCCGGCGACCCGCGCAGGCGCGACGTGACCGAGCGGACGATCGCGGCGATCACGCCGGCCGATGTCGAGCGCTACTACCGCTTCGCGTACCGCCCGGACGAGACGACCATCGCGGTCGTCGGCGACGTCGCACCCGGGCGGGTCGCCGCCGCGCTGGAGAAATACTTCGGCGGCTGGAAGGCGGCCGGGCCGCCGCCGACGTTCCGCTACCCGGCGCTGCACGCCGCCGCCGCGCGGGCGCGGACGGTGACCGTGAAATCGGCCACCAACACGCAATCGGAGGTCACGCTCAAGCAGACCTTCCGCATGCGGCGAACCGATCCGGACTACGTTCCGCTGCTGCTCGCCAACACGATTCTTTCGGGTGAAGGGACCGGCTCGCTGCTGTTCGAGGAGCTGCGCACGCGCCGCGGCTACGTCTACAGCACCGATTCGAGCGTGGACGTCGATGCGAACGGAGCCGAGTTCAGCATCAGCTACGCCAGCGAGGCGAAGAACGTCGCGCCGGCCAACGCGGCGCTGGTCGCGATCATCAAGCACTTGCAGACCCACGCCCTGCCGGCCGTCGAGCTGCAGCGCGCCAAGGCGCTCCTGCTGGCGCAGCGCGTGCTCCCGCTCGACAGCTACACGGGCGTGGCGGACGACATGCTGGCGGGCTCGAAGGTCGGCTTGGCCTTCACCGGCAGCGAGTCGTACTTCTGGCACGCGCTGCTCGCCACCACGCCCGCCCAGGTGCAGCACGCGCTGCACCGCATCGACCCCGACCGCTTCCTGCGCGTGGTCGTCGAACCCGGCAAGTGAGGTGATGCCGCGGCAACACCGCGGCAATCACGGCGTGGGACGATGCCGAGCGTGCAACGCATCGCTCCCGATCGTCCCGCCTCGTGAATTCCAAGCTCACCACCGGCTTCGCCGTCGCCGTGCTCGGCGTGGTCGCGATCCTGATCGTGCCGCTGCCGCCGCCGGTGCTCGACGCGCTGCTGGCGCTCAACATCTTCGGCTCGGCGCTGGTGCTGCTGATCTCGCTGCGGGTGGAGGAGCCGCTGGAGTTCTCCGCCTTCGCGCCGTCGCTGCTGCTGGCGACGCTGTTCCGGCTCTCGCTCGACGTGAGCGCGACGCGGCTGATCCTGACCCAAGGCCACGAAGCCGACGGGGTCGGCGCGCTGATTCCCGCCTTCGGCCAGTTCGTCGTGCGCGGCAACGTCGTGGTCGGGCTGATCGTGTTCGCGATCCTGATCACGATCCAGTTCGTGGTGATCGCCAACGGCGCCCAGCGCGTCGCCGAAGTCTGCGCGCGCTTCACGCTCGACGCGATGCCCGGCAAGCAGATGGCGGTCGACGCCGACCTGCACGCCGGGATGCTCGACGCGCGCACGGCGCGCGCCAAGCGCGCCCGGGTCCAGCGCGAGGCCGACTTCTACGCCGCGATGGACGGCGCGGGCAAGTTCGTCAAGGGCGACGCGGTCGCGGCGCTGGTGATCGTGGTCCTCAACCTGCTGGGCGGCATCGTGGTCGGCACGCTCTACCACGGCCTGCCGCCGCTCGAAGCGGTGGAGACGTTCGCGATCCTGTCGATCGGCAACGCGCTGCTGACCACCCTGCCGGCGTTCCTGATCTCGACCGCGATGGGGATGATGGTGACCCGCGTCGCCGGCGAGGGCGCGCTGGGCGTCGACCTCGCCGCGCAGCTACTGGCCCGGCCGGACGTGCTGCGCGTCGCGGCGGTGCTGGTCTTCGCGCTGGCGTTCGTGCCGGCGTTCCCGGCGCCGCTGTTCGCGACGATCGGCATCGCCGCGTTCGGCGCCGCGCTGCTCGCCGAGCGCAAGCAGAAGCAACTCGCCACCGGCGCGCGCGCCGCCCACGAGCAGCGCCGGCGCGAAGCCGTGCGCCGCCCGGAAAACGCGTTCGGCCTGGTCGGCGTGGATGCGCTGTCGATCGACGTCGGCGCCGATCTGTACCCGCTGCTGGCCGAGCCGAACTGCGAGGCGCTGCTCGACCGGGTCGGCGACGTGCGGCGCGCGCTGGCGGCCGAGATCGGCATCGTGATCCCCGGCGTGCGCCTGCGCGACGACCCGCTGCGCGATCCGGCCACGTACGGGC
>CAXTNU010000201.1:0-7344 GCA_964245595.1 uncultured bacterium | reverse complement strand
GTCGTCGACGATCACGTTGTGGGGCTTGAGATCGCGATGGATGATCCCGCGCTTGTGCGCGTGCGCGATCGCGTCCATCGCCGCCAGCAGGTTCGGCAGCAGCGCGAGTCGCTCTTCGAGATCCGGCGCGCGCGCGCAGAGCTCGTCGAACGACTCGCCGCCGCCCGGCGTGTAGGCCCGCGGCGTCGTCTCGTTGGCGGCGTCGAGCTCGGGGTGGGCGGCGACGATCTGCGCCCACGTCAGCCCCTCCCAGTCGCCGAAGCGCATCTCGCGCCAGTCCGGGTCGAGCCGCAGCGGCAGCGCGCGCGAGCCGAGCACGATGCGCGCGGTCTCCGTCGCGCGGCTCAAATCGCTGGCGACGGCGGCTTCGATCCGCTCGGCGCGCAGCAGCGCGGCGAGGGCCGTCGCTTGCGCGCGGCCCTCATCGTCGAGCGGAATGTCGGTATGGCCTTGAAAGCGCTTGTTCGCATTCCAGGCCGTGCGGCCGTGCCGCACGCAAATCAGCTCCACGCGCGCGGGTTCAGCTCGCTGTCGGCAGACTTACTCTTTGGGAAGCGTGGGCTTGCCTTCGTGCGCGACCAGCAGGTCGTGCATGTCGTTGGCATGCTCTTCCTCGACCGCGAGGATACCTTCCAGCAAGATGCGTGAGGTCGGATCCTTGTCGCCGAAGTACCGCACCAGCTCGCGGTAGTGCTCGATCGCGATCCGCTCGGCGATCAGGTTCTCCTTGATCATGCCGACCAGATTGAGGTCGTCGGGCCCGTACTGCGAGGCCGCGCGCGAGGTCAGCCCGTCGGGGTTGAAGTTGGGTGTGCCGCCGAGCTGGTTGATGCGCTCGGCGAGCTGCTCCATGTGCTGACGCTCTTCGTTGGCGTGCTCCATGAACTCGGCCTTGGCGCCCGAGCTGGCGATCCCGGTCGCGGCCACGGCGTGCATGGTGTAGCGTAGGACGCACACGATCTCGCTGGCCAGCGCGTGCTGCAGCACGTCGATCGCTTGCTTGGGGTCCATCCCGTAGTCTTGGGTGACCGCGCCCTTGTCGATCTGCTCGCGGGCACGGCGGCGCAGTTCCTTGACGTCGGTCAGGAACGGCTGAGATTTGTTTTCGGTGGCGGTAGTCACGAAGCAACCGTACCCGCCAAACCGCCCGGCTTATCCGGGGAACGAGGCGCGAGCGTCACATCGCAAGCGAGGAAGCGTCGCCCGGCGCCGGAATTGTGAGGGGATGAACGGCAACGGGGACCGCGTCCCGATCCGCAAGATGTACAAGCTCTACATCAACGGCGCGTTCGCGCGCAGCGAGTCGGCCCGCAGCGACCAGGTCGGCGGGGACAACGTGGCCCGGGCCTCGCGCAAGGACGTCCGCGACGCCGTCGTGGCGGCCCGCGCCGCGCACGCCAAGTGGGCCGGCCAGACTCCGGCCCTGCGCGGCCAGATCCTCTACCGGCTGGCCGAGATGATGGAAGGCCGGGCGCCCGAGCTGGCGGCCCAGCTCGCCGCCGGCGGCACGACCGACGAGGCGGGGGCCCGGCGCGAGGTCGCCGCGGCGATCGACCGGACCGTCTGGTACGCGGGCTGGTGCGACAAGTACCTGGCCCTGGCCTCGACCCGCAACCCGGTCGGCGGCCCGCACTTCAACTTCTCCAGCCCCGAGCCGACCGGCGTCGTCGCGCTGCTGGCGCCCGACGAGCCGGCCCTGCTGGGCTTGGTCACGGCGGTGCTGCCGGTGCTGGTCAGCGGCAACGCGGTGGTCGCGGTCGCCTCCGAGCGCGACCCGCGCACGGCGATCGTGTTCGCCGAGTGCCTGGCCACCAGCGACCTGCCGGGCGGGGTCTGCAACGTCTTGACCGGGGTGCGCTCCGAGCTGGCCCCGGTGCTGGCCGGCCACATGGACGTCAACGCGCTGGGCGCCTTCGGGCTCGACCTAGCGGCTGAACGCAAGCTGGGCGAGCTGGCGGCCGAGAACGTGAAGCGCACCCGCTTCGAGCCCGCGCCGGCGCGCGACGACTGGTTCGCCCCGCGCTACGACGACCTGGAGCGGGTGCTGACGTTCACCGAGCTCAAGACGATCTGGCACCCGGCTCGGATCTGAGCGCACCCGGCTCGGATCTGAGCGCACCCGGCTCGGAGCGCAGGACGCCCTCGCCGTAGCGCACGGAAGCGCCCGCGTCGGCCTCGACCCGCAGCTCCTCGTGGCGAACGGTTCCGCCGACCCGCTCGACCTCGACGAAGCGCTCCTTGCGCACGTCGACCTCCTCGGTCACCACGGTCCGCTTGGTGACGATCACCTCTTCGTGCCGGAGCGGAATGCGAGTCGTCTCGAGCTCGCCCGGCCGCCCGTCGGCCCCGAAGCGCCGCCGCTCGATCACGAACTCCTCGCGCTCGACCGTGACCTCGAACGTGCGCACCTCGGAGATCACGTCGGTCCGCACGACGACCTCGTTCTCGATCACGGCGTGCTTGGCGACCGCCAGCCGCTCGGCCCGCAGCGGGATCACGTACTGCAGCACGCCCGTCCCGAGATCGGCCCGGTGCTGCACCAGCGCCCCCAGCGCCGCCGCCGGAGCGTCCTCGGGCACGATCAGCAGCACGTCGCCCTCGCCCAGCGCGCGCTCGAGCGCGCCGGCCCGCTCGCGCCCGAAGCCCGCTCCCACCAGCGCATCGGCCAGGGTCGTGCGTGGCGTCTCGCTCTCGGGGCCGGTGATCCGCTCGAGCGCGGCCGCGATGCCGCTGCGCCCGCCGCTGGGGTGCGGCAGCTCGGCGATCCCGTAGCGGGTCGCGAAGGCGCGCTGCGCGCGGGCGTCACGCATGGCGACCCGCAGCCGCTGGGGCGGGGTCTTCAGCCGGACCAGCTCGACCGCCGCCTCGCCCGCGGCGGCCGGATCGGTGAAGCGGGCGGCGGTCGTCGTTGCGAGCGTATCCACGCCCGCCTCGTTCCCGTCCGAGCGGCCTTCGACGCGCGAGGCCTTCGCCCGCCGGATCGTGAATAGCGGTCGCTGGCCGCGGAGAGGTGGCAGAGTGGTCGAATGCACTCGCTTGGAAAGCGAGCAGACTGTAAAAGGTCTCGGGAGTTCGAATCTCCCCCTCTCCGAAGCGCCGTAACGATTTTTGGTGTCCGCAACGGGCCCGCGCGATGAGCGCCGGGCCCGCTGCGTTGACACGGTACCGATGTTCCGCTCTCTCACTCGTCTCGCCGGAGCCGCGCTCACCAGTGTAGGCTTGTTGTCCGTGCTCGCCGCGTTTCTCACGGCACAAGCTCCGGCTCCCGCTCCAGCGCCCGTTCTCGCCGGAGCCGCGATCCTCGTCGGCGGCGGTACGCCGGCCGGCATCGCGGCGGCGGTCGCCGCCGCGCGCCGGGGGCAGGACGTGACGCTCGTCGCGCGCCGGCCGGTCCTCGGCGGCATCCTGACCGACGCGATGATGGACCAGTGGGACTTCAACCTCGCCCCCGGCGGCGCGTCCGTGCAGGGCGGGCTGTTCCGCGAGATCCACGCCGCGCTGGGCGACGCCTTCACCCCGGCAGCGGCCGCTCAGGAGTTCGGCGTGCTGGCGGCGCGCGAGCCGCGCATTCGTGTCGTCACGGGCGCGCGGGCGGTCTCGGTCGCGACGCGGGCGGCGCCGCCAGGCCGCGCGGTGACGAGCGTGCGCTTCCGGCACGCCGACGGCACGGCATTCGAACTCGGCGCACAGACCGTGATCGACGCGACCGACGACGGCGACGTCGCCGCGATGGCGGGCGCGCGCTACGACGTCGGCCGGCAAGACACCGGCGTCGACGAGCGCATGCAGCCCGTGACGCTGATGTTCACCGTGCGCGGCGTCGACTGGGCGCGCCTGGCGAACGGTTACGACAAGGAGCGCTACGGCCGTGGCGGCACGAGCGAACGGCGCGCTTGGGGCTATGCCGCGCTGATGCGCTACTACCGGCCGCTCTCGCCCGACATCTACGTGCGCGATCTGAACTTGGGCCGCGAGCCGGGCGGCGAGGTGACGGTGAACGCCGTCGACGTGCTGGGCATCGACGGCCGCTCCGACGCGGAGGTCGCGCGGGCGCGCACGATCAGCGAGCGCGAGTCGCCGCGCCTGGTGGCCTGGCTGCGCGAGCGGCTGCCGGGTTTCGCCGAGGCGCGCATCGGGCGCTACGCCGAGGCGGTGTACGTGCGCGAGACGCGCCACTTCGCGGGCGTCGAACGGCTCACCGCCGACGCGGTGTGGAACGGCACGATCCCCGACGACACGATCGGTCTCTCGTCGTACCCGCTGGACCTGCACCCGGTGACTGCGACCGACCGGATCGCCTACGCGCCGATCCGGCACGTCTACGGCATCCCGTTCGGCACGCTCGTGCCGCGCGATCTGACGAACGTCGTGCTGGCCTCGCCCGCGATCAGCGCGACCCACATCGCGGCCGGCAGCGCCCGCGTCATTCCGACGACCATCGAGGAAGGCGAGGCGGCCGGCGTGGCCGCCGCACTGGCCCAGCGCGAGCACACCACCGTCGCCGCGATCGCGCGCGCCGCCGACGGCATCGCCGACGTGCGTGAGGAACTGCGCAAGAACGGCGCGATACTGAGTTACGGCACCGAGCGCGCAAGGGCGAGCGGCCTTGCCCGAAGCACATCCGCGCTATGAAGCAACTCGCGCCCGTTCTTCTCCTCATCCTGACGCTTGCAGGCTGCGGCGGTTCCGGCGGCGGCGCGACCGGGCCGTGCCAGGCCGTTCCCCAAGTGGTGACGGCGCCGCCGGTACTGCTCTCGCCGCAGCCCGGGGCGGCCGGGGTGCAAACGAGCGGTCTCAGCGTCGCCATCAGCTACAATCCTGCCAACGACGGCACGCTGCGCCTCGTCGATGCGGCCGGCAACACGCTGGCGGGCAGTGCCTTCGGCCCAGTCGTGACCCCAATTCCGCCCGGGAATACGGCCGCTGCCAGCGCGCCGCAGCTCGCCGCGCATACCACCTACACCGTCTTCGTCGACGCGGTCTACCCGCCGGCCGAGCGCTGCACCGCAGACGCACGCAGCGGCCCGACGTCGTTCCAGCTCGGCTCGTTCACCACCAGTTAGCATGGAACGCTCGCCTTTCGCACGGAGCAGGCTAGCTGAACGGAGGGCTTCGTATGCACCACAATCGTTCCACAAGCACGATTTGCTTGCGGATCGATATCTGCTCGCGCGCGAGGGTCGCTATCACGTGTACTATGCGCCGACGGGTGCATGGCCTCAGCCTGACGCGAAAGTAATCTTGCTCGGCCTCACACCCGGCCTCGCACAAGCAACGGAAGCTGCGCATCTCTTCGCCGAAACCCCAGCGGTGCTTCGGAACGACGAAGCGGCGTACAGCTCACTACTGCGAAAGCATGTCGCTTTCAAGGGCTCCATGCGGACCAAATCTCTGCACGATGCTCGACCAGCTCGGGCTGCCCAAGGCGTTGGGCCTTTCGTGCAGTGACGACTTGTTCCACGATTCCGCTAGCCCCGTCGGGACTACGTCGGCGCTCGTATTTCCCGTGTTCACGGGCAGCAATCTGCGCAATTTCTCAGGAGGTGGCCGCGCTCTCGGCGACTTGCCGCTATTTCGACGGATGCTCGAAGAGCTGCTCGTACCGCGACTCGTCGCGGCTCCGAGCGCGCTGATCGTGCCGTTCGGGAAGGCGAGTGCTTCCGGTCTCCGCTTTCTCGCCGAACGAGGTCTCGTAGCACCGGAGCGCGTCTTGAACGGTTTTCCGCATCCATCCGGCGCGAACGGTCACCGCAAGCCCCAGTTCGAAGCTCGGCGAGAAGAACTCGCCCAAGCGCTGCGGACGTGGTTTGCGAGTAAGACGCCGGTATGACGGTCACGTTACCGTGTGCACGGCGAGCAAACTATGGGCTCGAGCGCAGCAGCGGCCGCACGCGTTCGTAGGGCAGGTTGTAGTAGGTCACGCCGTAGCGGCCGGTGACGGTATGCGCGCTGAACAGCGCGTCGCCGATCGCTGCTTCGGTCGCATCGGCGGTGGCTTCGAACAGCGCGTCGATGCGGCGGTCGTCGCCGACCAGCGGCGGGCCGCTGATGCCGCCGCCGCGCGGGTAGCGGTGGGTGGTCGAGAAGGCCAAGAACAGGTCACCGCTGGAGACGTGCGAGGTCGCCCCGGTACGGGCCAGGCCGAGCGCGATGCGCTTGGTGAGGTCGCGCAGGCGCGTGTGGTCGAGCGGCGCGTCGGTCGCGACGACCGCGATGATGCTGCCGTCCGCCGCCCGCCCGCGCACGGGTGCCGCGTAGCTCGCCGACTTGGGGTACACCGGCAGCAGCTCGTGCGCGAACGCGCGCCCGACCGGTACGCCGTCGATGCGCAACTGCTCGCGATCGGCGGTGTTGGCGTTCACCAGCACGCCGACCGTGTAGCCTCCGAGTTCGGCGGGCAGCACGCGCGACGCCGAGCCGATACCGGCCGCGAAGCCGAACGCGCGCATGCCGGTGCCCGCGCCGACGTTGCCGCGCGGGAAATCGCCGGGCTTGGCCGCGTCGAGCATCGCGGCGACGTCCTCGGCGTGAACGTGCCGGCCGGCGATGTCGTTGATACCCTGGTCGTCGCACTCGCCCACCACCGGCAGCGGCACGTCATCGCGCACCCCGATCTGCGGGTGCTTGGCGACCAGCCACGAGACGACGCCGTCGTCGGCCCGCCCGACGTCGAGCGTGTCGGTCAGCACGACCGGCACTTCCAGGAAGCCGGCCTGGTTCACCCAGTGCGTGCCGGTCAGCTCGCCGTTGCCGTTGAGGTCCCAGGCCGCGGCGGCGACGCGTTCGTTCCAAATATCGTCGTCGGGCACGATGCCGGTCGCGCCGGTGCGCACGTCGCTGCCCTCGATCTTCGTCACGTGCCCGACCCGCACGCCGGCGACGTCGGTAATGCCGTCGAGCGGGCCGCTCGCAAAGCGCCCGACGTGCACCGGCGAGCGCGCCTGCGCGCCCCCCGCGCTCGCGAGCACGGCGAGAAAGGCGGCGAAGAGCAGGGTGCGGCGTGGCATCCGCGCAGCTTAGGCGACCGCCGGAGCGTCACCCGTGCGCGTCGACCCGGTGAAGGCGGAAGAACGGCCGTCCCCGGGTGTAGGCGAGCGTGGCTCGCAAGGACGACCGTTCTCCTACTCCTAGTATCCCTCGGTCCACCGGCGCCGACTAGGGGAGGTTTCTCTCCCCGGCTAGCTGATCGCTCGGACCGACCACCCCGATCACAGCCACGAAGGAAGTTGACAGCGGTAAAGACATGTGCCATAGTCAGCGCGGGTGTGCGGCGGCTTCTATATCTATGGTGGGGCTTCGGACTTCTTGGTGGCTGAAGAAGCGTAAACCGCCTGTCGTGTCGTA
>CAXTNU010000200.1:0-7401 GCA_964245595.1 uncultured bacterium | reverse complement strand
CCCCCCCCCGACCTCCCCGCCGGCGGGCGCTACCGCGGGCGGGCCGGGGCGGCCGGCGCGGCGGCGACGCTCGAGCGCGCGCTGGCGACCGAGAACGATGCGCGCGTGCGCGACGACATCGGCATCCTGCTGCGCGCGGCCGACGACGTCGCGCGCGGGCTGGCCGTCAGCGAGGCGCACCTGATCGCCTACGTCGACGTCGCCAAGCTGGCGTTCGTGGGTCTGCGCGTACTGCTCGACGAGCAGAACCCGCCCGAGCGCAAGCGCCTGGCGCTGACCCGCCTGCGCCGCTACGCCGGCCTCGAAGGCGCGGTCGTGCCGCTCGCCGCCGCGGCCGAGCACGACGCGCGCGCGCGCCTGGCGCTGCACGATCTCGCCGGCCCGTACGAGCTGGAGATCCGTACCTCGCTGCAGCTCAACCCGGTGCTGCTCGACGGAATCGCCGAATTACTGCGCGAGTCCGAGCTGGCCGGTTGGGAGGACGCGTTCGCGGCCTTCCGGGCCCAGACCGAGGCCTACGCCGGGTTCGTCGAGCGCGAGCTGCTGCCGCGCGCGCGCAGCGATCACAAGCTGCCCGCCGACGTGTACGCGTTCGCGCTGCACCAGGTCGGGGTCGACATCCCGCCCGCCGATCTGGCCCGCCAAGCGCACGAGGCGTTCGACGCGATCGTGGCCGAAATGCAGGCCTTGGCGCCGCGCGTCGCGGCCGCCAAGGGTTTCCCCGCGACGGCCGATTACCGCGACGTCGTGCGGCAGCTCAAGCTCGAGCAGATCACCGGCGCCGCCGATGAAATTGCCGAGTTCTACCGCAAGCGCCTGGTCGAGATCGAGGCCATCGTGCGGCGCGAGAACATCGTCACGCTGCCCGAGCAGCCGGCCCGCATCCGCGTCGCCTCGCTGGCCGAGAGCGCCGAGACGCCCTGCGCGCACATGAACCCGCCCCCGCTGGTCGGCAACACCGGCCAGGTCGGCGAGTTCGTGCTCCCGCTCGACGTTCCGCCGCCCGCCGGCAGCGCGGGCACCGAGCGTTCCGACGACTTCACCCACGACGCGGTGACCTGGACCCTGACCGCGCACGAGGCCCGGCCCGGGCACGAGCTGCAGTTCGACCGCATGCTGCGCGGCGGGCTGTCGCTGGCGCGCGCGGCGTTCGCCTTCAACTCGGTCAACGTCGAAGGCTGGGCACTCTACTCCGAAGCGCTGATGCTCCCGTTCATGCCGCTCGAGGGCCAGCTCTGCTCGCTCCTGATGCGCCTGCACCGCGCCGCGCGCGCGTTCCTCGACCCCGAGCTGCAGAGCGGCGCGATCACGCCCGAGGGCGCGCACGCGTTCCTGGCCGACGCGATCGTCTACTCCGACCCGTTCGCGCGCAGCGAGGTCGAGCGCTACACGTTCCGCGCCCCCGGCCAGGCCACCGCATACTTCTACGGCTACATCAAGCTGGTCGCGCTGCGAGCCGAGGTCGAGGCCGCATTGGGTACCCGCTTCGACCCGCTGGCGTTCCACGACTTCATCGTCGACCAGGGCCTCATTCCGCCCGACGCTTTGCGCGCCGCGGTCCTCGACCGCTTCGTCAGCACGGCCGCGACCTAACGCGGCGAGCGGCCTGCTTCGCCGGCGCGGTCTATTACCGTGCCGGCGAGGCGGGAACGACGAGATCGCGCTCGGGCGAGCCGGGATGAACCAAGGCCACTCGCGCACGGCGGCCGCGATCCACGATCAGACGCAATCGCAACACTGCGTGCGCCCCGACCGGCAGCGCGATGTCCCGCTCGACTGCTGCGGCATGCACGCCGACAACGACGATGCCCTCGTCGTATCGGGCGCCGCCGCCAGCCGGGTCGCCGTCAGCCCGAAATAGCGTCAGCAGCACCAAGTGAAGCAGCGCAACATTATTCCGCGCGGTTCGCACCTGCCAATATGCCGGACGCGCCCACGTATCGACACCGCGTGAACCAGGCACGGTAAGGCGCACGTGAACGGCCGCGAACTCGCGATCCCAGCGGGGCTGCGCCTGCAGCGGTAGCAACGGCAACGTCTCCCGCGCAAGGGCGACCTCAGCAGTAACGCCATGCGAAACCACGCGCACCGGTTGGATGAACGCCAACCGGGGCAGAGTGGCAGCGAGAAGGAGCGCGAGCTGGGCGATCATCATATCATTCTCAAAGTTGGCGCCCTACCTTATGTCGGCATCGGTGGCGAGGCAACTCTCGGTGGCCGGACGGGGGTTCTATAGAAGTGTGAAAGCCACCGTTTACCACGGCGAGCGCGACGTGCGCGTCGAGACCGTTCCCGATCCCTCCATTCAGGCTCCGACCGACGCGCTGGTGCGGGTCGTGAACGCCGCGATCTGCGGCTCCGACCTGTGGCCCTACCGCGGGATCGCCAAATGGGAGGCGGGCTCGCGTATCGGGCACGAGTTCACCGGGGTGGTGGAAGCAGTCGGCGCGGACGTGCGCGACGTCAAGGTCGGCCAGTTCGTCGCCGCGCCCTTCTCCTATGCGGAGGGCGGGTGCGAGTTCTGCCGCGACGGGCTGTACACGTCGTGCAAGCAGGCCGGCTTCTGGGGCGGGCTCGACGACGACGGCGGTCAGGGCGAGTTCGTGCGCGTCCCGTTCGCCGACGCCACGCTGGTTGCGATCCCCGACGCCGTCCGCGACGACGCCACCAAACGCACCGCCGCGCTGGCCCTGACCGACGTGATGGGCACCGGCTTCCACGGCGTGGTCGCGTCCGGCTTCAAGCCGGGTGACGACGTGGTGGTGGTCGGCGACGGCGCGGTCGGCCTGTGCGCGGTGCAGTCGGCCCGTTATCTGGGCGCGCAGCGCATCGTCGCGGTCGGCCACCACGCCGGCCGGCTGGAGCTCGCGCGCCGCTTCGGCGCGACCGAGACGGTCGACTCGCACGATTCCGAGGCCGCGCAGAAGCTGTTCGATGCGACCGACGGCGGCATCAAGCACGTCGTCGAGGCGGTCGGCAACCAGAACTCGCTCGACTTCGCGCTGACCGTCGTGCGCGACGGCGGCACGGTCAGCTTCGTCGGCGTCCCGGCCGGCATGGAAACCGTCCCGTTCCGCCGCCTCTTCAGCGACAACGTCTCGCTGCGCGGCGCGCTCGCGCCGGTCCGCGCCTACCTCCCCGAGCTGATGGGCGCACTGGCCGACGGCAAGATCGACCCCGGCCCGGTCTTCACCGAAAAGCTCGCCCTCGACGCCGCGCCCCAGGGCTACGCCGACATGGACGAACGCCGTGCGATCAAGGTCTGCCTGGAGATCAGCACACCGTAGGGGGAAAACGCCCGACCCGCTCGCCGTGGTCGCTCAGACGTCCGCGGCGATCGATCCGGCGAGAAGTTCGCCGATGCAGCAGGCACCGTGCACGACTCGCACGATTTCGATATCGCTCCCGACCACGCGATACGCGATGATGAACGAGCTTTCGCTCCAAGTCCGGATGCCGGGGAGCAAATCGTCACGCGGCTTGCCGATCGTCGGATTGTGGGCGAGGAAGCGCACCCGAGCGATGATTCGCGCTAGCACCGCATGAGCTCGCACCAGCGACTCACGCTCTTCGAGGTAGGCGGAGATGTCGTCGAGGTCATGGGCTGCTCGGCGGCGGTACGTAAAGGCCACTACGCGCTGGTAGTGCCCCCATCGAGCTAACGCGAGTTCGAGGCCTTTCGGCCCGTCGCACCGCCAACGCCCAGGCGCCGCTCGCGGATCCGTTTCAGGGCATCGTCTTCCGAAAAGTTCTCGCCCTCGTCGTCCAGCGATTCGCGCAACCAGGCGCGAAGCGCCTCACGCTTGGTCTCCTTCTCCTGCTCCTGGTCCTCGAGCAGCCGGAGACCAGCTCGGATTACCTCGCTGCTCGAAGCGAAGCGGCCCGACGCGACCTGCCGGTGGACGAAGCGGTCCAGCTCCGGCGTCAACGAGATCGTCATGCCGGGCAGTATACCAAAAATTACCAAGAACTGGTAGGCAAACCTCTGCAGGCTAGCCCGGCATCAGATCCGTACCTTCGGCAGTGCCGGCCTCGTGGCGTTCGGCGGTGCGGACGAACCAGTTGATCAGGAGCGCCAGCAGGGCGACGTCGTCGACGATGCCCAGCAGCGGGATGTCGCCCAGGATGTTGAGCGGCGAGATGATGAACAGCGCCAAAGCCAGCGCCATCAGCTTGAGCCGCATCGGGACGCGGGCGCTCTGCACCAGCGCGGGGATGCGCGCCAGCGAGCGGCGCGACGTGAACAGCAGTTTGAACAGACCCATGCGGCTGGATAGCGCATTCAGCCCGGCGATGTTTCGACGACCGCTTCCTCGCTCACTCAGGCGCGCGAGAGGTAATACCGCAGGCGGATGTCCGCCTGCGCGCCGTCGACGGTCAGGATGGCGTAGCTATAGCGCGGGTTCATGCGCTTGTCGGTCGGCGAGCCGGGGTTGGCGACGAGCGTGTCATTTTCGCGCTTGACCAGCGGGCGATGGCTGTGGCCGAACAGGATCACCTCCACCGGTTCGTCGGCGAACGCCGTCAGCGCGCGGCCCATCGTCGTGCCGCGCTTGCCGTCGCCGTGGACCAAGCCGATGCGCACGTCCTCGACGCGCACGACCTTGCGCCGGCCGAAGCGCGCGCGAATCGCTTCGCCGTCGTTGTTGCCGGCCACCGCGTCGAACGGCGCGATGGCTTCGAAGAGGGGGACCGCGAGCAGATCGGTCATGTCGCCGAGGTGGAGGATGCGCTCTACCTTCGCGTCACGCAGCCCGCGCTCGAGCGCGCGCGGAAGCACGCGCCCGAAGCGCGGGAAGTGCGTGTCGCTGACGACCCCGATCACCGTCATGGGACGTATCGTTCCCGCAAGCGTACGGGATGTAGCACGCTGATGCCGACTGCGTCAGGCCGCACGCGTGCGGCTCGGTCAGCGCGATGCTGCGGCAGCGACATCGCCGGTACCCGGTTCGTCATCGAACGCCGCGCCGCACGCTTCGATCGCGCCGGCGAGGGAGTGGAACGCCGCCGCGACGCTCCGGCGCAGCCGGAACCGCCGTGCGGAGGCGAGGTCACGCCTGATCGCGTGCTGCCGGTCGTCGACCAGCACCGCGAGCACGTGCTGAGAATAGGATGGCACGAAAAAACCTCCGGGATGCGGAGGCTTCACAGGAACCGACGTGCCGTTAGGACGGTGTGGTCAGCCTGATTGGGCCTCCGCGAGTGCAGACATGGGCAGCGAGACGACGAACATCGTCCGGCCGGGATTGAGCTGAGGGGTCGCGGTGTGTCGAATCATCGTCTCTCCTTTCTAACCGCATGGCGACGAGCGTCGCGTGCAAGCGGACCACGAGGATAGCATGCGGTGAGCAGCCTCGTCAACACATCCGGAGCCCTATTCGATCGCTCCGAGCACTCCCCAGCGCGCACCACGACGTGGACTGGACGGTCGGCGGATGCGATGCGGCGTTCGATTTCGGCCAGCGCCCGGCCAAGGTTCGCGATGAGATCGGCCATGGGGCGGCTTCGACCGTGAAGGAAGATCGCATGGGCCTGCGCATCGCGCAGCGCTTTGATCTCAGCCGGATTTCGACGAATCGCGAGATCCTTGGTGATGACGACCCAACCACGCTGCGATCGCCTCCCGGATGTGCGGCATCGGGATGCGGTAATCTCGGCGCATCGCATAGAGAACGAACGCCTCGGTGAGGTTGATGAATGAAAGATACCCTGGTTTTGGAAGGTCCAGGATATGCTTGAAATCGCCCATACCCTGGGTCCATGACACGATCGTCGAGCGCGGCATGCGGAGATGATGCGCTGCTGCCGTGACGCTGTACCGCGGTTCAAACAATCGCTCGTCTTCCACTTGCTTGCCTCTTTTCTCGACTTGCCGGCCTGTCCTGTTCTCCCACGCGTTAGTGAGCGAACCACCCGCCGTCGATCGAGATCGGTGCGCCGGTGATCGAGATCGCGTAGTCGCTGCAGAGGAAGGCACACAGCGCCCCGACCTCGCCGACCTCGATGAAGCGTCGGGTCGGCATCGCGTCGAGGAAGGCTCGCTCGAGCGCTTGCTCCTCGCTGATCCCGCCGCCGAACGACTGGGCCAGGCCGGCGGCTTGATTGCGGACGAGGTCTGTCATCACCGCGCCGGGACAGATCGCGTTGGCGGTGATCCCGTGCTCCGCGCCCTCGATCGCGCTGGCCTTCGTCAGGCCGACCACGCCGTGCTTGGCCGAGACGTACGCGGCCTTGTAGGGCGAGCCGATGAGACCCTGGATGCTGGCGATGTTGACGATCCGCCCGCCGCCGCGCGCGATCAGGTGCCGCCACGCCGCGCGGGTGGTGTAGAACACGCCGTCGAGATCGATCGCGCGCACGTCGTTCCACTTCTCGACCGGAAACTCGCCGATCGGCGCGATGAACTGCACCCCGGCATTGTTGACGACGAAGTCGAGCCCGCCGAAATCCCGGGCCGCGCCGTCGACCGCGGCCTGCACGGCATCGAACGACCGCACGTCGCACGCGTACGCGCGCACGGTGACGCCGTGCTCCGCCGCGACGGCGCGCGCGGTCTCGGCCGCGACCTCGCGGTCGAGATCGACGATGGCGACGGCGGCCCCGCCCCGCGCCAGGGCCTCGGCGCAAGCGCGGCCGATGCCGCGCGCCGCTCCCGTGACGAACCCCACGCGGCCGTGTAAATCGATCGAAAGCAAGGTCTCGTTCCTCCTCGCGAAGGAGATCGTCCGCGTGGGTAGCCTGGTCCTCTCCAACGTCGCCCGTTCGTTCGGCGACGTCGTCGCCGTGCGCGACGTCTCGTTCACCGTTCCGGCCGGTTCGACGTTCGGATTGCTCGGCCCCAACGGCGCCGGCAAGACGACGACGATGCGCATGATCCTGGGCATCCTCGTCCCCGACCGCGGCACGGTCAGTTGGGACGGTGCGCCGATCGACGGCCGGGTGCGGACCCGCTTCGGGTACCTGCCCGAGGAGCGCGGGCTCTACGGCAAGCTCAAAGTGCGCGAGCAGATCGCGTACTTCGGCCGCCTGCACGGCGTTCCGCGCCCGCTCGACGCCCGCCGCGCCGAGGAGTGGATCGAGCGCCTGGGGCTGGGCGAGTACGCGAACCGGCCCTGCGCCGAGCTCTCCAAGGGCAACCAGCAGAAGGTCCAGATCGCCTGCGCCGCGCTCCACGAGCCGGTGCTGCTGGTGCTCGACGAGCCGTTCTCGGGCCTCGACCCGCTCAACGCCGAGGTGCTGCTGGAGGCGCTGCGCGCGCTGCGCGCGGCGGGCACGGCGCTGATCCTCTCCTCGCACCAGATGTGGCAGATCGAGGATCTCTGCGAGCGTTTTTGCGTGATCGCGGGCGGGGTGGTGCGGGCGGCCGGCACGCTGCCCGAGCTGCGCGCCGCGTGGCCGACC
>CAXTNU010000199.1:0-7452 GCA_964245595.1 uncultured bacterium | reverse complement strand
AGTTCAACCAGCGCGAGGCGGACGAGCGGATCGCGCAGAGCGCCGAGCGCGAGGCCGGCGCGGCGGGCGAGAGCGGCCGCCGCCGCCTGGCCGAGATCGACGCGGAGCTGGGCATGCTGCAGCAGACCTTCGCCCAGAATCCCGCCGCCGACGACGAGCAGGCCGGCGTGCTGGCCCGCTTCGAGAGCGAGCCGGCCGAGGTCGTCGACGAGTTGCCGCGCCTGCGCGAAGAGCTGGTCCGCCTGCAAGCCAACGTCAACCTCAACGCCGAGGCCGACCGCGACGAGCTGACCGAGCGCGAGCGCTTCCTGCGCGAGCAGATGGACGACTTGCACCGCGCGCGCGAGACGCTGCTCGCGACGATCGCCGAGATCGAGACCTCGTGCCAGGTCGTGTTCAACGAGACGTTCGACAAGGTCCGGACCAACTTCGCGCAGGTGTTCGGCGAGCTGTTCCCCGGCGGCAAGGCCGAGATGTGGCAGACCAGCCCCGACAACCTGAGCGAGACCGGCATCGAAATATCCGTGCAGCCGCCGGGCAAGAAGATGACCAGCCTGGCCGCGCTCTCGGGCGGCGAGCGCGCCATGACCGCCTCGGCGCTGATCTTCGCGCTGATCGCGGTGAAGCCGTCGCCGTTCTACCTGCTCGACGAAGTGGACGCCGCGCTCGACGACGCCAACGTCGAGCGGCTGTCGGTGAAAATTCGCGAGGTCTCCACCACCGCGCAGATGCTGATCGTCACCCACAACAAGAAGACGATGGAGCTGGCCCAGCGCATGTACGGCGTCACCATGCAGGAGCCCGGCGTCAGCTCGATCGTCAGCGCCGTGCTCGACGACACGCCGCAGATCGTAGCCGTTGCGGCCACCACCGAGCCGGAGCCGGAACCCGAACGTGAGCCCCAGCCCGCCCTCACCTGACGTCGCGCTGCTGTCGGTCTACGACCGGACCGGCGTCGTCCCGCTCGCTCGCGCGCTCGCCGCGCGCGGCGTCGTCCTGTATGCCACCGGCGGTACGCGCGCGCACCTGCGCGAGCACGCCATCGAGGCGCACGACGTCGGCGCGCTGACCGGCTACCCGTCGCTGTTCGACGGCCGGGTCAAGACGCTGCACCCCAACGTCTTCGGCGGCATCTTGAAAGACCGGGCCAACCCGGTGCACCTGGCCGAGGCCGAGCAGCACCGCATCCCGACCATCTCGACCGTCGTCGTCAACCTCTACCCGTTCGAGGCCACGGTCGCGCGCGAAGGCGCGACGCTGCAGGAGGCGATCGAGCAGATCGACATCGGCGGCGTGTCGCTGCTGCGCGCGGCGGCCAAGAACTTCGACCACGTCGCGATCCTGAGCGACCCCGCCCAGTACGACGAGTTCGCGGCCGCGCTCAGCGACGGCGGCGTGGACCACGCGACCCGGCGCCGCTACGCGACGCGCGCGTTCGAGCGCACCGCCGAGTACGACAGCGCCATCGCGCGCTACCTCGAATCGGGCCTGCTGGCCAACGAGCTGCCCGGCTCGCTGGCGCTGACGATCCCGATCGAGCAGCCGCTGCGCTACGGCGAGAACCCGCAGGACCGCGCCGCATTTTATCTCGCCCGCGAGGCCCAGCTCCCCGAGCAGCTCGGCGGCAAGGCCCTCTCGTACAACAACCTGCTCGACCTCGACGCGACGCTGCGGATGCTGGTCCGCGCACCGCTTGGCTTCGCTGATTCAGCGTCGGCGAACGACGCAATGAATGCACCCGACCGGAACGCGGCGAACGTGCTCGCGCATCGAAATGGTGTGACGCGCGCTGCTATCGTGAAGCACACTGTGCCGTGCGGGATCGCCGAGCGCACGACGGTGGCCGATGCAGTGCGGCTAGCGCTGGACGCGGACCCGGTATCGGCGTACGGCGGGATCATCGCGGTCGACGGTACGGTCGACGCCGCGGCGGCGGAGCACCTGGCCGGCTTCTTCCTGGAGATCGTGGCCGCGCCGGCCTTCGACGACGACGCGCTGGCGCGCTTGCGCAAGAAGAAGAACTTGCGCATCATGCGCTACGCGCCCGGTTTGCCCGAGCGCATCGCCGAGGAGCTGCGCGTGCGCAGCGCGCTGGGCGGCGTGCTCGCCGAGGACGACGACCCGCAGGCGCCGCCCGAGCGCTGGACCGTCGTTTCTCAGCGTCAGCCGACGCCCGAGCAGTGGCGCGATCTGGTCTTCGCCTGGGACGTCGTGCGCCACGTGAAATCCAACGGCGTGGTGCTCGCGCGCGACGGCATTTCGCGCGGCATCTGCGCGGGCCAGACGAACCGCGTCAGCGCGGTGCAGATCGCGGCCCACCGCGCGCACGCGTTCGCGTCCGGCGCGGCCTGCGCGAGCGACGGCTTCTTCCCCTTCGCTGACGGCCTGATCGCGGCCGCCGAAGCGGGCTGCACGGCGGTCATCGCGCCGAGCGGCTCGATCCGCGACGCCGAGGTGATCGCCGCCGCCGACGAGCGCGGCATCGCGCTGGTCTTCTCCAGCTACCGCTACTTCCTGCACTAGCCGTGTTCGTCGCGTTCGTGATCCGGCTGGTCCTCTACGCGCTGCTGCTCGGCCTGACGTCGCGCCTCGCGCAGGCGCTGTGGTCGAACCACGGCCTCGATAGCGTGGTCGAGTTGCAGTCCCTGCACGACGGCGGCGTCACCGCCCTGATGTTCGCCCCGATCGTGCTGGCGCTGATCGGCGCTGGCCGGATGCGCTCGATCGCGCTGTTTCTGGCCTTCTTTCTGGCCGGCGTGGCGCTGACGGCGCCGTTCGCGCTGTCGCATCTGGTAGGGAGCTAGCCAGCACGGCTGTTTGGCCTTACAATGTAGAAGGCCCGCCGAGCGGGCCTTCTAGCTATTGGTTCTGACCTTGAGGTGGACGAGAGGCCGGCTTCCAGCCTTCATGCAGCGCACTACTGCTTGGTGGAGGCGGGGGCGGCTCAAACGTCGGCTGCGGTTTCTCTTTAGCCACCGGACGATTGCTCCTTACAAGACGACTTCCAGGCCGTTCCCGTATGGTACGGGTTCACCTGTCCTTGGCATTGTAGCACACTAGTCGGGCTAGCCGCTACGCCAATATGAATCGCAAAATGAATCAAGATTGCAGACGCAGCAAGCGTCAAGGATGCCTGTGCTGCTGTCCAAGCGACTGAGTCAAATCTTCGGAGGCGTGCAATCTGAACTATGGACCGGTTATAGTCTTCTGCCAAGCTAAGTGCCACATGGAAACGTGACATGGGCGATAATGCAATCACCGGGTTGATATAGTCGCTCACGCTCGGGTGAAATCGCAATTTTGGCCGCATTATGTATAAACAAAACAGAAACGTTGCGAAGGCGGCCCCAAGAGCCACGTTGAGGAATGGGCCAGGTTGTAGCGACGCCTTGTCTCCGTGCGCGCTGCCAAACACGGTCAGGAGGCCCGCGCCGCCGGCCAGAAAACCAGAAAGCCATGTTGCCTTACCTTCTATGCGAGCATTGCTATCTACCCAGCCTTCGTAAGTCTTCTTTGATTCCTCGAGCAGGAAGATAGCCGTCGTGGGCTCTTCGTCAGGCAGTGCCGCGTATGATGCCCAAAGCCTTCTTGCCGCTGCTTCGCGCTGTTCCGTAGATGGCGTCGAAGAAGGCAACTGCTCTTTACGCTGACGATTGAAGATTAAAAATACGAAGATCAGCCACAGCAGCGCCAGGGCTACCGCAAACAAGGTCGCAGTGTTGCTTGAAAGGGCTGACAGGCCTGCCAATCCTTGCATGCTACAAGTTTTCTCCCATGAGTGGTCCTATAGACAATCAAAAGGAGCGCTGGGTTGCTAAAAGTACTGTACGCGCACCGTTGATCGTACCGCCGGTAGCAATTCGCGTAAGTGCCAGCGCTGCATCCTGCTTTCGCGGGCCGTAACACACTCGTGGAGCTGACGCGTGGCGCGATTGCACATCGAGCGTTTAACCCGGCGCTTCGCGCTCGAACGCGCTATGCACGCTGATTTGTAGCAAGCCGGCTCGTCAGCGTGGCAAACCGGGTAGGAGATTCGTGTGCTTCGTTTCCTCTGCGCTGCTGGGGTCGCTGCGTCGGTTGCCGTGCTCGCTGGCGCGCCGGGCGGCAGCCGCGCGCAAGTCCCGCCGCCGCCGTCCAGTTCGCCGCCGTCCGCCGCGCTCGCCGAGCCCCGGCTGCTGCTGTACAGCGACGACCCGGAGTACGTCTCGCAAGACGGGCTCCTGTTCCGCAGCACCGCCGAGTTCGAGGCCGGCAGCGCGGTGCGGGTGTATCTGTACCACGTCCTCCAGGACTCGAGCCAGCGCCTGGCTCTGATCGTCGAGAGCACCGGCGCCGGCTCGCAGGTTCAGTGGCTGGGCGGCGCAGCGGCCGGCGACGCCAAGCCGATGTACGTCGGGCACCGCGCGACCGTGGAGTATCTGCGCGCCCGCAAGGCGCCCGTGAGCAGCATCGCCACGATCGCGGCAGGCGCGCCGCTGGTCGTGCCCGTCACCCCGAGTGCGGTACTGAGGACGGACGCGAGTTCAGCCGCTCCGGGCCGTCCGCTCGTGCAGGCGATCTACGACCTCCGGGTCCTGTCCGGCGACCCGGTCCGAGTCAGCGTCGTCGCCGTGCACAACGGGACGGATCCGCTCACGGCCGCGGGGCAGCAGCCGTTGCCGAGCGACGGCTTCCGGCGGCGGGGCGAGTTCAGCCTGGCCGGCGTGGCGCCGGTGCGGCTGCGCTTCACGGTCGGCGACCCGTGCGACGCCGACCACGCCTGCGCGCCGTTCAGCGCCGGGATGGCGAGCCTGTCGGAACTGCACGGGGGCCGGCCGCTGGGCGGCGAGTACGGCGTGCTGCGCTCGGTCGAGCTGACGATGGCCAACCCGACCTCCGCGCCGCGCGACGTCTTTCTCTATGAGCAGGCCGGCACGGCGGGCGTCACGACCACGGTCGCCTTCGACGGCGACGACGCGCCGACCGAGGTCCCGTGCCTGGCCGACCTCGACGACCACTATCTGGTCAAGCGCTTCTCGCTCGCGCCGGGGGAGCGGCGCGTCGTGACCGGCGCGTTTCTGACCGACGGCGGCTCGCACTTTCCCCTCGAACTGGGCCTGACCGCGATCCCGCCCGCCCTTCCGGCCGATCAGTGCGCGGGCGGACCGCATCCCTCGGGGCCTTCGCCGGGGTCAGGCTAGGTTGTGCCTCGTCCGTCCCTCAACGTGATCCTGGTCCTCGCCGTCGGCTTGGGCTGGGGGCTCCTCGCGCCGGCCAGCAAAGCGCTCTTCGCCGCCCAGCCGGGCGTCTTCGACGGCATGACCGTCGCGCTGGCCCGCGCGCTGTGGGCGCTGCCGCTGTTCCTGATCGGCCTTGGCGCGGCGTGGCGGCTCGACCCGCCTCGCCTCGACGCGCGGCGCTGGGGCTACGTGATCGCGGCCGGCCTGATCTTCGGTCTGTTCGTGTCGACCCTGTTCACGGTCGCCGCTCAGCACACGTCGGTCGCCCACATCTCGTTCCTGGTCGGCATCTCGCCGGTCACCACCACCGCGATCGCGGCGCTGGTCTTCCGCACCCGGCTCGACCGGCGGGCCTGGCTCGCACTCGGCCTCGGCGTCCTCGGGGTCGTGCTGCTCGCGCTGACCCAGCGCGGCGACGCCTCGGCGACCTTCGGCGACCTGCTCATGGTCTGCTGGCTAGTGGCCTTCGGTGCTTACGCGTGCCTGCTGCGCGCGGTCGGTCCGGGCGTCTCGGCGACCATGCTGATGTGCCTGGTCGGCACGATCGCGATGGCCGTGCCGATCGTGCCGGGCTTCGCGCTGGGCTACGGCGCGGCCGCCGCGCACGTGGCCGACACGCCGTCGATCGGCTGGTGGTTCTTCGGCGAGATCATCCTGGGCTCGACGCTGCTCGCCCAGACCGCCTATGCCGCCGCGATCCGCCGAATGGGCGTCGCCATCGCGACCATCGGCGCGGAGTACACCGCGCTCGCGGTCGGGGTGGCGTGTTCGCTGGCGGTGCGCGAGGCGTGGTCGCCGCTCACCGCGGTGGCCGGGCTGATCTTCTGCGCCGCCTTGGCGGTCACGTTCGCGCCGATCCCCGGCTTGCGCGCCTCGAGCCGGCAAGCCGCCTGACCCTCGGCGCGGGCGTAGGCGGTAGCCGGCCGCGTAGGGCCGCCGGCTAGCGGCCGTCGAGCCGGCGCGATCCGTCGATCGGGTCGATCCGCCCGAGCGGGCCGTCGCCGCCGCCGTCGCGCCGCCCGGCCCGCAGCAGGCCGATGGCGCGGTAGTAGCGCTCTAGGGCAGCCTGCATGCCTTGCTTGCGCTGCGCGTCGGGCTGCTGCTCGGCCGCGACGCGCTGCCACAGCTCTTGCTCGCGTTCCGGATCGTCCATGTCCGATCTCCTTTAACGTTTTCTTGACCGAGGAACCAGCTCTACGCTCGCGGCGTCCTCAAGCTCGGCCGTTCTCCAGCCGACCATAGGAAGTACCCCTTCCGCACGCTGCGATAAGGAGATTTGCGTTTTGGGCCCGGCTCGGCTATTTCGTTTCGACACCCTGGACAAGCGTCTGGGAGTGGGCTTGGGTGCGCTCATCGTCTTGCTCGTCGCCGTCGCGGCGACCTCGGTCTACCAGTCGATCGCCACGCAGACGGCGATCACCGGCATCGCGCGCAGCGCGTTTCCGGTCTACCAGGCTGCCGCGCGCGCGTCGCAGGCAGCCGTCGAGATCCGCGCCACCCAGATCGCCTACGCGACCAGCGGCGACCGCAAGGAGCTCGACGCCACCACCGACGCCATCGCGCGCTTCGGCGCCGCCTCGGACGCGCTGCTCAAGACCACCACCGACAAGAAGCTGCGCGGCCAGTGGGAGACCGTGCTGACCTCCGAGGCGCTGCTCGAGGCCAAGGCCGGCGAGATGCAGGCCGCCGCCAAGAGCGGCAACCACGCCGCGGTCCTGCGCGTCATCGGCGACGAGAACGCCTACTACGCGCAGATGGCCGACGCGCTGACCGTCGTCGGCAAGGAAGAAGAGCAGCGCATCAACGACGCGATGGCCGGCGTACTCGCCACCGCGCGCCTCTCGGCGATGACGACGCTGGCGATCACGGTCGGCAGCATCGTCGCCGCGATCGGCATCGCGCTGGCGACGATCCGCTTCGTCAACGTCCCGATTCTGGTCGTGGCGCGCCGCCTGCGCGACTTGGCCGACGGCGACGCCGACCTGAGCGCGCGCATCAGCGTGGCCAGCAACGACAGCCTGGGCAAACTGGCCGACGGCTTCAACGCCTTCGTCGCCAACCTGCAGCGCATCGTCGACGATACCCGCACCGCCTCGCGCACGCTGGGCAGCGCGTCGGAACGCCTCGTCGCCTCGTATCGCGGCCTGGACTCCGGCTTGAGCGAGCAGAACACCGCTATCGCCAGCTCGCGCGTCGCGTCGCCATAGTCGATCCGCACCGGCTGGATCACCAC
>CAXTNU010000198.1:0-7476 GCA_964245595.1 uncultured bacterium | reverse complement strand
CCGCCCGCCGGCGCGACGATCGCGCTCCACGGCGGCGCGCCCGCCTGGGCCCCCGGCGCGAGCACCAGCGCCGGCACCTTCACCATCGTCCCGCTGATCCTGGCCGGCAACGCCGCCAACGTGCAGATCGCACCGAACGGCCCGGCCGTTCCGGTCACGATCGCCGAGAGCGGTGCGACCGGCGCCTACACCGTCGCCGTCTCGGCCTCGAGCGCGGCCGGTGAAACCGTCTCGCTGGTCGACGCGAACGGCAATCCCGTCACGTCGGTCACCCCCGACGGTTCGGGCAACGCGACCGCGTACGTCAAAGTGACGGCGAGCGGCAGCGCGAACGGCGCCACCAGCACGCTGACCGTCACCGACGCGCACGGCGTCGCCGGCACCCTGCCGCTCGCGATCGCCTCGACCACGACGGTCACGATCCCGCTGCCGCCGCAGACCGGCACCAGCGTCTACTACAACGTCAGCGGCTACCCGAACACCGGCTCGGCGATCGCGCTCGCCGGCTCGCCCGCGAAGCCCTACATCGTCGTCGGCGACGGCTCCTCGCGCAAAGCGGTCTCGCTCGGCGGCAGCCCCGTGACGGCGACCGACGCCGGCGCGGTCGGGATGGACACCGACCAGCTCGCCTCCGACGGCACGAACCTGTTCTTCAGCCAGTACTCGAGCAACAACGAGTACCGCCAGAACTGGAACACGCCGTTCAACCTCGGCGCCGGCAACTCGCTCTACAACGTCGCGTGCGACGCGATCTCGAGCGCGAGCGGCTTCGCCTACTGCGAAGGCAACGGCTTCTACGGCGGCTCGGACGACTACGTCGGCCACATGGGCACCGGCGGCGCCGATTACAACACGTTCACCCACTACACGAACAACGCCGCCGACCCCGGGCTGCACGTGTTCACCGCGGCGCCGAACGGCATCTTCTACGGCAGCACGCCCGCGCAGCTCTGGAGCGTCACGAACGTCTACACCTACTCCGACGCGGTCTACACGCAGATCCCGATCTCCGGCGTCGGCACCTTCGACGGCCTGACGGCCAACGCCAACGGCGACCTGTTCGTCGCCGACGGCACGAACGACAAGGTCTGGAAGATCGCCGCGCCGGTCAGCGCGTCGTCGACCCCGGTCGCCGTGCCGGGGCCCAGCGGCGGCTGGCGCCACCCCAACGGCGTCGTGTACGACGCGAGCTCGAAGATCCTGTGGGTCGTCGAGGGCGCGAGCGGCACCAGCCAGGGCCGCGTCGACCGGGTCACCGGCTACTAAGCCTCGACCCGACGCTCCATCCCCACGAGGGCCGCCCGTGCAGCGCACGGCGGCTCTCTTCGTTTCGGCCCTTGCACCGCAGCGGCAACTCCGCCTCCGCCCGGCGTGGTCTCATCTGGAGATGGCACAAGTGGTGCAGCTGCTCGCCCGGGGCCGCCGGCGCTCCGCGCGGGTGCGGGAGCTGCAGCGCGCGCGCCACGCCGCGGTCGCCGAGGAGCGCGTGCCGGAGACCTGGATCGTGGTCGAGCACGAGCCGGTGGTGACCTTGGGCCGCAACGCCAAAGCGGCCAACGTGCTGCTGCCGCGCGAGCTGCTCGCCGCGCGCGGGGTCGATCTGGTCGAGATCGAGCGCGGTGGCGACGTGACCTATCACGGCCCCGGTCAGGTCGTCGTCTACCCGATCCGAAAGCTGGCCCGCTTTCGCGAGGTGGTGCCGTTCGTCAGCGCGATGGAGAGCGCGGTGATCGACGCGCTGCACCGCTTCGGGATTGCGGCCCACCCGCGCACCGAGCACCGCGGCGTCTACGTCGGCGACGACGCGATCTGCGCGATCGGCTTGGCCGTCAAGCGCATGACCTCGCTCCACGGCCTGGCGCTCAACGCCTGCACCGCGCTCGACTACGACCGCCTGATCACGCCCTGCGGCACGCCCGAGTTCGGCATCACCTCGCTCTCGGCCCAACTCGGCCGCGACGTCACCTGGGCCGAGGCGCGCGACGTCCTGCTGGACTCGCTGGCCGGCGCGTTCGGGGTCGCGTTCGAGCCCACCGTCCTGGCACCGGGGGCACCGTTACCGGTTCCAGCGAATCCCGTTCGCGAGCCCGCCTGACGGCCAGCGATCCCCCGCTCGCTCGATGATAACGAGAACGTAGGAGCCAATGGACAAAGATTCGACCCTGCCGCTGCTGAGCAACGTGCGCGGCCCGCACCCCGGCGACGCGACCGCGAAAGTGGTCGCTCTCAACGGGGACCGCGCGACGGCGGCCGGCAAGCCGCTGACCAGCAACACCGGCGTCAAGATCGCCGACGACCAGAACTCGCTGCGCGGCGGCTCCCGCGGCCCGACGCTGATGGAAGACTCGTTCTTCCGCGAGAAGATCACCCACTTCGACCACGAGCGCATTCCGGAGCGCGTCGTGCACGCCCGCGGCGCCGCGGCGCACGGGTATTTTCAGGTCTACAAGTCGCTCGGCCAGTACTCGAAGGCGCAATTCCTCACCGACACGAGCGCGAAGACGCCGGTCTTCGTCCGGTTCTCGACCGTCGGCGGCTCGCGCGGCTCGGCCGACACCGCGCGCGACGTCCGCGGCTTCGCGGTCAAGTTCTACACGCAGGAAGGCAACTTCGACCTCGTCGGCAACAACATGCCGGTCTTCTTCATCCAGGACGCGATCAAGTTTCCCGATTTCGTCCACGCGGTGAAGCCGGAGCCCGACCGCGAGATCCCGCAGGCGTCGTCGGCCCACGACACGCTCTACGACTTCGTGTCGCTCACCCCCGAGTCGACCCACATGATGATGTGGCTGATGTCGGACCGCGCGATTCCGCGCTCGTACCGCATGATGGAAGGCTTCGGCGTCCACACGTTCCGCCTGGTGAACGCGAGCGGCGCCTCGCACTTCGTGAAGTGGCACTGGAAGCCGGTGCTGGGCCTGCACTCGCTGGTCTGGGACGAGGCGCAGAAGATCGCGGGCCGCGATCCGGACTTCCACCGGCGCGACCTGTGGGACGCGATCGGGGACGGCGCCTTCCCCGAGTGGGAGCTCGGGCTGCAGATCTTCGACGAGGCGCAAGCCGAAAAATTCGGCTTCGACGTGCTCGATGCGACCAAGCTGATCCCCGAGGAGCTCGTTCCCGTGCAGCGCGTCGGGAAGATGACGCTCAACCGCAACGTCGACAACTATTTCGCCGAGACCGAGCAGGTCGCGTTCTGCACGACCCACATCGTGCCGGGCATCGACTTCTCCAACGATCCGCTGCTCCAAGGGCGCACGTTCTCGTATCTCGACACCCAGCTCTCGCGCTTGGGAAGCCCCAACTTCAACGACATCCCGATCAACCGCCCGGTGTGCCCGTTCTCGAACAACCAGCGCGACGCGAAGTTCCGCCGTCCGATCGACACCGGCCGCGTGTCGTACTACCCGAACTCGATCGGCGGCAACGCCCCGCACGAGGTCTCGGCCCAGCAAGGCTTCGAGTCCCACCCCGACTCGCTCTCGGGCCAGAAGCGGCGCGTCCGCAGCGACTCGTTCAAGGACCATTTCACCCAGGCGCTCTTGTTCTGGAACAGCCAGACCAAACCGGAGCAGGACCACATCGTCGACGCGTTCCGGTTCGAGCTGTCGAAGGTGCAGGTGCCCGAGGTCCGCGAGCGGATGGTCGGCAATCTGGCGCTGGTCGACGCCACGCTGGCGCAGCGCGTCGCCGAGGAACTCGGCTTCACCGCCAACCCGCGCGCCGGCGTGAACAACGGGACCCGCAAGGGAGCCGCCCACCCGTCGCCCGCGCTCAGCATTCTGGCCTCGCCGAAGAAGCCGTCGATCGCGACCCGCAAGGTCGCGATCCTGGCCGCGGACGGCGTGAACGTCGCGGAGGTCGAGGCGATGGGCAAAGCGCTGCAAGCGCAAGGCGCCAAGGTCGCGGTGCTGTCCTCACGCCTGGGCCATCTCAGCGGCGCGAACGGGGGCACCCTGGCCGTCGATTACCGGATCGTGGCCGAGCCGTCCGTGCTCTGGGATGCGGTCTTCGTTCCGGGCGGAGCGCAGAGCGTCAAGGCCTTGATGCGCTCGGGCGCCGCGCTGCTCTTCGTTCGCGAGCAGTACAAACATGCTAAGCCGATCTGCGCCTTCGGCGACGGCGTCGCGTTGCTGGAGAGCGGGGGCATCCACGGCGGCGACCCGGCGGCCGCGCAAGCGCTCGGCGTGGTCGTCGGCAACGCCGCGGCGGCCCAGAACGGCGGCGCGGCGGCGTTCGTCACGGCGATCGCTCACGGGCGGTTCTTCAACCGGACCGACCTCGACGCGATGCCGGCCTAGAACCGCCCGAAGGGCCTCACACCGCTTCGGGTGAGGCCCTTTCCGTTCGCCTCCGTTCGGCGACGTGCGTTTGGAAGGCGGCTTCGAGGTCGGCGAACCGCTCGAGCCACCCGGCATCCGCAACCGGCCACGCATCGAGCTCGCGCACGATGACCTGCGACAGCACGGTGGAGGGATCGGCCGAGCGGTACAGCCCGGACGCCGCGGTCCGCGTGCCGCTCACGCCTGCGGCGCCGGCCACGGCCGACGCTTCGGAGAGATCGTGGGCCCGCAAGGCCGCCTTGCACCGTTCGAACGCTTGGGCGCGCGCCTGCGCTCCCTCGGCCCGGCGGACGCCGCGCAACGACCCCGCGATCGACCGGTGGTGGTCGTCGAGCGACCCGCGCGCGCTCCTCGCCGCGAGCGAAGCGGCGTCGGGCCGCAGCGAAGCGGCTCCGGCCGAACGCGCCGAGGCGGCGAGCGTACCGGCGATGACGATCGCCGCTTTGCGACGCGAAACGATGAACGGATTCGGCATGAATCTTCCTGAGCTCGGTTTCCGAGCGCGTCAGTTCGCGAGCGCGATCTGGTGAATCGAAATCGCATTCGAAACGGTTCGTGGACACCCTCCTGTTCCGGCTGGCACGGCTCGCGGCTTTCGGTACGGGACGCCGTACCGTTCCCGTCGAACCTCGTCCCGGTAGCCCGCATGCCCACCATCGACCTGATCGCTCCCGAACCGCCCCAACGCAAGCCCGAGTGGCTCAAAGTCCGCCTGCCCTCGGGCGAGAACTACGAGCACGTCAAGGACGAGGTCAAGCGGCTCGACCTGCACACCGTCTGCCAAGAGGCGATGTGCCCCAACATCGGCGAGTGCTGGGGCGCGGGCACCGCGACGATCATGATCCTGGGCGACACCTGCACTCGCGGCTGCCACTTCTGCAACGTCAAGACCGGCTCGCCCAAGGGCGAGGTCGACTGGCTGGAGCCCAAGCGGGTCGCCAAGGCCGTCGCCGAGCTGGGCTGGCAGTACCTCGTGCTGACCGCGGTCGACCGCGACGACCTGGCCGACTTCGGCGCCGCGATCTTCGCCAACACCGTGCGCATGATCCACAAGACCTCGCCCGGCGCGAAGGTCGAGTGCCTGACCGGCGACTTCGCCGGCAACCTGGCCTCGCTCGACATCGTGCTCGACGCGCAGCCCGAAGTGCTCGCCCACAACCTCGAGACCGTCGAACGCCTACAGGGCACCGTGCGCGACCGGCGCGCCGGCTACCGCCAGTCGCTGAGCATCCTCGCGCACGCCAAGCGCTCGGGCAAGGTGACGTACACCAAGACCTCGCTCATGCTGGGCCTGGGCGAGACCGAGGTCGAGGTCGAGCAGGCGATGGACGACGCGCGCGCGATCGGGGTCGACATCTTCACCATGGGCCAGTACCTCCAGCCGACGAAACGCCACCTGAAAGTCGAGGAGTTCGTGACGCCGGCCAAGTTCGCGCGCCTCAAGGCGCTGGGCGACACGAAGGGCTTCGTCCAGGTCGTCGCCAGCCCGCTCTCGCGCAGCTCCTACCACGCGGAACAAGCGTTCGTCTGACGGCAACGGAGCGGCAATACGAATCGTGTCTGATAGCAGGGTGACGGACGAACATATCATCGCGGGCTTCAAGGACCTCCACGAGGCCATCACGACCGGCTTGGACTCGCTGCGCAAAGAGATGAACGAGCATTTCAATGGGGTGGACGAACGCTTCCAAGAGGTGCATCAGCGCATCGGCGATCTCGATCACCGCACGATGAAACGCTTCGACGGGGTCGACGAGCGTCTCGACAAGGTCGAAGGACGCCTCGACCAGGTCGAAGGACGCCTAGGCAGCGTCGAAGCCAAGCTCGAAACGCGGCGCCCGAAGCGCGGCCCCGATCGCCGCTGAAGCCGTCCCCGACGGTCTGCCGCGCGCGCGCCGGCGGACCGCGTTCCTGGCGCTGGGCATCGCGGTGGCGATGTCGGTGCTGGACGGGTCGATCGCCAACACCGCGCTGCCCTCGATCGCGCGCGACCTGCACGCCTCGCCGACCGCTTCGATCTGGGTCGTCAACGGCTTTCAGCTCGCCGTCACCGCGTCGCTGCTGGCGTTCGCCTCGCTGGGCGAGCTGCGCGGGCCGGCCAAGATCTACCGGATCGGGGTGCTGCTGTTCATCGCCGGCTCGTTCGGCTGCGCGTTCGCGCGCACGCTGCCGCTGCTGATCGCCGCGCGCGTGCTGCAAGGGCTGGGCGCGTCCGCCGTCATGGCCATTTCGCCGGCGATCCTGCGCGAGGTCTTTCCGCGCGCGCAGCTCGGCCGCGCGCTGGGGCTGAACACGCTGGTCGTCGCGACCAGCGCGGCGGCCGGGCCGACGATCGGCGGCTTCATCTTGGCGGTCGCGCCGTGGCCGTGGCTGTTCGCGATCAACATCCCGTTCGGCTTGGCCAACGTGGCGCTGAACCGCGCGCTGCCGCACGACGACCGCGACGGCGGGCCGCTGGACATCCCCAGCGTCGTGACCAGCGCGCTGGGGTTCGCGCTGACGATCTGGGGCCTCGACGGCTTCGCCCGCCACGACCCGGTCTGGACCATCGCCGCGCGGCTGGCCGTCGGCCTGGCTTGTGCGACGGTGTTCGTGCGCCGCCAGCGAACGTTGCCCCGGCCGATGATCGCGCTCGATCTGTTCCGCATCCCGGCCTTCTCGAGCGCGGGCGTGACGTCGCTGGTGACCTACGTCGCGCAGGGGCTGGCATACGTCGCGCTGCCGTTCTACTTCCAGGAGGCGCTGGGGCGCACGCCGCTCGAGTCGGGCCTGCTGCTCACCTCGTGGCCGCTCTCGATCGCGGTCATGGCCCCGCTGGCGGGACGGCTCTCGGACCGGGTCGCGGTCGGCGTCCTGGCCACGGCCGGGCTGTCGGTGCTGACCGCCGGCCTGGCGCTCTATGCCACCCTGCCGCCCAACCCGACCGGCCTGGACATCGTGCTGCGCGGGATCGTCTGCGGCCTGGGCTTCGGCTTCTTCCAGTCGCCCAACAACCGCGAGATCATGGGCAGCGCGCCGCGCGAGAAGAGCGCCAGCGCGGCCGGCCTGCTGGCCTCGGCCCGGGTCGGCGGCCAGACGCTGGGCGCGGCGCTGGTCGCGATCGTGTTCGGTCTGTTCGGAGCCGAGGTCGTGA
>CAXTNU010000197.1:0-7509 GCA_964245595.1 uncultured bacterium | reverse complement strand
CGCCGATGCCGACCTCGCCGCGCTCGACGGCGCCTGCGGGATCGGCCGGAGCGCACGGGTCGGCATCGGCGGGAGCGTGCGCGTGGGGGTCGGCGTGCTGCGCGGCGGCGACGTGCTGGTGCGCGCGGTCGGGCCGAGCGTCTGGGACGTGCGAGCCGTGCTGCTGGCCTTGCGCGCGGCCGCGCTCGAACGGGCGGCCGGTTACGTCACTGCGTGACGGCGATCCCGCCGGCGCTTGCCCCAGTGTGAACGCCGCAGGGAACGTCTCGACCTTGGCAGCGGCGGCGCGGCTCGGCGCCTATCGTCAAGGGGGTCGCGCTGGTGAGGCGTAGTACCGGGATCATGAGAGTTCGCGTCGGGGCCGACGACCGAGCATCGTTGGAGGCGGGCCGAGCCGCCGGACGCGGCTTGCTGATCCTGCGCGATCACGAGTGTGCGGGATCGCGCTCGTCCGCGAGCGCTGCAAGGCCGATGTCGAAGCCCTTCTCGGCGACCGCGGCGACGACGATCTCAAGGATATCCCGCACATCGGAGCACACCCGGCTTCCGGCCTGCGGGCCTTCGTCGCCACCGGCGACCGCGACCGGTTGGACAATGCGCTCGGCTATCTGAACGCCCGCCAGAGCACTCCGGCAATGTGGATCGCGGATGCACGGGGGGCCGCCCTGTACGACGCGGGCATCGAAACCGTCTTGCTACCAGCCGCGCAGGGCGTCGAGGTCGTGGAACTGCTCGGTTCCCAACCGGTGACCGACCTCATCGATCATGCCGCGCAGGTCCCATCGGGTTTGTTCCCGGTCGCCGTGCCGTCGCCGAAGCGCGACGGTCCGGGCGTGGCGCCGGGCGCGGCTCGGCTTCCGAAAGGGGCGGTGAACCTTCCAGAAGGGACGATGAGGTTCGCTCACGACCCGATTCCCAGCGTTTCATCGACGGCTGGACGGCACGTCTCACCGCCCTCGCCCCACTCCATACGGCGGAGATCGCCGCGTTCCGGGCAACGGCACGCGCCCAAGCGGGCTTTTCGCACGGCGTGGCGATCAAGAGCTACAATGGCCTCATGAGATCCGTCCTTCAGGACGATCGTCCGCGCGCGACGCGGTTCATGCTCGGCGCATTTGCCGCGCTCCTCGTCTACGACGCCGCGATCCTTCGCGACCAAAACGTCGGGGCGAAGATGTCGAACTTCATCGCCGACGGTAGCGCGCTCGATGCGAGCGTTCCCGGATGGAGCGGCGCCCGCGCCGCAGCCAAGGAATCCGCCGGAGGTCCCTGTAGCGCGCAGTACCAGAACGGCGTGCTCCTCGTCGACCTCATCGAAACGGCGAATCACCCGTAACGGAAGCGGCGTACCGCGCGCGGCGACCCCCCCACCCCCCTCACCGCGCCGGGAGCGCGGGGACCCCGCGCTTCACGCCGCGCGCGATCCCCCGCCGCGCGGCGTCGCCCGCGCCCAGCTCGATGACGTAGCGCCCGATGCCGTCGCGGCGTTCGATCTGGTCGTCGGGGGTCTCGGGGAGGGTCGCCGGAACGTCGGCCGCGACGGACGTCACGACGCCGCTGCCGCGCACGAAGACCATGTCGAGCGGCGCGATCGTGTCCTTCATCCAGAAGTAGCGCCGCTCGTCGCCGCCGGTGAACGCGAACAGCATCCCCTCACCGGGCGCGACGCTCGCGACTTCCATCAGGCCGCGCGCCCGCGACACGTCGTCCGCGACGACGGCCAGCCGCAGCGTCGCGCGAGGCGCGCGAACCAGCAACGGTCGGCACGCCGTCAGCGGCAGCATCGCGCACCAGCGCGGCGCGCCCACCGCGGGCACGGGCGAGCTTGTACCAGGAGCCGGCGGGCTGGGCGCTTGCGCGGTTGCGAGCAGGGCGGTGAGGGCCAGCAGCGGTGCGGCGCGGTGGGCCAGGGCGGTGATCACGCCGCTCCGGTTCTCCGCGGCGGGGCTTCTCACATCGGCCCGGCTTCGAGCCAAAAGCGTTTGCCGAAACGAGACACGTCGAGTCCAGTCGGAGCCTCGAGCGGAAGCACTCGACCGAGGGAGCGTCCGGTAGGCAGGGCACAATGCTTCCCAAGTCTAGCGGTACGACGGTCCCGCTGCTCTTGAATCGAAGTGAGAAGGCCTGCGCCAAGCCGAGGAGACGCTTGTGGCCGTAACCGTCTTTGCCGATGCGAACTTCGCCGGCCGGAGCAAGCCACTCGACGTCGGCTCCAGGCAAACGGCGGACCGTCGTCACCGTCAAGAATGAGCTCGGGCTCGAGTCCTGGCGAAGAGCAAGGTCAGATGAGGCCTTTACCTCGATTCGAGGGCGAGAGGAGCACCGACGACAATGCCCGACGACCCAGCGACCGCGACCGCAACTACGGTTCGCGCCCTGTACGACGCCTTCCGCGAGCGGCGGCGCGACGATGCCGCCGCGCTGATCGCCGAGGAGTTCACCTTCACCAGCCCGTACGACGACGCGATCGACCGCGCCGCGTACTTCGCGCGCTGCTGGCCCAACGGCGATCGTTTCGTCGACTTCCGGATCGAACGCGTCGCGGCCGACGCGGACAGCGCGTTCGTCACCTACTGGTGCACGACGGACGACGGCGCGTCGTTCCGCAACACCGAGTATCTGACGGTTCGAAACGGCCAAGTCACCAGCGTGAACGTCTACTTCGGCGCGACCTATCGTGATGGCAAGTTCGAAACGCAGCAAGAGCCGTAAGATCGAGGATACGTGAAAAGCATTTTCGTGTTCGCCGTCGTTTCGACACTGCTGTGCGGCACGCCGGCCCGAGCGGCGGACGCGCCGACGATCACCCAAGCCGAGCTGGTCCGGCGGACGCAAGCGCTGTTCGATGCCGTGGCGCCCGGCAACCGCGCCCCGTGGAAGCGCTACTTCGCCGACGATGCGGTCGTGAACGACGAGAAGGGCCGCGAGATGGACAAGGCCGCGCTTCTCGCCGATCTGCAGCCGCTGCCTGCCGGATACGGCGGCTCGATCACGGTCGCGAAGGCGAAGTCGCGCTTCGCTCCGGGCGTCGCCATCCTCACGTTCGACACCAACGAGACGGAGACGGTGTACGGGCGCGTCTTGCACGCACGGTACCACGAGACCGATACCTGGCTGTACCGCAACCGGCTCTGGCAGATCGCCGCCAGCCAGGTGCTGCGCTACTACGAGGACCCGGCCGTCGGAACGATTCCCGCGGCGCTGCTGCGCGACTACGTCGGCGCGTATCGCTTGGCCCCCGGGATCGTCATGCAGGTCACGCGACGAGGCAACGCGCTCTACGCGCAGCGCAAACCCGGCAAGCCCTATCGGTTGCTGCCCGAGTCGGTCGACCTGTTCTTTCGTCCCGGCGTCGAAGGCCGGCGCCTGTTCCACCGCAACGCGGCCGGGCAGGTCGACATGCTGATCGACCGCCGCAACAACGAGGATCTGCTCTGGAAGAGAGTCGGTTAACTGGCCCGACGCGGACTAGCCGGCGTCTCTCAGGCGGCGACGCCGGGGTGGGTGCGCCAGCGATCTCGACAAAGCATCCCCGGCTAGAGCACCGAGCAAGCCGGCACCTAACGCCTCCGCTGAAACGGCTGGACCGCCCAGTGCAGCATGGTCTGAGCACTCCGATGGACGCGTCTACAGCGATTGAGCCTGCGATACTTTGTTGACCGACTCTAGCAATATGGCTGCTCGCCGGGACTGGAAACTCACCGAACCCGTCGAGCAATGCGACGCCATGCTAAACCAGCGAAGCGACGTACTAAGAGCCGTCAGGAAGCCTTCAGCCGTCGGTGGGCCGCGCGTCAGAACCGCCACGCTCGTCGACGATCAGCCGGCCCACATGCAGCTCGCGAACGCGCAACTCCCCGATCACCACCCGCTTGATCGCCAGCCGGCCGACCGCGAGCGCACCGATGGCCGCCGCTCCCACCGCGACCGAGCCGATGGCGGTGGCGCCCGCCGCCGTCGCCAGGGTTGCGACCAACGATCGCTTCTTCATATCGGCTCCTCTCCGGTCAGGTAGCGCTGGCCGCCTTGGCCTGGTGCAGGTAGACGGTATTGCCGTCGGGGTCTTTCACGCCCGAGATGAAGCAGATCGGCGTCTCGAACGGCTCGCTCGACTCCAGGTTGCGCTCCGCCAGCGCGGCACGGAACGCCGCCATGTCGGCAACCTCCAGCGACAGCGACTGCGCCGTGCCGGCCTTGCCGACTTGCTCGAAGTTGCCGATACCGAAGGTCGTGCCCGCGACCTCGAACTCCACCCAGTACTCCAAGTCGAGCCCGGACTTCTGCATGCCCAGCACGTCCTGGTAGAACACGGCCGCGCGCGCCATGTCGGTGACGGGGTACATGATGAACGCGATTCCGGTGACAGCCATCAGACTTCGGCCTCCACAGCTTCCAGTTCGAACGAGGCGACTTCATACCAATTCCGCCCCGTCTTGAGCGTCGCTTCGAGCGGCACGGCCAGCTCGTAGGCGTGCTCCATCTCGGTCTTCACGATCCGCGCCACCGCGTCCAAGTCCGCGCGGGCCACCTCGAAGATCAGCTCGTCGTGGATCTGCAGCAGCATCACCGCGTCGAGCATCTCCGCGGTCAGCCGGCGGTCCAGCCGCACCATCGCGAGCTTCATCAGGTCCGCGGCGCTGCCTTGGAGCGGGGCGTTCGTCGCTTCACGCTCGGCGGCGGCGCGCAGCATGTGGTTGGGCGAGCGCAGGTCGGGCATGTAGCGGCGCCGGCCGAGCAGCGTCTCCACGTAGCCTTTTTCGCGCGCGGTGTCGAGGCTGCGCTCGATGAAGTCGCGCACGCCGGGGAAGCGCGCGAAGTACGCCTCGGTCATGGCCTTGGCCGTGCCGCGGTCGATCTCCAGCCGCTGCGCGAGGCCGAAGTCCGACATGCCGTACAGCAGGCCGAAGTTCACCGACTTCGCCATCCGGCGCTGGTTGTGGTCCACCTCGGCGAGCGGGCCGACGTCGAAGATCTGGCGCGCGGTGAAGTCGTGGATGTCCTGGCGCTCGTGGAACGCGCGCCGCATCGCCGCGTCGCCCGAGAGGTGCGCCATCAGGCGCAGCTCGATCTGCGAGTAGTCCGCGGCCAGCAGCACCCGGTCGTCGGACGGCGCGACGAAGGCCTTGCGCACTTGCCGGCCGAGCTCCGTGCGCACGGGGATGTTCTGCAGGTTCGGGTCGGTCGACGAGAGCCGGCCGGTCGCGGTCACGGTCTGCTTGAAGAGCGTGCGCAGGCGGCCGTCGGGCCCGACGAGCTGGGGCAGCACGTCGATGTAGGTGTTCTTGAGCTTGGAGACCTCGCGGTACTCCAGCACCTTCGCGGCGACCGGGAAGCTGCGCGCGAGCGCGCCGAGCACTTCGACGCCGGTTGCGTAGCCGGTCTTGTTCTTGCGGCCCGACGGCAGGCCGAGCTTGTCGAACAGAATCCGCCCGAGCTGCTGGGGGGAGCCGAGGTTGAACTCCTCGCCCGCGAGGTCGTAGATCTCGCGCTGCAGCCGCTCGACGTCCGCGTCGACCGTCACCGCCAGCTCGCGCAGGATCTCGGTGTCGAGCGCGACGCCGGCGCCTTCGAGCTTGGCCAACACCGAGACCAGCGGCAGTTCGACGTCTTCGTAGAGCGCGTGCTGACCGCGCCGCTCCAGCTCGGCTCGCGTCGCGCGCGCCAGCAAGCCGGCCGCGTCGGCCGCCGCGGCCTGGTCGTCGGGCAGCTTGCGGGCCAGGAACATCCCCGCCGCCTGCTCGACGCCAGCGATCTTGTCGGTGTCCTCGAACTTGCGGCTAGGGTCGAGCAGGTGCGCGGCGACCATCGGGTCGTCGCCGAACAGCCGCGGCGCGAGGCGCAGCTCGCGCACGAGCGCCTTCGCATCGTAGGCCACCAGGTGCGGAACGCGCTCCCACATCGTCACGAACGCCGCCCGCACGCGCTCGATCTCGAGCGCGGACTTGAGGATCGCGAACGCCGTGCCGTCCCTGGTCGAGATCGCGACCGCGTCGCCGCGCGTCGCCACCGCGACCCGCTCGCACGCGGCCGCCCGATCGAGCTCGGCCACGATGCGCGCGTAGTCCGCCGGCTCGGTGACCGAGGTGAACGGCTCGTACTCACCCTCCAGCACGTCTTCGGTCGCGACCGGCTGCGGCGTGGCGGGCGGCTCGAGCTTGTTCAGGAGCGTCTTGAACTCGAGCTCGCGGTAGAGCTTGTAGAGCTCGTCGTTGGAGGCCGGGGTGTAGAGCGCGCTCTCCCAGTCGAGCGCGATCGGCAGGTCGCGCTTGATCAGCGAGACGTCGCGGCAGACGCGCGCGACCTCGCCGTGCTCGCGGATCAGCGCTTCCCATTTCGGCTTGCCGGCCAGCGCCGGGTCGGCCAGCAGCGCGTCGAGCGAGCCGGCGTTCTTGATGAGCTGGATGGCGGTCTTCTCGCCCACGCTGGGGATGCCGGGCAGGTTGTCGGACGGATCGCCCTTGAGGCCGCGGTAGTCGGGCAGCTGGCGCGGGTCGAGCTCGTAGCGCTCGCGCACCGCGGCCGGGTCGTAGCGCGCCAGTTCGCTGACGCGGCGGCGCGTCGCGAGCACGGTGGTGTGCTCGTCGACGATCTGCAGCAGGTCGTTGTCGCCGGTCACCACCAGCACGTCCTTGCCCTGCGCCTCGGCTTGCGCGGCCAGCGTGGCGATCACGTCGTCGGCTTCCTCGCCGTCCATCTCCACGATCGGGATGCCGTAGGTCGCCAGCACCCGGCGCACCAGCGCGAACTGCGAGCGCAGTTCGTCGGGCGTCTCGGTGCGCTGGGCCTTGTAGTCGCCGTAGAGCGCGACGCGCGAGCGCGGCAGGCCCTTGTCGAAGGCGGCGATGACGTGGGTCGGCTTCTCGTCGGCGATCAGCTTCTGGACCATCATCGCGAAGCCGTAGGCCGCCTCGATCCGCATTCCGCGGGTCGTGGTCAGCGGCGGCAGCGCGAAGAACGAGCGGTACACCAGGCCGTACGAGTCGAGCAGCATCAGCCGCGCCGCGGCGGGTACTGCGGGTACAAGCGAGGTCTGTTCGCTCATCGGACGTCGAGCGCGAGGGTGGCGGCGCCGACGTCGCCGTCGTCGGAGATCTTGAGCACGGAGACGACGTAGCGGCCGGGCTGCTGCGGAACGGGCACGTCGAACCCTTCCCGCTCGGCGCGGTCGATCTTCCAGAACAGGGCTCGCTCCGAGGCCGCCCCGAGCGTCTCGGCGGCCGGCGCGGCGCGCCCGTTGGCGGCGAAGTCCAGCGCGGTCGAGCGGCGCGGGGAGACCGAGCCGTGCCAGGCCGGATCGAGCGACGCCGGGTTCTGGGTGGTGGTGCCGGTGCCGGCCAGCACGCCCGGCGCGTCGGTGAAGGCGGCGCCGCCGGTCGGCGGCTGGTCGGCCAGGCGCACCGCCAGCGTCGCGCCGGCCCGCTGGTTGCCGTCGGCGATCGTCAGGTGGGCGACGCTGCCCGGCGCGTAGGCGGCGCGGTCGGCCGCCAGCGCGGTCAGCCGGGCGTGGCC
>CAXTNU010000196.1:0-7519 GCA_964245595.1 uncultured bacterium | reverse complement strand
CAACAGGAACGCCGCGCCGCGCCGCTCGGCCGCCGCCAGCAGCGCGCGGGCCCGGATCTCGCGCGGCGCGGTCGCCCACAGGTAGTAGCCGTCGCCGCCGGTCAGCACGCGCATGGGCGCGGGCCAGTGCTTCTCGATCGCGGCGTAGGCCAGCGCGCGGCGCTCGCGCAGGTCCGCGCGCAGCGCGACGACGTGCGCGTCGTAACCGCGCTCGAGGTAGTCGCGCACCCCGGCCTGGATATACATCGAGGAGGCCATGTCGTAGGACTGCTTGCGCAGCAGCAGCCGCTCGTAGATCGTGCGCGGCGCGACCAGCCAGCCCAGCCGCAGCGAGGGCGCGATCGTCTTGGAGAACGACGAGATGTAGATCACCGAGTCGCTGTCGCGCGCGCGCAGCGGCGCAGCGGCGGGCGGAGCGAGCGCGCCGTACGGGTCGTCCTCGACCAGCGGCACGCCGTGGCGGCGCGCGAGCGTGACCAGCCGGTCGCGCCGGTCGGCGTTCATGGTCACGCCGGTCGGGTTGTGGATCGAGGGCATGGTATAGACGAAGCGCGGCTTGCGCGTGCGCAGGATCGCCTCGACGTGGTCGACCCGCATCCCCTCGTCGTCGAGCGGGACCGGGATCGCGCGCAGGCCGGCGATCTGGAAGATCTGCAGCGCGCCGGGATAGGTCGGCGCTTCGACCACGATCTCGTCGCCGGGTTCGGCCAGCGACTGCGCGACCAGCGTGATGCCTTGCGTCGAGCCGGTCAGCATCAGCACGTCGCGCGGGTCGACCGCGCAGCCGCGCGCCCGCATGCGCAGCGCGATCGCTTCGCGCAGCGGCGCGTAGCCTTCGGAGTCGCCGTAGGTCAGGACGTACTTCATGTCGCCCCCGACCCGGGCGAACGAGGCGGCCAGGTCTTCCAGCGGTGACGGCTCGGCCGGCGGCACCCCCTGCACGAAGGCCACCAGATCGCCGTGCTCGGCCGCCGCGAGCTCGCCCAGCACCGAAGGGAACTGGCCGACCCGCCAGGGCGGCAGGGTGACCCACCACGGCACCTCGGCCGAGCGGTCGGGCCGGCCGCCTTCGACCAGCGCGGCGACCCGCGAGCCCGAGCCGACCCGCTGCTGCATCAGGCCGTCGGCGACCAGGTCGCGATAGGCGTGGACGACGGTGGAGCGGTTGACCTCGAGCCGTTCGGCCAGCGCGCGTTCGGGCGGCAGCCGGGTCCCTTCGGGCAGCGCGCCGGCCAGGATCTGCTCGCGCAGGCGCTCGTAGATCTGGCGGTAGATCGGCACGATGCTGCTCCGGTCGAGCTCGACCGCGAGCTCCGACCACCCTGTCCGCATCCCGGCCATTTCCGATTCGGACCATCCAATCCCGCCGCCGGGGCGGAATGGCCGGTCATTGGATGGTTCGGCGCTCGGAATGGCGGACGGGCGCCTTGCCGGTCCACGCTACACTGCATGGCGAACATCCCGCGTCTCCCCGTTCCGGAGCCCGCCATGATCGACACGCCCATCGAAGCCAAGCCCGACGCCGACCCCGCCGCGGTCGCGCCGGCGAGCGCCCAGCCCGATCCGCAGGAGACGCGCGAGTGGCTCGACGCGCTCGACGGGGTGATCGACGCCGAGGGGGCCGGCCGGGCCAGCGAGCTGGTGCGGGCGATCGTCGAGCGGGCCGCGACCCGCGGCGTGCGCACCCCGGCGGCCCAGACGACGCCCTACGTCAACACGATCGCGGTCGAGAACCAGGCGCACTTCCCGGGCGACGACTCGATCGAGTCCAAGATCCGGCACTACGTGCGCTGGAACGCGATGGCGATGGTGGTGCGGGCGCAGAAGGACCACAGCGAGCTGGGCGGCCACGTCGCGACCTTCTCGTCCGCGGCGACGCTCTACGACGTCGGCTTCAACCACTTCTGGCGCGGCCCCGAGCACGCCGACGGCGGCGACCTGGTCTATTTCCAGGGCCACTCCTCGCCCGGCGTCTACGCCCGCGCCTTCATCGAAGGCCGGCTGAGCGAGGCGCAGCTCGAGAACTTCCGGCGCGAGGTCGACGGCAAGGGTCTCTCGTCGTACCCGCACCCTTGGCTGATGCCGGACTTCTGGCAGTTCGCTACCGTGTCGATGGGGCTGGGCTCGCTGCAGGCCGTGTACCAGGCGCGCTACATGCGCTACCTGCACGACCGCGGCTTGGCCGACACCTCGCGGCGCAAGGTCTGGGCATTCCTGGGCGACGGCGAGATCGACGAGCCCGAATCGCTCGCCGCGCTGGCGATGGCCGCGCGCGAGAAGCTCGACAACCTGATCTTCGTGGTCAACTGCAACCTGCAGCGGCTCGACGGCCCGGTGCGCGGCAACGGCAAGATCATCCAGGAACTCGAGGGCGTGTTCCGCGGCGCGGGCTGGAACGTGCTCAAGGTGATCTGGGGCTCGCGCTGGGACCCGCTGCTGGCCGCCGACCACACCGGCACGCTGGCCAAGCTGATGGCCGAGACGCTCGACGGCGATTACCAGACGCTCAAGTCGCGCGACGGGCGCTACGTGCGCGACCAGTTCTTCGGCAAATATCCCGAGACCGCGGCGCTGGTCGAGCGGCTGACCGACGACGAGATCTGGGAGCTCAACCGCGGCGGCCACGATCCGTACAAAGTCTACGCCGCGTACAAGGCCGCGACCGAGCACAAGGGCGCGCCGACGGTGGTGCTGGCCAAGACGATCAAGGGCTACGGCATGGGCACGGCCGGCGAGGGCATGAACATCGCCCACCAGCAGAAGAAACTGCTGATCGAGCAGCTGCGCTTCTTCCGCGACCGCTTCTCGATCCCGATCTCCGACACCGACCTCGAGAACGTCCCGTTCATCAAGCCCGCGCCCGACAGCCGCGAAGCCGAGTACCTCAAGGAGCGAGTCAGCAAGCTGGGCAGCGTTCCGCGCCGCCGGCGCAACGTCGAGAAGCCGCTCGCGGTGCCCGCGCGCCAGGCGTTCCACGCGCTGATGGAGTCGACCGGCGAGCGTGAGATCTCGACCACGATGGCCTTCGTGCGCTCGCTCTCGACGCTCTTGCGCGACAAGCAGATCGGCCCGCGGGTGGTGCCGATCGTCGCCGACGAGTCGCGCACGTTCGGCATGGAAGGCATGTTCCGCCAGCTCGGCATCTACTCCAGCGTCGGGCAGCTCTACCGCCCGCAAGACGCCGAGCAGCTCATGTGGTACCGCGAGGACAAGGCCGGCCAGATTCTCCAGGAAGGCATCACCGAGGCCGGCGCGATGTCGTCCTGGATCGCGGCGGGAACCTCGTACTCGACCCACGGCGTGCAGACCCTGCCCTGCTACATCTTCTACTCGATGTTCGGCTTCCAGCGCATCGGCGACTTGGCGTGGGCGGCGGGCGACATGCGCACGCGCGGCTTCCTGCTGGGCGGCACGTCGGGGCGCACGACGCTCAACGGCGAGGGCCTGCAGCACGAGGACGGGCACTCGCACCTGTTCGCGGCCGGCATCCCGAACTGCATCCCGTACGACCCGACCTACGCCTACGAGGTCGCGACGATCGTGCAGGACGGCGTGCGCCGCATGCTGGGCGAGCAGGAAGACGTCTACTACTACATCACCCTGCTCAACGAGAACTACAACCACCCGGCGCTGCCGGCCGGGGCGGAGGACGGCATCCTGCGCGGCCTGTACCTGCTGCGCGACGGCGGCCGACAGAAGACCGGGCAGCCCCGCGTGCAGCTGATGGGCAGCGGCTCGATCCTGCGCGAGGTCATCGCGGCGTCGGATCTGCTCCGCGACGACTGGAACGTCGTCGCGGACGTCTGGTCGGCGACGAGCTTCACGCTGCTGCACCGGGACGGCGAAGCGGTCGCGCGCTGGAACATGCTCCATCCCACCGAGGAGCCGCGCGTGCCGTTCATCGGGCAGCAGCTCAAGGATCGTGACGGCCCGGTGATCGCGGCGTCCGATTACGTGAAAACCTTCGTCGAGCAGATTCGCTCGTTCGTCGGCGAGAGGAAGTTCCACGCGCTGGGTACCGACGGGTTCGGTCGCAGTGACACCCGCCGGCAATTGCGCGGGTTCTTCGAAGTCGATCGTCGCTGGATCGTGCTCGCCGCGCTCAACGCACTTGCGACGGACAAGACGACCGGCATCGATCGCGCCAAGGTCGCCGAGGCGATCGCCAAGTACGGCATCGACCCGGCCAAGCCCGAGCCGACCACGGTTTAGCAGCGGTTCACGGAGATGGCAGCAATCGAACTCACCGTTCCCGATCTCGGCGGCTTCGCCGACATCCCGGTCATCGAGGTGCTGGTCGCGCCGGGCGAGGCGGTCGCCAAGGACGCGCCGCTGGTCACGCTCGAGTCCGACAAGGCGACGATGGAGATTCCGGCGTCGGCGGCCGGCGTCGTGAAAGACATCAAGGTCAAAGTCGGCGACAAGGTGTCGCAGGGGTCGGTGATCGTCACGCTGGAGTCGGCGGACGTGCCGGCCCAAGCGCCCGCGCCGGCGCAAACGTCCGCACAAGCGGCGTCGCCGGCGCCGCCCGCTACCACTGCCGCTGCGGCCGATACCGTCGGCGTTGCCGCGGAGATCGCGGGCACGGCCGAGGACGACCAGACGCCGGGCTCGCCTGTCGCGACCGAAGCGCAGGCGGAGACGGTGGTCGACCTGGTCGTGCCGGACATCGGCGACTTCGCCGACATCCCGGTGATCGAGATCCTCGTCGCGCCCGGCGACACGATCGCCAAGGACGCGCCGCTGGTCAGCCTGGAGTCCGACAAGGCGACGATGGAAGTGCCGGCTTCGACCGGCGGCGTGGTGCGTGACATCAAGGTGAAGGTCGGCGACCGTGTATCGAAGGGCAGCGTGCTGGCCAGCGTGTCGAACAGCACGCCCGCGCCGGCCGCGCAGCCGGCGGGGAATGCTGCCAAGCCGCAGCCCGCGGCCGCATCGGCGCCATCGTCGCCGACGACCGCGCCGAACGGGAACGGCCGGCCTCCACTCCCCGCCGCTTCCGCGAACGCCACGCCTGCCAACGGTGTGCCTGCCAATGCGACGCCGGCTAGCGCGGTCCCCCCGGCCGCCGCGTCGACGAACCCGACCGTCGCGACGACCAGCGTCCCGGTGCACGCGTCGCCGGCGATTCGGCGTTTCGCACGCGAGCTGGGCGTGGATCTGGCGCGCGTGCGCGGCAGCGGCCCCAACGACCGCATTACGCGCGACGACGTGCAAGGGTACGTCAAGACGTCGCTGCGCGGCGTGCCGCCTACGACGAACGGCGCGCCGGCCGCCCCCGCCGCCCAGGGCGGCCTCGGTTTGAACCTGCCGCCTTGGCCGAAGGTGGACTTCGCGCGCTTCGGCGAGATCGAGCGCGTGCCGCTCAGCCGCATCCAGAAGATCAGCGGGCCCGTGCTGGCGCGCAACTGGGTGATGATCCCGCACGTCACCCAGAACGACGACGCGGATGTGACCGAGCTCGAAGCGTTCCGCAAGGCGGTCAACGGCGAGCGCAAGGACGTCAAGGTCACGATGCTCGCGCTCCTGATGAAGGCCGCGGTCGCGGCGCTGCGGCGCTACCCGCAGCTCAACGCCTCGCTCGACGGCGACGAGCTGGTGCTCAAGAAGTACTATCACCTCGGCTTCGCCGCCGACACCCCCAACGGGCTCGTCGTCCCGGTGATCAAGGATGTCGACCGCAAGGGCGTGCTCGAGCTCGCGCGCGAGACCTCGGAACTCGCGGCCAAGGCGCGCGACGGCAAGCTTGGCCCGGCGGACATGAGCGGCTCGACCTTCACCATCAGCTCGCTGGGTTCGATCGGCGGGACGTACTTCACCCCTATCATCAACGCCCCGGAAGTGGCGATCCTGGGCGCGTGCAAGGCGGAGATGCGCCCGGTGTGGGACGGAGCGGCGTTCGTGCCGCGCCTGGTTCAGCCGCTCTCGCTCTCGTATGACCACCGGGTGGTCGACGGCGCGCTCGCGGCACGGTTCACCGTCGAGGTCAAGAACGCGCTGGCAGATCTGCGGCGGACGTTGTTGTAAGAGCGTGCTTCGCGCCGGCCGAGCCACCGACCAGCGCAAGCTTCGCTAAGCGTCCAGGGCGTCGAGAACCACCTTCGCACGGGCGTAGAACCATTTGGCTTCCGCGTGGCGCTCGGTGTGATACAACAGCTCGGCGAGGGAGTTGAGGGCCAAAGCGATTCTGAAGTCGTTGGGCCCGAACGCCGCCTCGAAGGTCGCCAGCGCACGGCGAGAGAGCGACTCCGCTTCCGCTATGCGCCGGCCGCGCCGCAAGACACCTGCGAGGTTGGTCGGGCGAATCTCGATGGAGGATTGTCGGGTCCGAAGCATGCCTCGCTGACCGCGAGCGCACGCTGCTCCGACCGCCGCCGCGCCGGCCGACGTGCGAACCGGCCGCCGCGGGTATACCGACCAGCAACTGCTGCAACGGAGACGCGATGCCGATATGTCGCCGGTGAGCCCGGTTCCGCTCGACACCCAGCCGGACGGCTACCACGGCACCGTGGTCGGCACGCGCGACCCGGCGCGGGCCGAGTTTCCGACCTCCACCGAAGTGTTCTACGTCAACGGGATCAACACGCCGTTCGCCCAAGAACAGCTCGACGCGACGCGCTACGCGAGCCTGATCCACGGCAACGTGCGGCTGATCCACGCGGCGACCCGCGGCGCCGCCCGGGACATCGAAACGACCGCCAAAGAGAAGTTCGACCTGGCCCAAAACCCGCCAGAGGCGGCGGTTGCGGCCGAGGTGCTCAAGCACGTCCGCGGTGCCGCGTTCGAGGGCGACGTGCACTTCATGGCGCACAGCCGCGGTGCGCTGATCGTGCAGCGAGGGCTGGAGCAGGTCGAGGCGCGCCTGCGCAGCGAGGAGCACCTCTCGCCGGCCGAGATTCGCGGGCTGCTGCAGCACATCTCGGTCGAGACCGCCGACGGGGCGTCGCTGGGGATGCCGCCCGGGGTGCGCTGCGTCCACTATGTCGACGACCGCGACAGCGTCGCCAACGTGCTGGGCCAGGGCCGCCCGAGTCTCAAGGACGTGGCCGTGCTCGACGCCGCGGTCGGGGCGACGACCGTCGTCCCGAGCCTCGGCTTCACGGCCGAGCTCTCCGAGCGGACCTACCTCGCGCTCAAGCCCGAGCTGACCCACCCGGGCGGCCCGGTCGTCGACGTCCCGCCGATTCCCGCGCTGCCCGGGAGCGGCATCCTCGGCGATCTCTACGCGAACCACGGCATCGCGCACTACCTCGACCACCGCCACCAGCCGTTCGAGGTGACCTATGCGGCCTGGGCGCATGCGCACCCCCAGCATGCCGCCGCCGCGAGCCCGGCCACGCAGCTTCCCGGCGCCGAGCCGCCGGCGCTGCACGCGCAGGCTCGGGCCGCCGAAGTCCGTTACCTCGCCGACCTCGCAGGCGGTCAGCGCGGCTCGCACCTGGGCAGCGCCGTCGAGCGGGGCATCGCCGAGCTCGCGGCAGCCGGCGGCCCGCGCCTGCCGAGCCCGACAACGGTGCAG
>CAXTNU010000195.1:856-7526 GCA_964245595.1 uncultured bacterium | reverse complement strand
GCGCGCACGAACGCGTCGTCGCCCAGCGCCACGCGCGGCGGCCTCGCCGGCGCGCGTGCGGCGGGCGGCAGGGCCGTTGCGGCCGCGGCAGCGGTGCCGGCGGCGAGGAACGAGCGGCGGCCGATCACACGAACTCCGGCTTGGCTTGGGCTGGAATGAGCCCCGCGCGCGCGGCGCGGGCGAAGAAGTCTTCCACCGCGCCGCGGCCGGTCTCGCCGACGTCCTCGCTGTACTCGTTGACGTAGAGCCCGATGTGCGCGCGCATCACGTCGTCGTCCATTTCGAAGGCGTGCGCGCGCACGTAGTCGATGATCTCCGGCTCGCGCTCGCGCGCGAAGCGCAGGCTCTCGCGGATCGCGTCGTCGAGCGCGCGCGCCTGCGCGTCGGGCACGTCGCGCCGGACCAGGATCGCACCGAGCGGGATCGCGTTGCCGGTCTCGCGCTCCCACCAGTCGCCCAGGTCGACCGCTTGGGCGAGACCCGACTGCTGGTAGGTGAAGCGGGACTCGTGGATGATCAGCCCCGCGTCGGCCTCGCCGTTCTTCACCGCCTCGACGATGCGGTCGAAGCGCAGCTCGACCGTCTCGGGCTCGCGCCCCAGCGCCAGCCGCAGCAGCGCGAAGGCGGTCGTGAAGCGGCCGGGGATCGCGAACGTCGCATCCGGACCGAAGTCCGCCAGCGCCGGCGCGCTGCCGTCCGCGCGCGGTTTGGCGATCACCAGCGGGCCGCAGCCGCGTCCCAGCGCTCCGCCCGCGCGCAGGATGCGGTAGCGCTCGGTCAGGTAGGGGATCGCGCCGTAGCTGACCTTGGTCAGCTCGTAGCGGCCCGCGCGCGCGGCGAGATTGAGCGCTTCGACGTCGTCGAGCACGACGCGCACCGCGGGCGCGCCGGGCAGCAGCCCGTTGGCAAGCGCGGCGAAGATGTACGTGTCGTTGGGGCAGGGCGAGTACGCGAGCGAGTAGGTCATGGCTCCGTCAGCAGAACGTCGAGCAGGGCAGCGGTCGTTTCGACGGCGGCGCGCGCGCCGGCGGCGAAATCCCAGCCGTTGGAAGCGCGCTCGCCGACGAGGTTGGAGATGCCGCGGATTCCGATCGCCGGCACGCCGACCTGCGCGGCCGCGCGCAGCACGGCGAAGCCTTCCATCGATTCCACGTCGGCCCGGTAGCGCTGGGCGAGCAGCGTCGCCCGCGCAGCCGTGCTGGTGACCGTCGCCGAGGTCAGCCCGCGCCCGACGATGACCGGGATCAAACCGTCCAGGAACGGCTGCAGCAGGCTGGCGTGCGCGTCGACCGTGCGCACCAGCGCGGCGCCCTCGGGGAGCGGGAACGCGGTGCCGTCCTCCAGCCCCAGGTCGGCGTATTCTTCGCGGGCGACGATCACGACGTCGCCCACGGTGCAGCGCTCGCGAAAGCCGCCCGCGATGCCGGCGTTGATCACCGCGCCGTAGCGCCGCGCGGCCAGCGCGCGGGCGGTGCCGTGCGCCGCTTCGACCGGGCCGACCCCGACCGCCACGACGTGCACGCCCTCGCGCGAGCGCAATTCGGCCAGCTCCTGCGCGACCGCGCAGACGACCAGGACCGGGTTCAGGACGGGCGTCGCTGCACCGCCAGGTGAGCGATCCAGAGCGGTCCGACGAGCAGGTGCGTGAGGTTGGTCAGGAACGCGGGCTTCTTGCCCTCGTACGCGTGGCCGACGAACTGCAAGATCCAGCCTGCGACGAACGTCGCCGCGCCCGCTTGCCACGGCACGAAGTTGCCGAGCAGGTACAGCACCAGCAGCCCCGCGAGCGCCGGCACCGCGGCCCGGTGCACCAGCCGCACGTAGTACACCATCACCGCGAGCGTCGCGAGCTGGGCCAGGTTCATGTGCGCGAGCGGCACGTAGCGCAGGAGCGCCTCGAGCGAGAGCACGATCAGCGGGATGCCGATCTCGTGACAGAGCCGGTTGCGCGGATCGCGGTGGTAGGCCGCGTAGTCGTCGAAGAGCGTCACGTCACCTCACGCCGATGAACTTGTGCGTTTGCAGCGAGAGCCGCAGGCGCCGCGGGTCGCGCAGCGCGGCCTCGACCGCCAGCGTGACGTTCGACGGTTTGTTGCCCTCCGGCTGCAAGAACAGCGGCGTCCCGGGCGGGAAGTCGGCCAGCCACTCCGTCGGCACGCGCCCGTCGACGATCAGCTTGGCCTCGTTCGCGCGCCGGGCCATCGCCGGGGCGAGGCGCGCCTTGGGCGAGACGGTCAGCCAGACGTCGGCCGGCAGTTCCGTCGGCACGGTCCCGTTGGACTCGATGTGAACGCGCCGGCCGTCGGCGCGCAGGGCGTCGATCAGGGCCGGCGTCTCGGCTTGGGCGAGCGGCTCGCCGCCGGTCAGGATTACCATCGGGCAGCCGCCGCCCGCGGCCCGCACCCGCGCCACGACCTCCTCGGCGCAAGCCAGGAAGCGCAGCGCGTAGTCGGTGTCGCAGAACGAGCAGCTGAGGTTACAGCCGGCGAGGCGGACGAACACGGCCGGGGTGCCGGTCCACGTCCCCTCGCCCTGCACGCTGTAGAAGATCTCGGCGAGCTGGAGCAATCGTCCCCTTGTTCTGGCAGGTTACTTGCCGTAGGCCTGGCGGCGTGCCTGGAGCACCTGCACCGTCACCACGGCGTTCTGCGGGATGGTGACCTGCTGCTTGGCGTTCTTGGCGTAGAGGAAGCCGCCGGCCGCGCCGGCCAGGCCGCCGACGTTGGTGCCGAGCTTCTTGCCCAGGATGTTGCCGATGATCATGCCGGCCACCGCGCCGCCCGCCTCGTTGAGGGTGTTGTTCTTGGTGTTCTGCTGCACGCCGACCGCGCGGCCGTCGAGCGCGTACGAGCTGCCCGCGGGCGTATGGAGCTTGTCGAAGGCGAGCTGAATGCCGCCCGCGCGGCCCTGGCTGGCCGGCGTCACCGAGGCGACGTGGCCGTAGATGATGGCGTCGTGGACGTTGTTGTCCTGCGAGTGGACGTTGTGCATGGTGAAGCGCTGCCCGACCTGAGCGTTGTTGGAGCTGAGGCTCTGGTCCATGCTGCCGATCAGCTCGGTGCCCGGCCCCACGGCGGCCGAGGCGGCGAGCGGGGCGAGGGCGAGCGCCGCGGCGGCGGCGAGGGGGGCTAGTCTGCGGAACATGCTGCTTGGAACTCCTTAACGGTTGGCTGGCGATCCTCTCGCCCTTACCCGGGCTGGGCCAAAGGATCGTCCCTTCTCATAACGGCGCAAGCCGTCGGAGTCTCCCACAGGACGAGCTCGTCTAATGTGGGCAGCTCGGGCGCTAGGCGCGCCCAGATCCAGACCAGGAGCAGTTCCGCGGTCGGGTTGGCGATGATCTCGTTGAGCGAGCGGTGGTCCAGCTCGCTGACGACCGCTCCCTTGACCACCCGGGAGACGATCTCGAAATCCTCGACCATCCCGGCCGCGGGGCCGGCCGTCTGGAGCGGGCCGGCGAGCGCGACCTCCAGGCGGTACGAATGCCCGTGCAGCCGCCCGCACTTGCCGGGATGATTGGGCAGCACGTGAGCGGCCTCGAAGGTGAAGGACTTCTTGATGACCACGGCCCAGGGTCTTCGCCGTGACCACCAACCGGGACCGCCTCGTCGCGCAGGTCGTCAACGGCCAAGCCGCCCCGCCGCTCGTCGCCTCGGCGCTCTACGACGTCGGTCACGACGGGGTGGCGCGGGTCGTGCCGTCGGTCGGCGGGATCACCCTCAACGTGCGCGTGGGCGACTCGGCCTTCTTCTACGCGGCCGATCACGTCGAGCCCGGGGTCAGCGCCAAGCACCCCGACGAGAAGACCAACACCGGCCTCAACGTCTTCGCCTGCATCGGCAACCGCGCCACGGTGACCAGCGGTGAAGCCAAAGGCGCGCGCGGCGTCGTCACCGGCAAGCACGGCGGGGTCGAGCACGTCATCATCGACTTCGCGCCCGAGGTGCGCGAGCGGATGAATCTCGGCGACGGCATCGCGGTGCGCGCGGTCGGCGTCGGCCTCGCGCTCGACGACGCGGGCGACGTGAAGATCTTCAACTGCGATCCCGACCTGTTCGAGCAGCTCGGCCTCACCCGCAAACCAGGCAGGAGCAGCGCTCCGGCGTTCGAGATTTCGGTCGCCAAGCTCGTGCCGGCCCGGGTGATGGGGTCGGGCCTGGGCCGCCAGACGGTCGTGCGCGGCGACTACGACATCCAGTGCTTCGATCCGCCGACCGTGCGCGAGTTCGGCCTGGACGGCCTGCGCCTGGGCGACATCGTGGCGATCGTCGACGCCGACAACTCGTTCGGCCGCATCTTCCGCACCGGCGCGGTGACGATCGGCGTGATCGCGCACGGCTCGTCCTTCATCTCCGGCCACGGCCCGGGCGTGACGACGCTCCTGACCAGCGCGAGCGGCGCGCTGGAGCCGGTGCTCGACGAGCGCGCGAACCTGGCGACGATCCTGGGCTTGCGGTGAACGGCCCGCACGCCGACCCGATCTCGCGTGCGGAACGGGCCGAGCCGGTCGTCGTCGTGCCGTACGATCCCGGCTGGCCGGCGACGTTCGGGCGCGTATGCGAACGTATCGCGCCGGTGCTGGGCGAGCTGGCGGTCGGGATCGAGCACGTCGGCAGCACGGCGGTCGTCGGGCTCGCTGCGAAGCCGATCGTCGACGTCGACGTCGTCGTGCGCCCCGAGCACGATCTCGCCGCGGTGGTCCAACGGCTGACGACGCTGGGCTACCAGCACCTGGGCGATCTCGGTATCCTCGGGCGCGAGGCGTTCCGCGCGCCGGCGGGCGACGATCTGGCGCGCCATCACCTCTACGCCTGTCCGGCCGGCAGCGCCGCGCTGAGCGCGCACCTCATCCTGCGCGACGAGCTGCGCGCCGACCCCGAGCTGGCCGCGGAATACGGTGCGCTCAAGCGCGCGCTGGCCGAGCGCTACCGTGACGACCGCGACGCGTACACCGAAGGCAAGACGCCGTTCATCACCGGCGTACTGCTGCGCGCCCGCGACGGCGACCAGCGCACGCGCCGGCGCTGAAGGGCCGAAACGCTCGTGCTACCGGCGCCCGTGCTTGAGGGCAGGCGTCGGCGGCGCCGGTTGCGTGTGGCGCAGGTACACCGCGTTGGTGCGGTAGTCGAACCACAGGTCGTACGCGCGCAGCAGGTCGCTGCCGATCACGCCGTCGACGTCCTCGCTGCCGAAGTCGGCGTTGGAGACGTCGACCGTCGCGTCGCGGGTGAAGACGTTGCCCAGCTCGAGCGAGGGGATGCGGGTCGTCTCGGCGCTGGCGAAGCCGCCCATGCCGCGGAAGTGCTGGATGCTCGCCACGCGGTCGGGCGAGAAGTCGGCCTTGTCGGCGAACGCGGTCTCGAACAGGGTCCGGTTCGCGCCGGTGTCGAGCACGACGCGCGCGACCGTGGTGCCGGTGCGGACGTGGACCGCGGCCGTCTTGTCGTCCAGGCTCAGCCCGATCGCGGTCGTGTCGAGCGGGGCGCGGAAGCGCTCGGGTGCGACCGCTTCGACCAGGTTGCGCTCCATGTCGAAGTGCACCACGGCGTCGGCGAAGAAGTCGAAGCCGAGCAGGCCCGCGATGCGGGTCCGGTCGTCGGGGTGGAAGGGTACTGCGACGACGCGCGCCACGACGTTGCGCATCTTGAGCGGGCCGACGCCGATCTGCGGCACGATCGTGCTCGACTCGGGGAACGCGCCCAGCGTCGCGCCGACCCGGTTGCCGTAGCGCTCGAGGCCCTGCTGCTCGACGACCGCCGGGTCGACGACGATCCCTGCCGCGCCGGAGTCGAGCAAGAAGTCGTACGTGCTGCGCCCGATGGCGACCCGCACCACCGCCAGGCCGTTGACGAAGCGCACCGGCAGCTTGACCGCGGCGGGCTTGTCGGGAAAGTCGAGCAGCTTGCGGCTGGGCGGCATCTCGACGTCGCGCTGGTCGGGCGTGGTGTCGAAGCTGCGGCCGATCAGGGTCTGCTCGCGCTCGTTGCCCAGCGAGTCGGTCTGGCGCACGCGCGAAGCTTCGGGCAGGCCCTCGACCAGGTGGAAGTCGTCGTAGGTCGTCACGTAGCGGCGGCGCCGCTCGATCCGCTCGCGCCGCACGACGTACCCGGTGCGCTTGTCGACGAAGTACCAGGCGTGCCGGCCGCCGGCCGGGTTGACCTCGACGACGTAGGCGTTGAGCGGGACGGATTCGCCGATCAGCCGCGCGTCGCGGTCGTCGGCCGGATCGCGCAGCGCGCGCTCGTCGATCGCGTCGTGCTGCTCGTGCACGCCCGGATAAGTGAACACGATGCCGTTGCGGTTCTGCTCCCAGTGCGCGCCGTGCAGCATGCCGCGCTCGTACGCGAGCGGGCCGAGCTGGGTGATCGTGCGCTCGTCGCGGCCGATCCGGTTCACCCGGAAGCTGCCGTTGGTACCGTCTTGGACCAGCCGCCAGCTCTCCATCACGGTGACGCTGCGGTTGGGGTCGTGCGGGTGCGCGCGTTCGTAGAGCCCGCGCACGTGGAGCAGCGTCGAACTGGAGCGGATGAGGCCGCCGGGCTCGTCGTCCAGCGCCGCCCGGACCGGCGCGGCGCAGAGAACGAGCGCGGCGCGGGGCCTCGCGCCTCGCCGCGCGGGGCCGGGGATAGAGCGGCGGATGGTGCCATCGCCTCGAGGGGGTGCTTGCGGG
>CAXTNU010000195.1:0-846 GCA_964245595.1 uncultured bacterium | reverse complement strand
GCCGTGGCGAGATGACATCGTGTACCGGTGCCGCGGGGTGCGCGCCCCGCCGCCCCCGGGCCGGGCGGGGCGACCCTACCCCGCGGGGGGTGGCCCAGCCCGCCGCGCCGCGCGAGACCGGTTATAGAGAGCCGGATGGTCCCATCGCCTCGAGGCGTTGCTTGAGGTCGAACAGGAAGCCGCTCGCGACCGCGCCGTCGACCACCCGGTGGTCGAGCGACATGCAGACGTTCATCATCGAGCGAACCGCGATCGCGTCGTCGGCGAGCACGACCGGCCGCTTCACGGCCGCTTCCATCGTCACGATGCCGGTCTGGCCCGGCACCAGGATCGGCGCGGACAGGATCGAGCCGTTCGCGCCGGTGTTGTTGACGGTGAACGTGCCGCCGGCCAGGTCGTCCGCGCCCAGCTTGCCGCGCCGGGCCTTGTCGATCAGCTCGCCCGCCGCCAGCGCGAGGCCCTTGACCGAGAGCTGGTCGGCGTGCCGGATCACCGGCACGACCAGGCTGCCGCCGGCCGCGATCGCGATGCCGATGTTGACGTCGCGGTGGAGCTGGATGCCCTCGTCGGTGAACGAGGCGTTCATGAGCGGGAACCCGGCCAGCGCCTCGACCGCGGCCCGGATGAAGAAGGGCAGCAGCGTCAGCTTGACGCCGTAGGCCTTCTCGAAGCCGTCCTTCTCGCGCGTGCGCCATTTCCAGACGCTGGTGACGTCGGCTTCGACCACCGTCCAGGCGTGCGGCGCGGTGTGCTTGGACTCGACCATCCGCTGGGCGATGATCTTGCGCGCCTGGGTGAGCGGGATCAGCTCGCCGATGGGCTGTGATCCTTTTTTTGGGCGGCGGC
>CAXTNU010000194.1:0-7527 GCA_964245595.1 uncultured bacterium | reverse complement strand
AACCCGCCGTGACGCCGCGCCCGGCGACGCCGGCCCCGCGCGCGGTCGCGGTCTCGGCCGTCGGGGCCGCGCAGAACACGGTGCGGCGCTATCTCGCCGACCTGATCGCGGGCAACGAGAACGGCGCGTACGCGGAGTTGGGCAAAGCGCCCGGCGAGCCCGGCGCGCAGCTCAGCGAAGAAGCCTTCATCGACCGCAGCGCGCGCATCACCTCGATCCGCACGACCGGCACCGACGCGACCGGCACGACGATCGGGGTCGACATCACCTCCTCGCGCGGCGCGTACTACGCGACCTATCACGTCACCAACGGCCCCGGCGGGGTCATCGACCAGCACGACTACATCAAGGTTTGAAGGATTCGCCGTTGGCGAATCCGTTGCGTTCGGGCTTCGCCCGATCCGCGGGGATACTGCCGTGAACACGTCTTCGTCCTACATCCAAGGCTTGCTCTCGACCGGTGAGGTGATCCCGGCCCCGCCGGACACCGGGCACTGGTTCCCGCTCGCCGACCAGGATGCGTTCGTCGCCGAGGCGCTGCGCGACCCGGATCGCTTTTGGCGCGAGCGCGCGCGCCGGATCGCTTGGGAGCGCGAGCCCGAGACGGTGTTCGAGGGCGCCATCGACGACCAGCACTGGTTCCCCGACGGGCGGCTCAACGCGACCGTGTCGTGCCTGGACCGTCACGCCGCGAGCCACCCCGGCGCGGTCGCCTACGACTACGTGTGCGAGAACGGCACCGAGCGCGCGATCACCTACGCGGACTTGTTGGCGCGGGTGAATCAGCTCGCCAACGCGCTGCGCTCCGACGGCGTGCGGGTGGGCGACCGGGTCTGCATCTACATGCCGCTGACGATCGAGGGAATCGTCGCGATGCTGGCCTGCGCGCGCGTCGGCGCGATCCACTCGGTGATCTACGCCGGCCTGGGCGCGACCGCGCTGCGCGACCGCATCGTCGACGCCGGCGCGCAGGTGCTGATCGTCGGCGACGTGACCTACCGCAAGGGCCGCCCGTTCGATCTCGAGCGCATCGTCGACGCCGCGGTCGGCGGGCTGCCGCTGGTGCGCCGGATCGTGGTCCACCGGCGCGAGGTCGGCAAGCCGCCGTCCGACGCGCGCCAGGTCGACTTCGAGGCCTACTGCGACGCACAGCCGACCGCGTGCGAGCCCGAGATCGTCGGCAGCGAGCACCCGCTGTTCATCCTCTATACCAGCGGCACGACCGGCAAGCCCAAGGGCGTGGTGATGACGCACGGCGGCTACCTGGTCGGCTGCGCGGCGATGCTGGCCGAGACGACCGGAATCACTCCGGACGACGCGTACTGGTGCACCAGCGACATCGGCTGGATCGTCGGCCACACCATGATGGTCTACGGGGCGCTCGCCAACCGTTACCGCTGCATCCTGCGCGAGGGCGCGCCGGATTACCCAGGCGCCGATGCGGTGTACGCGACCCTCGCGCGCTTCGCGGTGACGAAGTTCTACACCGCGCCGACCCTGGCGCGCATGCTCATGCGGCTCGGCCCCGACCTGGCCGCCAAGCACGACCTCTCGGCGCTGCAGGGCATTTGGTGCGCGGGCGAACCGCTCAACCCCGAAGCCTGGCACTTCCTGTACGACACGATCGGCCGGGGCCGCGTCGCGGTCGACAACCAGTGGTGGCAGACGGAGCTGGCCGCGCCCAGCGTCGGTTACTTCCCGCGCGAGGCGATCCGCCCCGACCGCAGCGGCAAGGCGCTGGGCCCGCTGCGGTTCTCGATCCGCGACGGTGCGGGCGACCCGGTGCCGCGCGGCGCCGGCGGCCTGCTCGTGCTGGAGAACCCGCTGCCCTACATGTTCGCGACGATCTGGAACGACGCCGACCGCTACGCGCAGTACTTCCGCTGGGGCACCTACGTCGCGGGCGACGTCGCGACCGAGGACCAGCAGGGGTATCTCGCGATCCTCGGGCGCGCCGACGACGTGCTCAACGTCGCCGGCCACCGCATCGCGACCGCCGACGTGGAGAGCGCGCTGGTCTCGCACCCCGCCTGCGGCGAAGCCGGCGTGTGCGGCGTCCCCGACGAGATCAAGGGCGAGGTGATCGTCGCCTACGTCGTGCTGCGCGCGGGCTACGAGCAGTCCGACGCGCTCGCGGCGCAACTCGTCGCGCACGTCCGCGAGGAGCTCGGCCCGATCGCCACCCCGGCCGCGATCCGCTTCACCGCGAAACTTCCGAAGACGCGCAGCGGCAAGATCATGCGCCGGCTGCTCAAAGCGCAAGAGACCGGCCAGGACCTCGGCGACGTGACGACGCTCGAAGAGTAGGCCTGTTACCGCGTAGTAACCACGGTTCGGTAGGCTTCCGATCACGCGACACAAGGTCGTGTGACGGAGGTCTTTCTCGAATGCGATCCCTAATCGCTGCCGCCGTCAGCGTCAGCTTGCTATTCAGTGCGCCTGCCGCGCAGGCGAGCGACCCGGTCCCGAACTGCTCGGACAAGCCGTTGCAGGTCTCGTTCCCCGATTCATCCCAGCCGTTGCGCACCGTGCCGTTGCCCACGGTGCGCTTGGCCGTCGGCGATACGCAGACGATCACCGTGAGCGGAGTCCCGTACGCTACGCCCACCCCAAGCCCGGCACCGACGGTGCTGGGAACGTTGGCCCAGTCGACGACGATCTTGGGCCGGTCTCAGCCGGCGGGCACGACGGTGTTGATTCGGCCATCACCCCCGGACGTATCGCCGAAGCTGCCGGCGAGTCCGATTTCCACACCTCTTCCGCAGACGGCCGTGGTTCTCGATACTCGCGTGGCGGCGATTCCGAGTGCCGTTCCGACAGCCTTCCCGGTCGCGGCCGGCCTCGTGGCCAGCACGGCCTACACGGTCAAGGGAACGGCGCCGGGCAATACGGAGTTGTACGTGACGCAAGGTTCGCGGAGCGGTAACGATTTCCAGTGCGCCGTGGTCGGATTGGCCGTGCGGTCCAAGGATCGTTTCGTGGCAACGACCGGACTGGGGATGAGCAATATCCCCAAGAACGTGTTCACGACGGTTACCGTGCCGGTTCCCGACGCGTCCTCGCTCCCGACCCCCAATCCGCCGCCGGGTATCTATACCTACAAGACCGAATCGTCGGCGACGCAGATATCCGTGCCGATTCTCGCCAGTTACCGGCTCAACGACGCGCCCAAGCTCGATCTCTATGCGACCTTCGGGTACTTCGCGAGCAGCGATACGAGCGGTCCCGTGTTCGGGCTGTCGGTCGGCAGCGGACAGTTACTGGTGACGGTCGGTCAACACAGTGGTTTGTTTACCGACTACAGCCCGTACGTGAATCAGATGAACCATCGACTCGAGGTCAACGCTGCCGCAACCTTCGCCGCACTGCCTACGACGATGTCGACTCGGAAGCGTCAGATCTTCGTATCGGTCACCGTACCCGCGTCGCTGATCACGAGCGTTTTGCCTGGTGGCAGCTCGGGCGGGTCCAACGGCAGCTCGAGTAACAAACAGTGAGCACGAGTCCCGTGCCGGATGGCGGGACTCGCCTAAGCCGCCGATACCTCGAGCAGTTCGCTGCCGACGGTCGTCGGTTTTGGAATCGGCTGTCCGCTTTTCTTCATCTCGTCGATCCAGATCGCGATCCCGGCCGTCACGCTCTCGCGCGCCTCGTCGAGCGTGTCGCCCATCCCGGTTGCTCCGGGGAGATCCGGGGCGTATCCCCAGATCCCACCGTCCGTGGCTCGTTCGTAGATGACCAGGTATTTCATCGCAGTCCCGCCTGTTTGAGAATGGCTAGCACGAGCGGCACGGGAACGTCACGGCCGCCGGCATGCCGCGCTATGACGACCGTGCCGCGCTTGGTTCGATGTTTGTAGACATTATGGCTTCCCCGCACGCGAACCAGTTTCCAGCCGTCCCGCTCGATCAGCGCCACGAGTTGTCGCTCCGTCACTCGCCGACGGTGTCATGGTCCGATGAACTCGCTGTAGCCGCAGGGTTACCGCCTGACGATCAACATAAGTCTCGCTCGACTCGAGCTGTAAGTTAGGGAGAGGCCGCGCGTGAGCCAGCGGTCCCGCGCCAGGTTGCGAGAGGTTACGAGCGGTTCCTCGGCTTGTGAGACCGACGTAAGAAACTTACTTCCGTTGCGAGCGGTCGCTTCCGCAAACGCTTGACACAGCTTGCCGGCCGCAGTATCGTGACGGCACATGTTCGACCATTCCGAACTGGATTTCAGTATTTGAAATGGCAGAGCTGCTTGGCACCGTTCGGCGCGCTCTCCGGGTCCTCGACTATTTGGCCGAGGCGGAGGAGCAGGTCCCGATCAAACAGCTCGCCGCCGCGCTCGACCTCAACATCTCGAGCGCGTACCACGTCATGAACACGCTGCTGGCCGACGGCTACGCGTCGCGTGACGAGCGCGGGGCCTACGGCCTGGGAGCCAAGGCGGCCCGCCTGGGCGACGCCTACGCGCGCTCGTGGCCGGTCGAGCCCGAGCTGCGCACGATCGTCAGCGGCCTGGGCGCTAGCACCGCGGAGAACGCCTACCTGGCGATGCTGCAGGGCAGCGAGGTCGTCATCAGCGAGATCGTCCAGTCGCGCCAGCGGGTGCGCGTCCACGCGCTGCACCGCGGGTACTCGGCCGATCTCCACGCCCGCGCGCTCGGCAAAGCCGTGCTGGCCTTTCGCGATCGCGCCGCGGTCCAAGAGCACTTCGCCGCTCACCCGCCCCGCCGCCTGACCACCAACACCGTGGTCGAGCTGAACGCGATCCAAGCCGGGCTGGAGCGCGTGCGGCGGCGTGGCTACAGCGAAGACCTCGAAGAGTTCTGCGAGGGCGTGTGCTGCTGCGCCGCGCCGTTCTTCGGCCGTGACGGCGCGGTTGCGGGTGCGCTCTCGGTTTCCGTTCCCACTTTTCGTTATCGCGGCGTGAAAGCCGAGGTTCGCACGGCCGTGATCGCGGCGGCACGCGCCGCGACCGACGCGCTCGACATCGCCGACAGGAGAGTTGTCCTTGGCTCAAGTCGCTAGCGTCCTCTACGACGAGCGCCGCGAGCTCGGCCTCGCGATGCTGCGGATGATGATTCGCATCCGCGTGCTCGAGGAAGGCATCGAGAAGCACTTCCTGGCCGGCGACGTGCCAGGCTTCGCTCACCTCTCGATCGGGCAGGAAGCGGTCGCGGCGGGCACCTGCGCCCACCTGCGCACCGACGACAGCATCGCCTCGACCCACCGCGGCCACGGGCACACCCTGGCCAAGGGGACCGCGATGCGCGGCATGGTCGCCGAGCTGATGGCTCGGTCGACCGGCATCTGCCGCGGCAAGGGCGGCTCGATGCACATCGCCGACTTCTCGGTCGGCATGCTGGGCGCCAACGGCGTCGTCGCGGGCGGCTTCGGTCTGGTCGCGGGGGCCGCGCTCTCCGCCCAGCAGCGCAAGACCGATCAGGTCGCGGTCTGCTTCTTCGGCGACGGCGCGACCAACCGCGGGCCGTTCCACGAAAATCTCAACCTGTGCGCGATCTGGAACCTGCCGGCGATCTTCGTGCTCGAGAACAACCGCTACGCGTCCACGACGTCCACCGCGGAGACGATGAAGATCGCCGACGTCGCGACCCGCGCCGATAGTTATGGAATGCCGGCGCGCATCGTCGACGGCTTCGACGCCTTCGCGGTGCACGACGCGGTCGGCGAGGCGGTCGCGCGGGCGCGCGCCGGGGGCGGCCCGACCTTCGTCGAGTGCAAGACCTACCGCGCGCGCGGGCACTTCATCGGCGACCCCGAACGCTATCGCGAGAAGAGCGAGATCGCCGACGTGATGAGCGCGTCCGATCCGATCGTCCGGATGCAGGCGACGCTGGGCGAGGCCGTCTCGGCGGCGGAGTTCGAGCGCGTCTGGCAAGAAGCGCGCGACGAGTTCGCCGACGCGGTGGCGTTCGCGCTGAGTTCGCCCGCTCCGGCCGCGGCCGAAGCGTTCTTCGGTGCCTATGCCGGCGACCGCGACGCGGGCAACCCGGTCAACACGAACATCGCCCGGGAACGCGATGCGCTGATGCCGTTCGCACCCAAGGTCGGCCCCGGCTCCCAGGGGAGCGGGCACTGATGGGTTCGGTCTTCGCCCGAACCCGGCACGTCGGCTGCGCCGACGGGCTCAGAGGATTCGTTTGATGCGCACGATCTCGTTCACCGACGCGACGCTCGAGGCGATGCAAGAGGAGATGCGGCGCGACCCGACCGTGTTCCTGATGGGCGAGGACATCGCCAAGCAAGGCGGGATCTTCGGCCAGTTCCGCGACCTGCCGCAGGAGTTCGGCCTCGAGCGCGTGCGCGACACGCCGATCTCCGAGGCGGCGCTGGTCGGCGCGGGCGTCGGCGCGGCGCTGACCGGCTGCCGGCCGGTGGTCGACATGCACTTCGCCGACTTCATCACCTGCGCGATGGACGAGGTGGTGAACCAGGCCGCCAAGCTGCGCTACATGTTCGGCGAGCAGTGCAGCGTGCCGATGACCCTGCGCGCGCCCGACGGGATCACCAAGTCCGCCGGCTCGCAGCACTCGCAGGCGCTCGAAGCGTGGTTCGTCCACACGCCCGGGCTCGAAGTGGTCGTGCCGGCCGACGCCGAGGATGCGAAGGGCCTGCTCAAGTCCGCCATCCGCAGCGACAACCCGACCCTGTACTTCGAGCACAAGCTGCTCTTCCCGCAGAAGGGCGCGGTGCCCGACGACGCCGACTTCGTCGTCCCGATCGGGCGCGCCAAGACCATGCGCGAGGGCGACGACGTCGCCATCATCACCTACGGGATCACGGTCGGGCGCGCGCTCGCGGCCGCCGCGGAACTGGAGAAGGACGGCATCGAGGCGACGGTGATCAACCTGCGCACGGTCTGGCCGCTCGACTACGACGCGGTCGCCAACGCCGTCGCGCGCACCCACCGGGTGGTGGTCGCGCACGAGGCGGTGCGGGTCGGCGGCGTCGGCGCGGAGCTGGCGGCGTGGATCGGCGAGCAGTGCTTCGACGACCTCGACGGGCCGGTGCTGCGGCTGGGCGCGGCGCACGTTCCCGTGCCGTTCGCGCCCGCCTTGCAGGAAGCGATGTATCCCAAGGCCGCGATGATCGCCGACGCGGCGCGCCGGCTGGTGCGGCGCGAAGTCTGATGGCCGGAGAAATCTGATGCCGGTCGAGATCGTGATGCCCAAGCTCGGGCTGACGATGACCAGCGGCACGATCGCGCGCTGGATGAAGCAGCCCGGCGAGACCGTGCGCGAAGGCGAGCCGCTGCTCGAGGTGGCGACCGACAAGATCAACTACGAGGTCGAGGCGCCCGCCAGCGGCCGGCTCGCTTCGAACCTGGCCCGCGAAGGCGACGAGTTCGACTGCGGCGCGGTCATCGCGCTGATCGCGCTCGAGGGCGAAGCGGACACCCCGGTCGCCGCGCCCGCGGCTGCCGCGGGAGCGAACGCGACCGGCGGTACGGCGGCGAGCGGCGACACCATCGACACCACCGGCACCGGCCGGGTGGCTGAAGCGCCCCGCCAGCCCGGCT
>CAXTNU010000193.1:0-7531 GCA_964245595.1 uncultured bacterium | reverse complement strand
CCGCGGCTGAGCGCCGCCGCCGCGCTGCTGGCCCGCGCGACCCTGCCGCCGGCCCAGGTCCACGACCTGGGCGAGGCCGGGCGGGCGTGGACCGGCCTGCCGTTCGTCTTCGCGGTCTGGGCGGTCCGGCGCGACGTGCGCGCCGCGCGCCCGGGCGAGGTAGCCGCGCTGAGCGCGGCGCTGGCCGCCGCGCGAGCCTGGGGCGACGAGCACCGCGCGGCGGTGATCGATGCCGCGATCGCCCGCCGGCCCTTTCACCGCGCGCTCTACGCCGACTATTTCAGCCGCCTGTCGTACGTGCTCGACGAGCGCGCGGAGCGCGGTCTGGCGCGCTTCGCCGAACTGTACCAGCCCGAGGAGAACCGTGTCGCTCGCTGACCTCATCGACCGCGCCGCCGCCGGCGGCCGTCTCAGCTACGGCGAGGGCGTGCGGCTCTACCGCGAGGCGCCGCTGCACGAGCTGGGCGCCGCCGCGCACGCCCGCCGCATGGCACTCTATCCTACGAACGACGTCACCTACGTGGTCGACACGACGATCAACTACACCAACGTCTGCAACGTGCACTGCACGTTCTGCGCCTTCTTCCGGCCCGAGAAGCACGGCGAGGGCTACACCATGTCGCACGATACGGTGCTCGAGCGCGTGCGCTACGCGGCGGAGCAAGGCGCGACGCAGATCATGATCCAGGGCGGGGTGAACCCCGACCTGCGCCTGGAGTGGTTCGAGCGGCTGTTCCGGCGCGTCGCGGCGGAGTTTCCCGCAGTCGACATCCACTCGCTCTCGGTTTCCGAGATTTCCGGGCTGTCCGCGCTCGAGAGCCTGAGCCCGCGCGAGGTGCTGCTGCGCCTCAAGGACGCCGGGCTCAAGTCGCTGCCGGGGGCCGGCGCGGAGATCCTGGTCGAGCGGGTGCGCAAGCGCATCAGCGCGCGCAAGATCGTCCCCGAGGCCTGGATCGGGATCATGCGCGACGCGCAGCAGCTCGGCATGCCGACCACCGCGACGATGATGTTCGGCTCGATCGAGACCGACGAGGAGCGCATCGCGCACCTCGCCGTGATCCGCGACCTGCAGGACGAGACGGGCGGCTTCACCGCCTTCATCCCGTGGTACTACGTGCCGTACAAGACCCCGCTGCGCGGCAAGGAGGCCACGGGCCTGGAGTACCTGCGGGTGCTGGCGGTCTCGCGGCTGTTCCTGGACAACCTGCCGCACCTGCAGGCTTCGTGGCTGACGCCTGGGCTCAAGCTGGGCCAGCTGGCGCTGTTCTACGGCTGCGACGACATGGGCGGCACGATCATCGAGGAGCGGGTGGTCAAGGACGCCGGCTCCACCAACGAGGCCACCCGGTCCCAGCTCGAGGGCATCGTCCGCGGGGCGGGCTTCGTCCCGGTGATCCGCGACACGTACTGGAACCCGCGCTCCGACCTCGCATTAGCAACGGCTTAGAGCGCTGGGCCCTCCAGAAAGGGCTCGAACCCACCTTGTTAAAGGGACGGTTAAGCCCGTCCGGTCCTGAGCAGGAGGGCGGGCTCAAACCTCCGCTCTCTCTACAAGTGAGGCTCGGGATGCGTTTTCCACATCACGCGCGCTCGGCGATACGGTTCCTGCGAACCTGGCTGAGCGCATTCGCCATGCTGGGGATGGTGCTGACCAGCACCGCCCCGGCCTTCGCCGTCGGCGGTCAGACGGGTGCCCTGCAGGGCACGGTGGTCGACGGCGGGACCAAGGGTCCCGTCTCCGGCGCAAGCATCGTCGCCGCGTCACCGTCGGCGCGCTACACCGCGACGACGGACAAGAACGGCTTCTTCCAGCTCAACGGGGTCACGGTCGACACCTACGCCCTGAGCATCACCGCGCCGGGGTACGAGACGTTCACCCTGAGCGGCGTCACGGTCCAGGGCGACCAGACGGTCAACCTCGGCGCCCAGACGCTGGCCAAGGCGCTGCGCCAGATCGGCCGCACCTCGGCCCGCAGCCAGTCCTCGGTCTTCCAGCCCTCGCAGACCACCGACGAGGTCACGGTCAGCGGGGCGCGCGCGACCGAGGCGCTGGGCAAATCGGTCAACACCAGCGAGAACCAGCTCGCGCTCTCGATCCCCGGCGTGCAGCTGACCAACCTCAACCGGCTGACGATCCGGGGCGGACTGTCCAGCGAGGTCGGCTACCAGCTCGACGGCGTGAACTTCACCGAGCCGTTCCTCAACGGGAACGGCAGCAACGGGTTCTTCAACGGACTGGCCTCGCTGCAGGTCGTGGCCGGCGCGGGCGACGCCTCGCAGGGCAACATCGGCGGCGGCGTCGTCAACGTGGTCGTCCAGCGCGGCACCTACCCGCCCAGCGGCTTGCTCGACGTCGAGATCGGTGGGCCCAGCGCGTTCCACCAGGCGGCGATCCAGTACGGCTTCGCCAGCCCCAATGGCCGCTTCTCAGACTACGTCTCGTACGTCAACCAGCGCTACGTGCCGTACTTCGGCGGGATCTCGACCAGCACCGACCCGTTCAGCGTGCAGTTCGCGGTCACGCCCAGCGGCACCGTCCTGCCCAGCTCCGCCTTCAATCAGGACTTCCTGAACAACTTCGTCTACAAGTTCGGCAAGGACAACACGCAGTCGCTGCAGGTGCTGTTCCAGAACCGCGACTTCGACACGTTCGGCGACCGCTACGGCGGCAACGCCCTGGTGCCGTACTACAACAACCCCTATTTCCACCAGGGGCTGGGCTTCAGCGGAGGCGCGACGGCGGATGAGGCCGGCGACCCGCTGCTCAACAACCAGTTCCTCTCGCGGGTGGTCGACAAGCCGTTCAACGCCGCGCCCCTGGGCTCGCCCAACACACCTGAGGAGATCGGCTTCAACCCCTCGCAGTACCTCAAGTTCGAGTACGACAACGTGATCAACGGCTCGACCTTCCTGGCGCTTCGCGCGTACAACCTGCAGTTCCGCAACGGCGGCACCGACTACTACGCTCCCCAGAGCACCGGCAACGACAACATCACCGGCGGCAACCGGACCGGCTTCTCGGGCGAGCTCACCAAGACGCTCAGCTCCAAGCACACCGTCGAGATCGGCGGCAGCATGGCGAACATCCACCCGATCTGGGACGCCTACCAGCCGTACCCGGCGCTGCTCGACGTCGAGGGCGCGTACGCGGGCGCGGGCTTCGTGCAACTGGCCAGTCTCAACGGCTTCAATGGCGCGCTGCCCAACCTGGGCGACTTCGCGACCCCGGCCGACTACGGCGGGGCCTGCCCGGCCGCCACCGCCAACAACCCCAACCCCTGCTACCTCTACAACCACGGGATCACCAACCCGCACGTGCCGTCGTTCGGCATCGGCTACAACAAGAGCGTCCAGATCCAGAGCGGCTTCTTCGTGCGCGACCAGTGGACGCCCAACTCCAAGCTCAAGTTCGACCTCGGGCTGCGGGTCGACACGATGATCTACAAGCAGGGCGCCAACCCGTTCAACCCGACCGACCTGGCCAACCCCGACGACGTGCCGGTGGGCGGCACCGCGGCGGGCAACTTCTTGAGCCAAGGCTTCCTGCGCCCGACCGTGACCCAGCCGCGCCTGGCGGTCAACTACCAGTTCGACCCAAACAACTCGCTGCGCTTCGGCTTCGCGCGCTCGGTCGTGTTCGCCAACGCGCAGACCCAAGCCACGCCCTCGTCGATGTATGACTTCCCGTCCGCGTTCTTCAACATCCCGGCCACCGGCAACACCGCCGACCCATCCACCTGGAGCTGCGGCACCGGCTTCAACGCCAAACACCTGCTGCCCGGCGGCGCCAACGCCTCGGCCAACGGCGGCGGCTACTTCCGCTGCACCAGCTACGCGCAGCAGCTCTACTACTTCCTCGACCAGAACAACGACGCGCCCGACGCCGGCAACAACATCCCCGAGCAGTTCAGCAACACGGAGCTGGCCTACCAGCACCTGTTCCACAGCGGCTGGGGCGCGCGCGCGACCGCCTACTACAAGCGCGGTTTCAACATCTCGCAGTTCTCGCTCATCAGCCAGGTGCTCAACGCGCAGGGCGTGCCGGTCAGCCAGGTCTTCGGCATCACCAACACCGGCATCAACAAGACCACGGGCCTGGAGCTGGGGCTGACCACCCCGCAGCGCGCGGTCGGCCTGAGCGGCTACCTCTCGGCGACCTACACCAACGTCATCGACAGCGTGCCGCCGCTGGTCGGTTCCGAAGACGTCCTGCCGCTGGTTCCGGCGGCCTCGGTGGCGCTCAACAACACCTACCGCGCGGGCTACGTCTCGCCGTTCGTGGTGAACATGGGCTTGCAGTTCCGCACCAAGAGCGGCTTCAAGATCAACCCGATCCTCAACTACGACCGCGGCTACCCGTTCGGCGTCGGCAACCTGATCGCGACCGCGCTGCCCGACGGCACCTTCGCCAACCTGCCGCAGACCAACGCCAACCCGCCCATTCTGGCCGGCTTCGGCGGGATCAGCGGCTCGTTCAACGCGACCAACTACGTCGACCCGACCAACCCCGGCACGCTGGCCAACCCCAACATCGCGGCCACCCGCGGCACGCCCGAGACCGCCAACGCGGGCGGCGTGCTGAGCCGGCCGCGGCTCACGGCGGACATCGACTTCGAGTACACCCGCAAGCGCAACACGCTGGGGCTGTACGTGCAGAACCTGTTCTCCAACCAGTACCTCGAACCGCAGATCAACCCGTACTGGCAGCCGGTCACGACCGGCGTCGGCGGCGTGCAGACCGGCACGAACTCGGCCGCGACGCCCGGTACGCAGTCGTACGTCTACGGCGGGTTCCGCGACATACCGGGCCAGATCTACGGCACCTCGCCGTACGTCCAGAACCTCTACCGGCCGCTCTCGCTCACCCTCTACTACCAGCTCCACATCTAGGTGAACGTTTTGCACAGACCCCTCCTCTGGGCCGTGACGGGCGCACTGGCTTTGTCCGCGTGTACCGCTGGGCAGACCGGTCCGCCGCCCGTCACGGTCGTGAATCCGACTTCGGCCGGCAAGCTGCAGTTCGCGGTCGGTACGGCCAACGTCGCCGGGACCGCCGGGCTCAACGTCGTCGCGACGTACCGCCAGGCGAACGGCTCGAGCGCGGTGCTGGTCAATACGCCCAAGCTGACCGGTCCGTTCACGTTGCCGGCGGCCACGACGCCCAGCGGCTTCTACGGCGGTGGCGCGGGCGGGCTGTTCGTCCAGGGCGATCCCCAGGCGACCGCCGATACCGGGCCAGGCGCCGACGAAGTTGCGAACCACTACATCGGCGGCACCGCGCAGACCCAGGCCAGCAACCCGAACCAAGGCGTCCCGACCACCCTGGGGTCGTCGGGCGGCGTGTTCGGGAACGGGCTCTTTCCGGGCAACTACACCAGCACCGGCAACCCGTACAGCTACAACCCGTACTACCAGCCGTTCTATGTCGGCGACGCCGACGCAACGGGGACGGCGTTTCTCGCCGTCGGCGGGCCGCCGGTCTTCGACCCGAACAAGGACGGCGGCGGCACGCAGGACGGTAAGTTCAGCGTGGCGATCAGCGGCATCTCGCTGGGCCTGAGCGTCTTCGCGGGCGTCACGCCGGGCGCGGGCCAGTACAGCCTCCAGGTCACGATCCCGACCGCCGGCTTTCCGGTCGTCACGGCGCCCGCCGCCACGCTGAGCAGCACCGCGCTGCTGCCGGCCGCGGCGACGCCGGTCGTCAGCTTGAACGCCGACGGTTCCGGAACCGTATCCTACGCTCTGCCGGCGGGCGTCGTCGGCGCGTACGTGCAGCTCGTGGACACCGATTACTGCAACGGCGGTTCGATCGTGCCGTACACGTTCTGGGTCACCAGCTCGGGTTCGCAAACCATTCCGAACACGCTCGGCCCGCACGGCACCAGCGGCGGTCCGGCGGTCTGCTCGGCGGCCATGAACGACACCAGCTCGGGCGGGACCGTCACGACGGGCGATCCGGTCCAAGCGGTGCTGATCGGCTTCGACTACGACCACAACGCGCTGCAGTACAACGGCACGACCGGCCAGACGTACCCGCAGGCACCGGCCCTGCCGGCCCGCGCCGACGTCACGATCTCCCCGATCGCGACGTACTCCCAGACCGGCACGGGGACGGTCACCATCACCTCGCGCAACCGGCGCCCGAGCGTCCGGCACTAGCCGAACCTTCGCTCGGCCGACCCGGAACGGGGCTCCACTGGGTGGGGCCCCGTTCTCGCGTTCAGGCCCGCTCGGGCGGGGCGCGAGCCGAAGGCGGTAGGCGCGCAAACCCCAGTCGCGGCGACTCGGTCGTAGAGTTGCTCGCGCTAATTCGCCACCTGCTGCGAAGAAGAGGCTTCGCTTAGCGGGCGCCTTCTATCGTCATGGAACTGCTACGGGCCGTAATTGTTGAGATACCAATAGTGGTACAGGCCGCTTTGACCTTGCCCCGTGCCTTGGACCGTATAGCAGGGACGCGGCGGGGAGGTGTCCGGGGGACCCGCGTTGCCGGGACATTCCGGCATGTTGGGCGGAGGTAAGCCGGTTCCGCACGTTGACGGCGAACACGCCTGCATCGGGTTGCGGATCACGGCGTCGGGCACGGCCTTCGAGCCGGCGGTTCCGATCGACGAGCAGCCGCAAAGCATGGCGAGAGCGCCGAGAAGCGCAAAACGAGCGAGACGCAACTGACGAATCCTCTCGTGGCTAAACGTGCATTCGGTCTTTTGCCAGTCGCGTGAAGCTCCCTCGGTTATCGCGGCGGGGAGCCTGGCTCGAAGGGCGTGAGCCGAATGCGGTAAGTGCGCAAACCCCAATCGCTCGCGACCCGGTCGTAGAGCCGCTGCGCGCGGCCGTTCTCGCGCTCGACCACCCAGCGCAGCTCGCTCCAGCCGCGCTCGCCGCAGATCGCCGCGACGCGCTCGATCAGGGCCTGGGCCAGGCCGCTGCCGCGGTGCGACTCCTCGACCCACAGGTCGTCGAGGTAGCCGGCTTCGTTGCCGTCGAGCGTGCGCGGGAAGGGCCGGAAGTGGCTGAAGCCCACCAGCCGCTCGGCCTCGATGGCGACGATCCCCTCGACGCCGTGGGTGCGAGCCAGCAGCCAGCCCCAGACGGTGGCCGCCACCGCGTCGTCGACCTCGGCATAGCCCACCGCTCGCGCGTAGCGCGCGTAGGCGGCCCGCCAGGCGTCCTTCCAGCGCGGCGCGAGCGGTTCGAAGCGGATCGCCGCGCAAGCTTCGTGCCCGGTCTTTTCGAGCAACCGATTTCCTCGCTAGACGGCTTGGCGGATGGTCGCGGCGCCGAGCACTTCGGCACCGTCGAGGTCGAGCAGCGCCACCAGCTGGCCGGGCGAGACCGCCCGCTGCGGCGTCGCGAAGGTCAGCCGCAGCGTCCCGTCCGGCTCGACGAGCGCCTCGGCCGGGGCGGGGACGGCGCGGTAGCGGGTCATCGCCAGCACCGGCACCGGCCCGGGGACGAAGCGCTCGGGGCGCAGCAGGTTGAGCTCGTCGGCCAGCAGGCCGCCGGCGTCGAGCTCGTCCTCGCGCCCGATCAC
>CAXTNU010000192.1:0-7541 GCA_964245595.1 uncultured bacterium | reverse complement strand
CGACCAGCGCGGTGAAGGCGGCCGCACCGAGCGCGCGGACCGCCACGCGAACGCGGTTCGTCACCAGATCTGGCAACGGTCGGCGCGCACCATCTTGGTGCCGGCCGCGCACGCGAAGGCGTGCTGGAACTCGGGCATGTTGGAGAGCGTGCCGATAACCCGCAGGCGGTCGTTGGGGTGCGGGTCGACGTTGGCGAGCTGGCGCGTGTAGGCTTCGTTCTGCAGCCCGCGCCAGACTTGCGCGTAGGCCAGGAAGAAGCGCTGCTCGGGCGTGTAGCCGTCGAGCTTCGCGTGCGCCTTGAACTGCGGGGTGCGCTCGAAGGCCTTGTAGGCGATGGTCAGACCGCCCAGGTCGGCGATCGCCTCACCCTGGACGAGCTCGCCGTTCTCGTGCACGCCGGGCAGCACTTCGAGGCTGGTGAACTGGTCGACCACGCACTTCGCGCGGGCGTTGAAGTTCTTGGCGTCGGCAGGCGTCCACCAGTCGCTCAGGTTGCCCTTCTCGTCGTACTGCCGGCCCTGGTCGTCGAAGCCGTGCGTCATCTCGTGCCCGATCACCGCGCCGATCGCGCCGTAGTTGACCGCGTCGTCGGCCGTCGCGTTGAAGAACGGCGGCTGCAGGATGCCGGCCGGGAAGACGATCTCGTTGTTCGAGGGATCGTAGTAGGCGTTGACCGTCGGCGGGGTCATGCCCCACAGGCTGCGGTCGGTGGGCTCGCCGATGCGGGCCACGTCGACCCCGGCGTTCCAGTCGCGCACCGCGCGCACCAGCGCCGCGTACGGCTGCCCCTCGGCCACGGTCAGCGACGAGTAGTCCTGCCACTTGTCGGGATAGCCGATCTTCTTGGTGAACGCGTCGAGCTTCTCGACCGCGCGCTGCTTGGTCGGCGGGCTCATCCACGACAGCGTCCCGATGTCGCCCTTGAGCACCGACTGCAGGTTGTCGACCAGCGACACCGCGCGGGCCTTGGCCGCGGGGGTGAACTCCTTGCCGACGTAGACCTTGCTCAGCGGCGTGCGCAAGCCGTAGTCGGCCGCGCGGGTGCAGCGCTGCCAGCGCGGGAGCTGCTCCTTGACGCCGTTGAGGACGGTCGAGTGGAAGTCGAAACTGGCGTCGGCGAAGCGCTTGGGCAGCGCGGTCGCGAACGCGTCGGCGACGTGGAAGCGCAGGTAGGTCTTCCAGGTCGGCAGCGGCGTCGCGGCGAGCTGCGCGTCGTAGCCGGTCACGTAGGCCGGGATGCCGACGTCGACCGAGTCGAACCCCGGCGCGCCGAACTGCGCGAAGTACGCGCTCCACGGGATGTGCGGGGCCAGCGCGGGCAGCGCGTTCAGCTTGGTCGGGTGGTAGGTCTTGGTGGGGTCGCGCAGCTCGACCCGGGTCGGGGTGACCTTGGCCAGCGCCGTCTCGAGCGCCAGGATCGCGTCGGCTCCGCTGCCGGCGGCTGCCGCGTCGTCGCCGAGGTTCTGCAGCTGGCTGGCGACGTAGCCGCGGTAGGCGGTCCGGATCGCGGTCGTCTTGGCGTCGTCCTTGAGGTAGTAGTCGCGGTCGGGCAGCCCCAGGCCGCCCAGGCCCAGGCCGGCGATCGTCTTGGACGAGTCCTTGGTATCGGGCTCGGACGAGAAGTCCGGCCCGTCGCTCACGCCCAGCCGGGTGAGCTTGGCCACCTCGACGGCCAGCCCCGGCACGTCCTTGACCGCCGCGACGTCGCTCAGCAGCGGCTGGACCGGCGCGATGCCGGCCCGCTCGATGCCGGCCTCGTCCATGCAGGCGCGGTAGTAGGTGCCCAGCTTCTGCTCGTCGCTGCCGGCCGGGGCGCCGGCGGTCTTGGCGGTGTCCTCGAGGATCGCGTGGAGCGCCTCGACGTTGTGCTGCGCCAGCTCGTCGAAGCTGCCCCAGCTCGGATGGCCGGCCGGGATGCTGTGGCTCTTGCTCCAGCCGCCCGTGGCATACTGGTAGAAGTCGTCGCAGGCCTTGCAGGTTGGGTCGATGTCGGACCGGTCGAGCGCGGCGACGGCCGGCGGGGTGCCGGCGGCGCGCGCGCTACCGGTCAGCGTGGGCAGCGAAGCCGCGACGAGCGCGGTGAGCGCCGCGGCGCCGACGGCGCGAACGGCAAAGCGAACTGGGTGCAACGAAGACCTCCGGAAGAATTAGGAAAGCCGGTCCTCACCGGCTTTCACGGTCCCGGGGGCGGCGCCTTCCAACGCTGCGTTCAGAAGTGGTAGCCCGAGCCTGGGGCAAAGGCGCCGTGCTTGGCCACCGCCTGCTGCTTGGCCCCCGCCGTGGGATGGTAGGCGGCGGTCCGGCTCGCGGGCGGGTTCTGGCCCAGCGGCGTGGCCGAGGCGATGTTGGAGGAGAAGCGGCCGAACAGGCTGGGGTCGTCGCGGAACTCCTGCTGGAGCGCGCTGATGCGCGCCTGGTCGCTGGGGTGGTCGGAGAGGAAGTTCGGCGGCGCGCTGGTGTTCGCGGTCTGGAAGGCCTGGAAGAGCCAGACCATGCCCCACGGGTTGGAGCCGGTCTGGGCGCAGGTCTGGGCGCCCTTGTAGTCCGCCGCCGCCTCGACGTCGCGCGAGAAGTGCAGCGACTGGAGGTTGAAGCTGACGTTGGCGATCGTGTCGATCGTGCGCGAGGCGCGCCCGCCGGTCGCGATGTTGGCCAGGATGTCGCCGATGGTGTACGCCGTGGCCGTCTTCTGCTGCTTCTGGTAGAGGTGCAGGACGTCGTGGTGGATGTCGTGCGAGGTCTCGTGGCAGAGCACGCCGGCCAGCTCTTCGCGGTTCTTGACGAACTTCATCAGGGAATCGGTCACGTAGACGTTGCCGCCCGGGACGGCGAAGGCGTTGGGCTGAGCCTCGTGGACTAGAATGAAGCGGAAGGGATGATAGTATTGCGGGTCGGCCACGCGCTTGATCTGCTGGGCGATCGGATTGAGAATCGCGTAGTACGGCGAGCTGCCGATGATCTCGCCCTTTTGCTCCAGCGCTTGGTACTCTTGCTGGCCGATCTGGGTCTCGGTCTGGTCGTCGCTCGACTGCGCGGCCACGGGGCCGGCGCCGGCGAGCAATCCGAGGCTCAGGGCAAGGGCGAGCAGGCGTTTCATGGGTCCTCCAGGGGCCTACGGGGGCGCCGACTGGCGTCGTCGGGTGTTACCCAGAAACGATCCGCGGAGCGCCAGGGTTCGCATGGGGACATGCGGAAACGCCCCGGGTCCGGCGCGGGTGTGATGTAATGGTAGCCTGCGACCTTCCCAAGGTTGATGCGCGGGTTCGATTCCCGCCACCCGCTCCAAATGACGCCGGCGACGTAGCCAAGTGGTAAGGCAGGACTCTGCAAAAGTCCCACCCCCAGTTCGATTCTGGGCGTCGCCTCCAATCGTTCTCCTGGTCGCGGCGTTCGTCGCGACCGCGTTCGCCGGGCCGCTCGTCGGCGTTCGCCAGCTCGACGCCGCCTCGAACGCCCAGATCCGCCTGGCCGACATGCGGGGCGACCTCGACGCCCTCTTCGCGACCCAGCTCGCCGAGGAGACCGCGCTGCGCGGGTACGTCGCGACCCGCGACCCGAACTTCCTCGACCCCGACGGCCCGCCCAACCCGCGCTTCGACCAGCAAGCGCGGGCCCTGGCCGAGCGCGTGCGCAGCGAGGACGTCGCCGGCGGCCCGGCCGCGGTCGCCCAGCTGCGGCACTTCCACGACGAGTGGGAGCAGGGCGTCGGCCTGCCGCTGCGCCGCAAGCCGGTCTCACCCGACTCGGCCGGTTATCAGGCCTACGGCAAGGTCCTGACCGACCAGATGCGCGCGCAGTCCAAGACCTTGCGCCGCGCCCTGACCGCCGAGGGCGACCAGGTCCAGGCCACCCTCAAGCGCGAGATCGACACCACCGTCGCGCTCAGCGTCGGGATCGTGACCGTCTTCGCGATCATCGCCTTCGCCTATGCGGCCAGCCGGGCCCAGGCGATGTCGCGCCTGGCCCACGAGCAGTCGCTGGTCGTGGCCCTGCAGCGAACCCTGCGCGTGAGCGGCACCCGCCTGCCCTGCACGCGGATGGGCTCGGCCTACGCCTCGGCCAGCCGCGAGGCGCTGGTCGGCGGCGACGTGCTCGACGTCTGGCGCGCCGGGCCCGACCGGGGCTGGATCCTGGTCGCCGACGCCAGCGGCAAGGGCATCGAGGCCGCCCGCCACTCCGCCTTCGCCCAGTACGCGCTGCGCGCGCTGGCCTCGGAGTCCGAGGACCCGGGCGAGATCGTGGGCCGCTTCAACCGCCTCTTCCTGGACACGTTCGACGACCCGTCGGTGTTCGTGGTGCTCTTTCTGGGCGCGTTCGACGCCCGCACGCCGGCCCTGCGCTACGCCAGCGCCGGGCACGGCACGGCCTACGTGCGGCGCGGCTCGCTGGTCGAGCAGCTGCCCCCGACCGGCACCATCGTGGGGATCGACACCGACCAGCACTACGCCACCGTGACCGTGCCGCTGGAGGCGGGCGACGTCATGCTGCTGGCGACCGACGGGCTGAGCGAGGCGCGCGACGCGGCGGGCGACCTGCTGGGCGAGGAGCGCATCGCGGCCCTGTTCGCCGACGGTTCGAGCGACCCGCAGACGCTCTGCGACCGGCTGCTCGACGCCGCCAACGCCCACAGCGGCGGGGTGCAAGACGACTTGGCGATCGTGGCGATCCGGATCGTCAAGGACGACGAGAACAGCCTGGCGCTTCCGTTCAGCCCGCTCGGGCAGTCGGCGTCGTAAGGATTCGGTAAGCCCGCCGGCGGGGCGGCCGCGAGCGGGCACCGCGCGCCGCACCGGGGCGTCGGAGGAGTCGAACGCTCGGAGCGTTCCGCACCCGCATCACGGAGGAGCCGCATGTCCTCGACCCCGATCACCGACGACGCCATCTTCGCCCTGGACCGCGCCGCGCTCGACGCCTATCCGGACGGGGTGATCACCCTGGACCGGCGGGGCACGATCAAGCGCTACAACAAGGCCGAGGCCGAGCTGGCCCGGCGCAGCCAGGGCGAGACGCTCGGGCTGAACTTCTTCACCGACGTCGCGCCCTGCACCGCGGTGCAGGACTTCAAGGGCCGCTTCGACGTCTTCGCGGCCAAGCCGGGCTCGGGGGTCGAGCGCTTCGACTTCAAGTTCCGCTTCGCGTGGGGCCACCAGGACGTCGGCATCACGATGATCCGCAAGGCCGGTGCCGACGACATCAACATCCTGGTCGCCAAGCACTCCAAGAGCGCGTAGCAGCCTCGGCCCTGCGGGCCGATCCGCCGCGGCAATCGAAAAGTGGCCGGGTCGTGCTGGCCCGTCGCATCGTTCCCTGCCTGGACATCAAGAGCGGCCGGGTCGTCAAAGGCGTCCGCTTCGTCGACTTGAGCGACGCGGGCGACCCGGTCGCCCTGGCCCGCCGCTACGAGGCCGAGGGCGCCGACGAGCTGGTCTTCCTGGACATCACCGCCACGGTCGAAGGCCGTCAGGCCACTCGAGCGGTGGTGCGCGCCGTCGCGCGCGAGCTGACGATCCCGTTCGCGGTCGGGGGCGGGGTGCGCGGCGCGAGCGACGTCAACGACCTGCTGCGGGCCGGCTGCGACAAGGTCAGCATCAACTCGGCCGCGGTGCGCGACCCCGGGCTGGTCGCGGCCGCGTCGCGCAGATTCGGCGCGCAGTGCGTGGTGGTCGCGATCGACGCCCGCCGTGCGCCGCACCAGCCCTCGGGCTTCGAGGTCGTGGTCGACGGCGGGCGGACCGCGACCGGGCGCGACGCGGTCGCCTGGGCGGCGGAGTGCGAGCGGCTCGGCGCGGGGGAGCTGCTGGTGACCTCGATCGACCGCGACGGCACCCGGGACGGCTTCGACCTGCCGCTGACCCGCGCGATCCGCGCCGCCTGCGACCTGCCCCTGATCGCCTCGGGCGGCGCCGGCGCGATCGCCGACTTCGTGAACGTGTTTCGCGAGGCCGACGCCGACGCCGCGCTGGCCGCGTCGCTGTTCCACTACGCCGAGCTGAGCATCGCCGACTTGAAGGACGCGCTGGCCGCCGAAGGCATTACGGTGCGCCGCGAGCCGGTGGCGGTATGACCGTCGCTGACGTGCGCTGGGACGCGAACGGCCTGGCGCCGGTGGTGATCGCCGACGCGACCAGCGGCGCGGTGCTGACGCTGGCTTACGCCAACCGCGAGGCGCTCGACCGCACGCTGGCGAGCGGCTCGACCTGGCTCTGGAGCCGTTCGCGCAACGAGCTCTGGAACAAGGGCGCGAGCTCGGGCAACACGCAGCGCGTCGTGTCCGTCGCGCTCGACTGCGACGCGGACGCGCTGCTGTACCGCGTGATCCCCAACGGCCCCGCCTGCCACACCGGCGCACCGTCCTGCTTCGGCGACCCGCTGCCGCTGGCCGGTGCGGCGGCATCCGATGCCGCGGCGGACGTGTACGCCGTGACGAGCTCGAGTACGAACGTCACTCCGACCGGTACGGAGGTGAACGCGAACGGTGATGGCGGCGCGGCGTTCGCGCGCGCGGTGACGGAACTCGCGCGCGTCATCGCGGACCGCAAAGCCGATCCGGTCGAGGGCTCGTACACCGCGAAGCTGTTCGCGGGCGGGGTCGACCGGATCGGCAAGAAGATCGGCGAGGAGGCGACCGAGGTCGTCATCGCGGCGAAGAATGCGGACAAGCGCGAGCTGGTGTGGGAGACGGCCGACCTGCTCTATCACGCGCTCGTGCTGCTGGCGGAGCGCGGGGTGGCGCTCGACGAGATCGGAGCGGAGCTATCCCGGCGCGCGCAGCCAAGCACGTAGGTCCGCGCGCCCAGCCGGTCCGGGCGGCACGTGCGAAGCACGGGCTGGCCGGGCTGGCCGGGATCGGACCGGAGACGGCGGCGAAGTTCGCCGAGCTCGGCGTGCGCACGCCCGACGAGCTGCTGCGCTACGTGCCGCGCGCGTACCTCGACTGGCGCGAACCGCTGCCGATCAGCGCCTTGCGCGAGGGCGAGGCGATCGTCGTCGGCCGCGTCGTGCACGTCAAGGAGCGCAAGGGCCGCTTTCCGTTGGTGACAGTCGTGCTCGCCGACGACACCGGCCGGGTCGAGGCCAAGCTCTTCGGCCGTACCTACCTGTTCGGCAAGCTCGCGGCCGGCGACCGGCTCTTCGTCGCGGGCCGCGTCACGCGCGCCGGCCTGCTCCCCGAGATCAACGTGACCAGCCACCGCACGCTGAGCGAGAACCAGCGCTTCGAGGGCGAGATCGTGCCGATCTACCCGGCCTCGAAGGAACTGCCGAGCCGGGCGATCCGCGGCGCGATCGCCAAGAACCTCGACCGCCTCGTGGCGCAGCACGAGGACGCGCTGCCGCTCGAGCTGGTGCGCCGCTTCGGCTTTCCGCCGCTGGATGCGGCCTGGCACGACGTGCACGCGCCGCGCGACTTGGAAGCCAAGGACCGCGCGCACGAGCGGATCGTGTTCGACGAGTTCTTCGCGATCGCGCTGACCGCGGCGGCCAAGCGCGCGCGGCGCGAGTCCGAGGGCGGCGCGCGCGCCCTGACCGGCGATTCGACGAA